>NZ_JABWQS010000016.1:0-112218 GCF_014268545.1 Pseudomonas sp. SWRI81
CCGAAGGTCGTCGGTTCAAATCCGGCTCCCGCAACCAAACATCAAAAAAGGCTACTCGAAAGAGTGGCCTTTTTTGTGCGCGTCTGTTTTGCACTGACGGGATCGCCAATACGGAATGCGAAAGAGGATTTCTTTGGATTTCCGAAACTTAACGCGTACCTGCGACCGTTTGCCGCGATTGCGCAGTTATTTCAGCCATTACAGGATTAGCGGTTGACACCTCGCCGTTCGCCTGTAGAATGCCGCCACACAGACGCGGGATGGAGCAGTCTGGTAGCTCGTCGGGCTCATAACCCGAAGGTCGTCGGTTCAAATCCGGCTCCCGCAACCAAACATCAAAAAAGGCTACTCGAAAGAGTGGCCTTTTTTGTATCTGTCGAAAAAGTCCTTTCGCAACAATGATCTGTCACTGTGCAGTGAAACCGCTGGGGATCATCGGAGCCGCCATCTGCGACTTGACTCAAGGCGCAGAAAGGCCCTTCGCAATCCGGGAACTGCCCTCGCCGATGCCCGGCGAGAGGCGTAGTATTTTGTGATTATTTTTTTCTACAGGGATTGGTAACTTGGCTGGATACCTCCATCCTGTCGCGCACAATCCAAGAGGTGATTGATGCGCGCCAACTCGTCTGATCCACAAGACACCGTCACAGCAGAGCAACCGATCAAACCCCAGCGTTTGCGCTGGCTGGATCGGTTAAGCAAATACCGTCAACCGATCGGCCTGGCCGTCACGTTGCTGCTGTTTGCCGTTGCCCTGGTTGCCTGCCGCCATCTGCTCGCCGAACTCGATCTCGACGCGCTGCATGACTCGATTCTCGACGTACCGAAACCGGCCCTGCTCGGTGCTCTCGGGGCGACCGTGGTCGGCTTCGTCATCCTGCTCGGCTATGAATGGTCGGCCAGCCGCTACGCCGGTGTAACGTTGCCGCCGCGCATGCTCGCCCTCGGCGGCTTTACCGCGTTTGCGATTGGCAATGCGATTGGCCTGTCGCTGCTTTCCGGCGGCTCGGTTCGCTATCGTTTATATGCGCGATTGGGCGTCGGTGCGTCGGAAGTCGCCCACATGACCCTGTTCGCCAGCCTCTCGCTGGGCTGCGCCTTGCCGCCGCTGGCTGCGCTGGCCACCTTGAGCAACCTGCCGGCCGCCTCGCAAGCGCTGGGTTTGTCCCAGGTTTTGTTGGGCTCCGTCGCCGCCGCTGTGCTGATCCTTGGTGCGGTGCTGGCGATCGGCATCTATCGCCGTCGCCTGCCGGAACAACCCTACCCCGACAACCTGCTGGTCAAGGCCGGGCGCCGCACGCTGCGCCTGCCGGGCCGGCGCCTGACCATCCTGCAGCTGGTGATCACCGCCCTCGACGTCGCGGCTGCCGCCACGGTGCTCTACCTGTTGCTGCCGGAAGCGCCGCCCTTTGCGCCGTTCCTGCTGGTGTACCTGTTGGCTTTGGCTGCCGGTGTACTCAGTCACGTGCCGGGCGGCGTCGGTGTGTTCGAAGCGATTCTGCTCGCCGCGTTCGCCGACAAGCTCGGTGCCGCACCACTGGCCGCCGCACTGCTGCTGTATCGCCTGATTTATGTGGTGCTGCCGCTGCTGGTCGCCTGCGTGTTGCTGCTGATCAACGAAGGCCAGCGTCTGTTCCAGAGCCAGACCCTGCGTGCGGCGTCCGGACTGGCCGCGCCGATTCTGGCGGTGCTGGTGTTCCTGTCGGGCGTGGTGCTGCTGTTTTCCGGCGCCACCCCGGAGATCGACACGCGTCTGGAGCACATCGGCTTTCTGATCCCGCATCGTCTGGTTGACGCGTCGCACTTCGGCGCCAGCCTGATTGGCGTGCTCTGTCTGTTGCTCGCCCAGGGTCTGCGTCGTCGTCTATCGGCGGCGTGGATGTTGACCACCATTTTGCTGCTGGTCGGCGCCCTGCTCTCGCTGCTCAAAGGCTTTGACTGGGAAGAAGCCACGCTGATGACCCTGACGGCCGCCCTGCTCGGTGTGTTCCGCCGCTCCTTCTATCGCCCGAGCCGTCTGACCGAACTGCCGTTTTCGCCGCTGTATCTGGTCGCTAGCCTGTGTGTGCTGGGTGCTTCGGCGTGGTTGCTGCTGTTTGCCTATCAGGACGTACCTTACAGCCACCAGCTCTGGTGGCAGTTCACTCTGGATGCTGACGCCCCGCGTGGTCTGCGCTCGCTGCTCGGCGCTGCGGTGCTGCTGGTGGTGATTTCCCTGACCTGGCTGCTGCGCACCGCACGCCCAGTGATTCATCTGCCGACACCCGAAGAACTCGAGCGCGCGGCGAAGATCCTCATGGCGTCGGCGCAACCCGACGGCGGCCTCGCCCTGACCGGTGACAAGGCGTTGCTGTTCCACCCCAACGATGAGGCGTTTCTGATGTATGCCCGCCGTGGCCGCAGCCTGGTGGCGCTGTACGACCCGATCGGGCCGAGCCAGCAACGCGCGGAAATGATCTGGCAGTTCCGTGACCTGTGCGACATCCATCACGCCCGCCCGGTGTTCTATCAGGTCCGCGCCGAGAACCTGCCCTACTACATGGACATCGGCCTGACCGCGATCAAGCTCGGCGAAGAAGCGCGGGTCGATCTGCAGCGTTTCGACCTGGAAGCCAAGGGCAAGGAAATGAAGGATCTGCGCTACACCTGGAACCGTGGCACCCGCGACGGCCTGTCGCTGGAAATCCATGAGCCGGGGCAGGCGCCGATGGCTGAACTCAAGGTGATTTCCGATGCCTGGCTGACCGGCAAGAACGTGCGCGAGAAAGGCTTCTCCCTTGGTCGCTTCAGCGACGACTACCTGAAGCATTTCCGCATTGCGGTGATTCGCTTCGAGGGCCGCCCGGTGGCGTTCGCCAATCTGCTCGAGACCTACAGTCATGATCTGGCCAGTCTCGACCTGATGCGCGCACACCCCGAAGCGCCGAAGCTGACCATGGAATTCATGATGGTCGGCCTGATTCAACACTATAAGAGTCACGGATACGCGCGCTTCAGCCTGGGCATGGTGCCGTTGTCGGGGTTGCAACCCCGGCGTGGTGCACCGCTGACCCAACGGCTGGGCTCGATGGTCTTCCGCCGTGGTGAGCAGTTGTACAACTTCCAAGGCTTGCGCCGCTTCAAAGACAAGTTCCAGCCTGACTGGGAACCCCGTTATATGGCCGTGCCCGCCGGACTCGATCCGCTCGTGGCGCTGGCCGACACTGCTGCCCTGATCGCGGGCGGCTTGACTGGATTGGTGAAACGCTGATGATTCAACGCTCCCTGAAGTACATCCTGGCCGCCCTGCTGGTGCTGGCCGTGATTGCCGGCGGTTGTTTCTGGTACCTCAAACGCCCGGCACCGGAACCGACCGTCGAACAGCTCAAACCCGCCGATGGCGCGGCCATGACCCGGGTGATCCCGGGCACCAAAGCCAAGGCCCAGGTGCTGGTGGCCGTTACCGACGAACAGAAGCTCTCCGAGAAACAACTGACTACCCTCAGCCGCAGCGCTTCGGCGCAGATCGTTCAGGTGATCCTGCCCAAGGACTGCCTGCTGCAAAGCCGCGCCCTGCAAGCGGGCCTGCGCGAACTGAACGGCCCGGCGACCCTGGTCAGCGGCATCGGCCCGGGCGCGGTGCTGGCGTGGCGCTGGCTGGCAGAACAGAAAGACGACAAGGCTCAGGCCATCTCCGTCGACCTCGCGCTGGAAAAGCCGGGCTGCACGCACCTGCTGCCAAAATCCGCCGCCCACGGCCACTGGCTGGTCGCGTGGAACGACAACCCGGACGACACCAGCGCCGGTTTCGTGCGCGATCAACCGAACGCCGAGACCAGCATCAGCGACTACGACATCAACCTGCCCCAAGTGCTGAACAACGAACTGCGCAAGATCCTCGTCGGCGGCGACAAGGCCAACGGCGGCCTGGCGATCCCGGTGGTGGAAGTGCCGGCCGGCCAGGCCAACGACACCGTGACCCTGTTCCTCTCCGGCGACGGCGGCTGGCGCGACCTCGACCGCGATGTAGCCGGGGAAATGGCCAAGATCGGCTACCCGGTGGTCGGCATCGACACCTTGCGCTACTACTGGCAGCACAAGAGCCCGGAACAAAGCGCCCTCGACCTCACCGAACTGATGCAGCACTACCGGCAGAAATGGGGCACCAAGCGCTTCATCCTCACCGGCTACTCGTTCGGCGCCGACGTCCTCCCGGCGATCTACAACCGCCTGCCAGAGAACGAACAGCAGCGCGTCGACGCCATCATCCTGCTCGCCTTCGCCCGCACCGGCAGCTTCGAAATCGAAGTCGAAGGCTGGCTCGGCAACGCCGGCAAAGAAGCCGCCACCGGCCCGGAAATGGCCAAGCTGCCAGCGGCGAAGGTTGTGTGCATCTATGGCGAAGAAGAGACGGATGAGAGTGGCTGCACCGACAAGACGGCCGTCGGCGAACCGGTGAAACTGCCCGGCGGGCACCACTTCGATGAGAACTACCCGGCACTGGCCAAGCGCTTGGTAGATTTGATTCAGAAACGCCAGAGCAAGGATTCGGTGGCGCAAGAGTGATCTGAAGCGCCGCACACAAAAAGCCCCCGCAACTTCACGGTTGCGGGGGCTTTTTACATCTCGGAGGATTAAACCGTTCCCCTGTACGAGTGAGCCTGCTCGCGATAGCGGAGTGTCAGCCACCCATTTGCCAACTGACACACCGCTATCGCGAGCAGGCTCACTCCTACAGGCCAAATCCTTCGCAGAAGACGCAGCCTTCAACAGAAACGCCGACCGTCATGCCTGGGCTGCGTATTCCTGACAGTGATGGGCAAAGCCTTGGTTGGTGACGTGATTCAGGCGCTGATTCCGAGACCTGCACGCGCCAAGAGCGAATCTGAAGCGGATCCATCTGTACGCACCTCATAACGTGTGGGAGCGGGCTTGCTCGCGAAGGCGGTGGATCAGCCACTGGAGATGTCGACTGACATGACGCATTCGCGAGCAAGCCCGCTCCCACTGGGGGATTGGTGCAGGATTCAAGCGAAGTGCCCAGGCACAAAAAAGCCCCCGCCAACCACAAGGCTAACGGGGGCTTTTCAGTTGAGGCGAGGCTTACATCTCCACCTGCGTCCCTAACTCAATCACCCGGTTCAGCGGCAAATTGAAGAAGCGCAAATTGCCATTGGCATTCTTCAACATGAACGCAAACAACGCTTCCCGCCAACGCGCCATGCCCTCAAGTTTCGAGGCGATCACGGTTTCGCGGCTAAGGAAGTAGGTCGTGCGCATCGGGCTGAAGTCCAGATCATCCAAATGGCACAGCTTCAACGCCTGCGGCACGTCCGGTTCGTCGGTAAAGCCGAAATGCAGAATGACCCGGAAGAAGCCCTCCCCGTGCGCTTCGACTTCAAAGCGTCGCGATGGCGGCACACGCGGAATATCTTCATAGACCACGGTCAACAGCACCACCTGCTCATGCAACACCTGGTTATGCAGCAGGTTGTGCAACAGCGCATGCGGCACAGCGTCTGAGCGCGCGGTGAGGAAAACAGCGGTGCCCTGCACGCGATGTGGCGGTTGCACGCGGATGCTGCTGATGAAGATCGGCAGCGGCAGCGCGCCTTCGTCGAGGCGGTCGACCAATAGTTGTTTGCCGCGCTTCCAGGTGGTCATCAGCACGAACAGGGCAATACCGGCGATCACCGGAAATGCGCCGCCCTGAACGATCTTCGGCACGTTGGCGGCGAAGTACAGGCCATCGACCAACAGGAAACCGAGCAGCACCGGGACCGCGAGGATCGGCGGCCATTTCCACAGCAGCAGCATGACCGCTGACACCAGAATGGTGGTCATCAGCATGGTCCCGGTCACCGCCACGCCGTAGGCCGACGCGAGTGCGCCGGAGGACTCGAAACCGATCACCAGCAGGACCACCCCGACCATCAGCGCCCAGTTCACCGCGCCGATGTAGATCTGGCCCTGCTCGTCGCTGGAGGTGTGCTGGATGTACATGCGCGGGATGTAGCCGAGCTGGATCGCCTGACGGGTCAGGGAGAACGCACCGGAAATCACCGCTTGCGAGGCGATCACCGTGGCCAGGGTCGACAGGCCAACCAGCGGAATCAATGCCCAGCTCGGTGCCAGCAGATAAAACGGGTTACGCGCCGCGTCAGGATTTTCCAGCAGTAACGCGCCCTGGCCGAAGTAGTTCAGCACCAGCGCCGGCAGCACCAGCAGGAACCACGCACGAGCAATCGGCTTGCGGCCGAAGTGGCCCATGTCGGCGTACAGCGCTTCGGCGCCGGTCAAAGCCAATACCACGGCGCCGAGGATCGCCACGCCCATGCCCGGGTGAACCGTGAAGAAGCGCACGGCCCAGACCGGGTTCATCGCGTGCAGCACTTCTGGCGCGTGGCTGATGCCATACACGCCGAGGGCGCCGAGCACCAGAAACCAGGTGACCATGATCGGTCCGAACAGAATGCCGATCCGCGCCGTGCCGTGACGCTGGATCAGAAACAGTGCCACCAGCACCACCAGCGACAATGGCACCACCCAGTGATCGATGCCGTCAAACGCCAGGCCCAGACCCTCAATCGCTGAAAGCACTGAAATGGCCGGGGTGATCATGCTGTCGCCGTAAAACAGCGCCGCGCCGATCAGTCCGCAGACCACCAACAACGTGCGCAGGCGTTTGCGCCCCGCCGCCGCTCGCCGCGCCAGTGCGGTGAGGGCCATGATGCCGCCCTCGCCCTGGTTGTCGGCGCGCAGGACGAACATCATGTACTTGATCGAGACCACCCAGATCAGCGACCAGAAGATCAACGACAGAATACCCAGCACGCCGTCGTGATTGACCGGTACGCCATACGCGCCGGAAAACACTTCTTTAAGGGTGTACAACGGGCTCGTGCCGATGTCGCCGTAAACCACCCCGACCGCCGCGACCAGCATGCTCAGCGGCCTGCTTGCCGAACCTTCGGCGCCTGCCGCATGACTACTTGCCTGACCCATCCAACACTCCTGATCTCAATACCGGCTTCTTTGAAGGAAGCACTATGCTTTGTGCTGCAGCATGCGCTGTTTTACCTGTTGTTACAGACGTTTTGTTGACTGTAAAAAATTGGTAAAGCTCAACGGCGCGAAGCATAGCGCAGCACTCGTCGTATTTCCCCGTATAAAGCTGGTCAAGTGCGTTGCCCGCCGCTAGAATTGCGCACTTTTTGATCAGAGGCGCGCCTTAAGCGCCCATCCGTCGGCTTCCGTACCCCGGAGGCGACGTCACAAAACACCGAGGTTAGACATGTCCACCACTCCTGCGCCGGCCAATCCAAAGGTTGGCTTTGTATCTCTGGGTTGCCCGAAAGCACTGGTCGACTCCGAGCGCATCCTGACCCAGCTGCGCATGGAAGGCTATGACGTGGTGTCCACCTATCAGGACGCCGACGTCGTGGTGGTCAATACCTGCGGTTTCATCGATTCGGCCAAGGCTGAGTCTTTGGAAGTGATCGGCGAAGCGATCAAGGAAAACGGCAAGGTGATCGTCACCGGATGCATGGGCGTGGAAGAAGGCAACATTCGCAACGTGCACCCGAGCGTACTGGCTGTGACCGGTCCGCAGCAGTACGAGCAAGTGGTCAACGCCGTGCACGATGTGGTGCCGCCGCGTCAGGATCACAATCCGCTGATCGACCTGGTGCCACCACAAGGCATCAAGCTGACCCCGCGCCACTACGCCTACCTGAAGATTTCCGAAGGCTGCAACCACAGCTGCTCGTTCTGCATCATCCCGTCGATGCGCGGCAAACTGGTCAGCCGTCCGGTGGGCGATGTGCTCGACGAAGCTCAGCGTCTGGTCAAGTCCGGCGTGAAAGAGCTGCTGGTGATTTCCCAGGACACCAGCGCTTACGGCGTTGATGTCAAATACCGCACCGGTTTCTGGAACGGCGCACCGGTGAAAACCCGCATGACCGAGCTGTGCGAAGCCCTGAGCACCTTGGGCGTCTGGGTCCGCTTGCACTACGTTTATCCGTACCCGCACGTCGACGAGCTGATCCCGCTGATGGCCGCCGGCAAGATCCTGCCGTACCTGGACATCCCGTTCCAGCACGCCAGCCCGAAAGTCCTGAAGTCGATGAAACGCCCGGCGTTCGAAGACAAGACCCTGGCGCGGATCAAGAACTGGCGCGAAATCTGCCCGGATCTGATCATCCGTTCGACCTTCATCGTGGGCTTCCCGGGCGAGACAGAAGAAGACTTCCAATACCTGCTCAACTGGCTGACCGAAGCCCAGCTCGATCGCGTCGGCTGCTTCCAGTATTCGCCGGTTGAAGGCGCGCCAGCCAACGATCTGGACCTGGACGTGGTGCCGGACGACGTCAAGCAAGACCGTTGGGACCGCTTCATGGCGCACCAGCAGGCAATCAGCTCGGCACGCCTGCAAATGCGCATCGGCCGTGAGATCGAGGTGTTGGTGGATGAGGTTGACGAGCAAGGCGCGGTTGGCCGTTGCTTCTTCGATGCCCCGGAAATCGATGGCAACGTATTTATCGACAACGGCAGCAATCTGAAGCCGGGCGACAAAGTCTGGTGCAAGGTGACTGACGCTGACGAATACGATTTGTGGGCTGAGCAGATCTAAGCACCACGCAAAACCTGTGGGAGCGGGCTTGCTCGCGAAAGCGGTGAATCAGTCAGTGAAGATGTCGGCTGATGTGACGCATTCGCGAGCAAGCCCGCTCCCACAAGGGACGTCACACAATTGAAAAGCCTCGCTCGATGCGGGGCTTTTTTGCGGCTATCGTTTAGCGGGGGACGGACTCCCTTGAACACGCACGAGAGGCACACGCACATGCGTCAGCATTCGGTCATCCACACACCGAAAATCAGCGATTACGAAGAACTGACCCGGGTCTGGGAGGCCTCGGTCCGCGCCACCCATGACTTTCTGCCAGACAGCTACATCGAGCTGCTGCGCAATCTGGTGCTCACCCGCTATCTCGATGCGGTGATGCTGATCTGCACCCGGGACGGCCAGCAACGCATCACCGGGTTTGCCGGTGTTGCGGCGGGCAAGATTGAAATGCTGTTTATCGACCCCGATCATCGCGGTCAGGGGCTGGGCAAGCAGTTGCTCAGATACGCGATCGAACGGTTGAATGCCGACGAACTGGACGTCAACGAACAGAATCCGCAAGCCTTGGGCTTTTATCAGAAACAGGGCTTCGAGGTCATCGGCCGCTCCGAAGTCGATGGCATGGGCCAGCCGTATCCGTTGCTGCACATGCGGTTGCGGCAGTCCCAGCAGCGCTCGAGCAACGGCTGACCCAACACAACACCCTGTAGGAGTGAGCCTGCTCGCGATAGCGCCAGACCAGCCGACATCAATACTGAATGTCACAAAGCAATCGCGAGCAGGCTCACTCCTACAAATAACGATACCGAAATGGAACCGGGCTTAACCGCTTCCACACAGGTACAATGCCCACCCCTTTTTTGTTACGGCCCTGTCATGACTGACCCGATTCGCCTCTCCAAACGCCTCATCGAACTGGTTGGTTGCTCCCGCCGGGAGGCCGAGCTGTTCATCGAGGGCGGCTGGGTCACCGTGGACGGCGAGGTGATTGACGAGCCGCAATTCAAGGTCGGCGACCAAAAAGTCGAACTCGACAAGGATGCCAAGGCCACCGCGCCGGAGCCGGTGACCATCCTGCTCAACGCGCCTGCCGGCATGAATGTCGAGAGCGCCATGCAATCGCTCAGCGCCGAAACCCTCAGCGAAGAGCATCGCTACGGCAAGCGTCCGTTGCGCGGACATTTCCTGCGCCTGACCGCCAGCGCCGACCTGCAGCCCAACGCCAGCGGCCTGCTGGTGTTCACCCAGGACTGGAAAATCCTGCGCAAGCTCACCGCCGACGCGGCGAAGATCGAGCAGGAATACATCGTCGAAGTCGAAGGCGAGATGGCCGCCCATGGCCTTAACCGCTTGCAGCACGGCCTGACCCACAAG
The DNA here is from genome assembly GCF_014268545.1 of Pseudomonas sp. SWRI81. NCBI lineage: Bacteria > Pseudomonadati > Pseudomonadota > Gammaproteobacteria > Pseudomonadales > Pseudomonadaceae > Pseudomonas > Pseudomonas sp. SWRI81. Next base: position 9,980 of record NZ_JABWQS010000016.1, read on the forward strand.
GGCAAGGAGTTGCCGCCGGTCAAGGCCAGCTGGCAAAACGAAAACCGCCTGCGCTTCGCCATGAAAAACCCGCAGCCGGGGATCATCGCGCAGTTCTGCGCAGCGGTGGGCCTGAAGGTTATCGGCATCCGCCGCATCCGCATCGGCGGCGTCTCGATCGGCAAAGTCCCGGTTGGCCAATGGCGCTACCTGTCCGGCAAAGAGAAGTTCTAGGGCTTGCACTGCCGCCACACATTTCGGCAGCGCCCCCGAGCGCTGCCCACCACGCATCAGGAATACCGACATGGTTCATAACGACGTACTGCGCAGCGTGCGCTACATGCTCGACATCAGCGACAAGAAGGTCGTCGAGATCATCAAACTTGGCGGCATGGACGTAGCGCTCGCTGACGTCCTGACCTGGCTCGACAAGAAAGAAGAAGACGAAGAAGGCTTCGTGCGCTGCCCGGACGAAGTCATCGCGCACTTCCTCGATGGTCTGGTGATCTTCAAGCGCGGCAAGGACGAAAGCCGTCCGCCGCAGCCGATCGAAGTGCCGGTGACCAATAACATCATCCTGAAAAAGCTGCGCGTCGCCTTCGAACTGAAAGAAGACGACATGCATGCGATTCTCAAGGCCGCCGAGTTCCCGGTGTCCAAACCTGAACTGAGCGCGCTGTTCCGCAAGGTCGGCCACACCAACTATCGTCCGTGTGGCGACCAGTTGCTGCGCAACTTCCTCAAGGGCCTCACGCTCCGCGTGAGAGCGTAAAGCAGCGACAGGCTGCAAGCTGCATGCAAGCTGCAAGCTGCAAGCTAGAAGCTAGAAGCTAGAAGCGGCAAGGCGGGGCATCGTTTTTTGACTTGCCGCTTGTAGCTTGCAGCTCGAAGCTGGCCGCATGGCCTAGAGTGTACTGATCCCTAGCCCTCAGGAGTCGCCATGCACCCCTACTTTTCCCTGCAAGGCCGCACCGCGCTGGTGACCGGCGGCACCCGTGGTATTGGCAAAATGATCGCCAAGGCCTTCGTTGAGGCCGGCGCCCGTGTCTATGTCTGCTCGCGCGACGTAGAAGCCTGCCACCAAACTGCTGAAGAACTTGCCGCGCTGGGCATTTGCCATGGCGTGGCGGCGAATCTGGCCACCGAAGAAGGCGTGCGGGAATTGGCTGCGCGCCTGGGCGAGCAGATCACTCATCTGGATATTCTGGTGAACAACGCTGGCACCACCTGGGGCGCACCGCTGGAAAGCTACCCCGTCAGAGGCTGGGAAAAGGTCATGCAACTGAACGTGACCTCGGTGTTCAGCTGCATTCAGCAGTTCCTGCCGCTGCTGCGCAAGGCCGGTTCGGCGGCGAATCCGGCGCGGATCATCAACATTGGTTCGGTAGCGGGGATTTCTTCGTTCGGCGAGCAGGCGTATGCCTACGGCCCGAGTAAAGCGGCCCTGCATCAGCTGTCACGCATTCTCGCGCGGGAACTGGTGAGCCAGCACATCAACGTCAACGTGATTGCGCCGGGGCGGTTTCCGAGCAAGATGACCCAGCATATTGGCAGCGATGAGCGGGCATTGGCTGAAGACACTGCGCTGATTCCGATGAAGCGCTGGGGACGCGAGGAAGAGATGGCGGCGCTGGCGATCAGCCTGGCGAGTACGGCCGGGGCTTATATGACCGGGAATATTATTCCGCTGGATGGGGGGTTCAGCCTCTGAGATCGACGGTGAAGCTATCGCGAGCAGGCTCACTCCTACAGGGATTTTCAGCGAGCACAGATTTTTTGTACACCCATGACCCTGTAGGAGTGAGCCTGCTCGCGATAGCGTCAGCCAGTCACCACCAGATCTAAGGGCTGCCGGGTTATCATCCCCCCCCACCCCGCGTCGATTCAAAACCATGACTTACAGCGTCTCCCCCATCGGCTTCGTGCGCTCCTGCTTCAAGGAGAAGTTCGCCATTCCCCGCCAGCCACAACTGGCCCCGGCTGCCCGTGGTGTGCTGGAACTGGTCGCACCGTTCGACCAGGGTGATGCCGTGCAGGGCCTGGAGCAGGTCAGTCATGTGTGGCTGTTGTTCCTGTTCCATCAGGCGCTGGAGGAAAAGCCACGCCTCAAGGTTCGCCCGCCGCGCCTGGGCGGCAACAAGTCGATGGGCGTGTTCGCTACTCGCGCCACCCATCGCCCTAACGGCATCGGCCAATCGGTGGTGAAACTGGACAAGGTCGAAGCCCATCGCCTGTTCATCTCCGGGATTGATCTGCTCGACGGCACGCCGATTCTCGACATCAAACCCTACGTGCCATATGCCGATATCATCCCGGGGGCGAGAAACGATATCGCCAGCGCCGCGCCGCAACTGATTGACGTGCAGTGGGCGGAGTCGGCGCTGCAACAGGCGCATACACATGCTCAGCGCCTCGATGAGCCGTTGGTTGAGCTGATTGAACAGTGCCTGGCTCAGGATCCGCGTCCGGCCTATCAGACACCGGCACCGGAACGTGAATACGGTGCGCAATTCTGGGATCTGGACGTGCGCTGGCATTATCCGACGCCGGAGCAGATTTGCGTACTGGAAGTTATCCCGGTCTCGGCGTAAACCCCGGAAAACGAAAAAGCCCGCGCTGCCTTCTCAGGCAACGCGGGCTTTTTGCTTTTCTGTAGGAGTGAGCCTGCTCGCGATTGCGGTGGATCAGTCAAGATGGATCTCAACTGGCACGGCCCTATCGCGAGCAGGCTCACTCCTACAAGGGGGGTTATTTTTCGACGAACGCACGCTCGATCAGGTAATCACCCGGCTCGCGCATCCGCGCCGAAATCTTCAGGCCGAAGCTGTCGAGCACTTCGCTGGTCTCGTCGAGCATGCTCGGGCTGCCGCAGATCATCGCACGGTCGTCCTGCGGGTTGATCGGAGGCAGGCCGATATCGCTGAACAGCTTGCCGCTGCGCATCAGGTCGGTCAGACGGCCCTGATTCTCGAACGGCTCACGGGTCACGGTCGGGTAGTAGATCAGCTTGTCACGCAGCGCTTCGCCGAAGAACTCGTTCTGCGGCAGGTGCTCGGTGATGAATTCGCGGTAGGCGACTTCGTTGACGTAACGCACACCGTGAACCAGGATCACTTTTTCAAAGCGCTCGTAGGTTTCCGGATCCTGAATGACGCTCATGAACGGCGCCAGACCGGTGCCAGTACTCAGCAGGTACAAATGCTTGCCCGGGTTCAGGTCATCCAGCACCAGGGTGCCGGTAGGCTTTTTCGAGATGATGATCTCGTCGCCTTCCTTCAAGTGCTGCAGTTGCGAGGTCAGCGGACCGTCCTGCACCTTGATGCTGAAGAATTCCAGATGCTCTTCCCAATTCGGGCTGGCGATCGAGTAAGCGCGCATAAGCGGGCGGCCGTTGGGCTGCTGCAGGCCGATCATCACGAACTGACCGTTCTCGAAGCGCAGGCCCGGATCGCGGGTGCACTTGAAGCTGAACAGAGTGTCGTTCCAGTGATGAACACTGAGGACACGCTCGTGGTTCATGTTGCTCATGTACGTTTGACTCCTGGAGATTGGTCTGCGCGGCTCAATGAGGCTTAACGTGCGCAATTGCATCGCATTCTAATAGCGACGACAATATCTGTTAACTGGATTATTAAGATAAGGGTTATCGGTTATATCGATATGCGATTTACTCTCCGTCAACTGCAAGTCTTCGTCGCCGTCGCCCAGCAGGAAAGCGTATCCCGTGCTGCGGGTCTGCTCAACCTCTCGCAGTCGGCTGCCAGCACCTCGATCACCGAACTTGAGCGCCAGTCCAGCTGCCAGCTGTTCGACCGCGCCGGTAAACGGCTGAGCCTCAACGCCCTCGGCAAACAGCTGTTGCCGCAAGCGGTGGCTCTGCTCGATCAGGCCAAGGAGATCGAAGACCTGCTCAATGGCAAATCCGGTTTCGGCTCGCTGTCGGTAGGCGCGACGCTGACCATCGGCAATTATCTGGCGACCCTGCTGATTGGCGGCTTCATGCAGCGCCACCCGGAAAGTCAGGTGAAGCTGCATGTGCAGAACACAGCCAATATCGTGCAACAAGTCGCCCACTACGAAATTGACCTGGGTCTGATTGAAGGCGATTGCAGCCATCCAGACATTGAAGTGCAGAGCTGGGTCGAAGATGAGCTGGTGGTGTTCTGCGCGCCGCAGCATCCACTGGCCAAGCGCGGCAGCGCGAGCATGGAAGAGCTGACCCATGAGGCGTGGATTCTGCGCGAACAGGGTTCCGGCACGCGCCTGACCTTTGATCAGGCCATGCGCCACCATCGCAGCGCGTTAAACATCCGTCTGGAGCTGGAACACACCGAAGCGATCAAGCGCGCAGTGGAATCAGGCCTGGGGATTGGCTGCATCTCGCGCCTGGCGCTGCGCGATGCGTTTCGCCGCGGCAGCCTGGTGCCGGTGGAAACGCCGGACCTGGACCTGGCCCGGCAGTTTTACTTCATCTGGCATAAACAGAAATACCAGACCTCGGCCATGCGCGAGTTTCTCGATCTGTGCCGCGCTTTTACCGCCGGGGTGCAGCGCAGCGACGAGATTGTCCTGCCCAACATCGCTTAAAGCAGAATCACCGCCCACACCAGCGCGATCATGCTCAGCGCCACAAATTGCGCGGCGCTGCCCATATCCTTGGCGTTTTTCGACAGCGGATGCAGCTCCAGCGAAATGCGATCGATGGCCGCTTCGACGGCCGAGTTCAGCAATTCGACGATCAGCGCCAGCAGACATACTGCGATCAACAACGCCTGTTCCACACGGCTGACGTTCAGGAAGAACGTCAGCGGAATCAGCACGACATTGAGCAGTACCAATTGACGGAACGCGGCTTCGCCGGTGAAGGCTGCGCGCAGACCGTCGAGCGAATAGCCAGATGCGTTGAGGATACGTTTCAGGCCGGTCTGGCCCTTGAAAGGTGACATAACGTTGAGACCAACCAAAAAGGAGTGGGGAAGCTAGATTAATAAGAGTCAAAAAAGCGTGAAACCCGCAGCCATCACTGGCTCGGAATTGACTCAAGTTGTTGCAGCAGTAAAGCCGCTTGCGTACGGGTGCGTACATTCAATTTGCGAAAGATCGCCGTGACGTGGGCCTTGATGGTCGCTTCCGACACACTCAACTCATAGGCAATCTGCTTGTTCAGCAGGCCCTCGCAGACCATGGTCAACACGCGGAACTGCTGAGGTGTCAGGCTGGCGAGGCCATCGCTGGCGGCTTTGGCCTCATCGGAGACGCTGACCGCTTCAAATGCCTGCGGCGGCCAGAACACATCGCCGTCGAGCACCTTGCGCACGGCCTCCTGAATCACGCTCAGGTCGCTGGACTTGGGAATGAAGCCGCTGGCACCGAACTCACGGGATTTGACCATCACCGACGCTTCTTCCTGGGCCGAGACCATCACCACCGGAATCTGCGGGTACTGACCGCGCAGCAGCACCAGCCCGGAAAACCCGTAGGCGCCGGGCATGTTCAGGTCCAGCAGGACCAGATCCCAGTCGGCCTTTTCGGTCAGGCGGGTCTCCAGTTCGGCGATGCTCGCCACTTCCACCAGACGGACTTGCGGGCCGAGGCCCAGCGTCAGTGCTTGATGCAGCGCGCTACGAAAAAGCGGGTGATCGTCGGCAATCAGGATGTCGTATGTGGCCATTTTTCAAATGATCCTGTTTTTTGATGGCAGACCCGGTGCATTCCGGTCTGGCCAAAGCAACTCGAGATGCCGCTTCAAGCGAGATCCACAGGGGCACGTTCAACGCCAATCAACAGCAAACACGGCGTTTCAAACCTTGGCCGCACCCTAATCGGCGCCAAGCATGCCCAGCGAAGCCGGGGTGGTCAAGCAGCAGGGCCGCTGCGGCTGACAGTATGGGCCACTATTGGGCCAACTCCGGCTGCGGCTTTCGTATATAGGGCAGCAACTCAGCGTGGGCCGGCGTCGATTCATTCATTTCCAGCTGCTGCTTGGCGCCGAGGTAATGCTGGCTGAACACGTCGAAATAGGCGTCCAGCGCTGAAGCGGCATCGCTGTCGCCGGCCAGTTCCAGGCACAACGCCGCGACTTCGGCGGTGCACAGATGTTCGCTGCGGGTCGAGCGGCGCAAGCGGTAACGTGACAGTTTGTCGGGCAGCAGGCTCAGAATCGGCAAGCGATCGAAATACGGACTCTTGCGGAAAATCTTCCGGGCTTCGGTCCAGGTAGCATCGAGCAGGATGAACAGCGGGCGCTTGCTGCTATCAAGGGCGACGCTGTTGGTCACGCGCGACGGCTCGACGTATTCGCCGGGAAACACCAGATAGGGCTGCCATTGCGGATCGTTGAGCAATGCCAGCATCCGCCGGTCAGGCTCGGTGCGAGACCAGATGAACGCGTGGTTATCGCGCACCACGTCGGCAATCAGCCAACCGGTATTACTCGGTTTGAACACTTCCTTGCCGGTCATGATCAGGCACACGCCGGAACGGGTCTCGACGCTGGGACGCCAGGCGCACAGGCAATGACTGATGATCACCCGGCAATCACGGCAACGCTCGGAGCGAAAGCCGCGGGCCTGAATCGGCTTGATGCCTTCATCCTCGCGCTGGTCGCGCAAACGGGCGACGGCGTTGGGGGCGTGATTCATTGCGGGCAACGCCGGCAGACAGGAAAACTCGACACGAACAACACTCGGCAGGGGCAGTAAAGCGCGGCAGTTTACCAGAGCAACGGGCACAAGCCTGTACCGTCCAGACCGGCTCCCCTATAATTCGCCGCCACTGAACGCACAGCCCCGTGGTTGGTCGAACCACCAGTCACCGAATCAGGAGAGTTTCATGCTGCGCCTTATCGTTCCCACCGCTGCCATTCTGCTGGCGTCGTCCTTCACCGCTCAGGCTGCATCCCTGAGTGAGCAGAATCTGAACAGAGAGCTGCGCAACGTCGCCGCCCAAAGCAGCGTCGGCACGCCTCGGGCAATCAATGAAGACATTCTTGACCAGGGCTACACCGTCGAAGGCACTCAGTTGATCAACCACCTGAGCGTACAAAAGAGCCACGCCGACAAAATGCGTGCCGACCCGAAAGCGGTGTACTTCCAGCTCGGTGCCTCGGTCTGCAACAACCCGTCGTACCGCAAGCTGATGGCCAAGGGCGCGATCATGCGTTACGACTTCACCGAAGTGAAAACCAACAAGGCCATCGGCTCCGCCAGTTATCAGGAATCGGACTGCCCGAAAGCGGCCCCGGCGAAGAAGAAGTAATCAACGCGAATTGGCGCGCCGCTGTTCATCCTCGGCGCGCAACTCGGCCAGCAAGGCCCGTAGATAGTGCGAGCGACGCTCGCCACCGGCCAACCGTCGGCAGCACTCTTCTTCGAGACTGACCTGATTGGCCTCGGCTGATGCCTTCAACATTCGATACAGCTGTGTATCGATCTCCAGAATCACTTTGGCCATTTGGCCCGCCTCCGTGCCACCCGCAAATCCTTGAAGCAATCCTCGCTACCTGTCTGTCAGTAAATCAGAGGGTTGGCCGCGCGGTTTATGTTCGGACGAACGGTGGCGGCACTGGCCTTCATTCAAATGGCAGTTGCCAGCCAGGACGTTGCGGCGCAATGATCAACTCAGCGCAAATGCGCGCGAGGGTCTAGATTCAGAGTATTCCCGAACACTTGCAAACGGCAGAAAAGGAACTGCCGCCGATGCGTGTTTTTTGCAGCGCGGCACTGACGTCGCTCGTCAGGGCCACCCGCTCTGTGCAAAAGGAGACGTTGAATGCCTTACCAACCGAATGACCTCTTGAGCCGTCATTTTCAGGAAAACGGCCCCGACCTCGTCAGCCAGGTCGAAGAACAACTCAAGCGCGTTTCACCCGACAGCCCCAACCTGCCCATTTACCGCGACATGATCCTGACCGTGCTGCGCATGGCCCAGGAAGATCACAACCGCTGGAACGCCAAGATCACTTTGCAAGCCCTGCGCGAACTGGAACAAGCGTTTCGGGTATTGGAACAATTCAAGGGGCGACGCAAAGTCACCGTGTTCGGCTCGGCGCGCACGCCGGTGGAGCATCCGCTGTACGCCATGGCGCGCGAACTCGGCGCAGCCTTGACGCGCGCCGACATGATGGTCATCACCGGTGCCGGGGGCGGCATCATGGCTGCAGCGCACGAAGGAGCCGGACGTGATCACAGCCTGGGGTTTAACATCACCCTGCCCTTCGAGCAACATGCCAACCCCACCGTGGACGGCACCGATAACCTGCTGCCTTTCCACTTCTTCTTCACGCGCAAGCTGTTCTTCGTCAAGGAGGCTGATGCCCTGGTGCTGTGCCCGGGCGGTTTTGGCACGCTGGATGAAGCGCTGGAAGTGCTGACCCTGATCCAGACCGGGAAAAGTCCGCTGGTGCCGGTGGTCCTGCTGGATGCGCCGGGCGGCACGTTTTGGCAAGGCGCGATGGATTTCATCCGGAGCCAGCTGGAGAACAACCGCTACATACTGCCGACCGACATGAAGCTGATGCGCCTGGTCTACACCGTTGAGGAAGCGGTCGAACAGATCAATCAGTTCTACAGCAACTTCCACTCCAGCCGCTGGCTCAAACGGCAGTTCGTGATCCGCATGAACCATAAGCTCAGCGATCAGGCACTGGCGCAGATGCAGGACGAATTCGCGGATCTGTGTCTGAGCGATCAGTTTCATCAACACGCCTACAGCGGTGAAGAACACGACGAAGCGCAATTCAGCCACCTGGCGCGCCTGGCGTTTGCCTTCAATGGCCGTACGCACGGGCGTCTGCGTGAATTGGTCGATTACATCAACCTGCCGGAAAACTGGGCCGATTCCAAACCGCCCACAGCACAACGCTCGCGCGAACCTTCCAGCGTGATTTGAAAGCAAAAAAAAACGGCCCGCTATTTTTCAATAGCGGGCCGTTTTCATTGAATCGGGTTAATCGTCCATCCCTCTACCGCTGAACAAGCGGTTGATCATCTCCATCGAGAACCCCCGATACGCAAGAAAACGGCCTTGTTTGGCTCGCTCCTTCGCATCAATGGGCAAATGCCCGGAGAACTTGCGTTGCCACGTATCCTGAAGCTGCGCCTGCCAGTCGATACCGCTTTCGCGCAGAGCGAGTTCGATATCGGCGCGTTGCAAACCGCGCTGACTCAGCTCCTCGCGAATTCGCAGAGGGCCATAGCCAGAGCGGGCGCGATAGGAGACAAAACTTTCAAGGTATCGGGCTTCGCTAAGCAGTCCCTCTTCCGTCAGACGGTCGAGGGCTGTTTCGATCAGCTCCGCCTCAGCGCCACGCTGACGCAGCTTGCGCGTCAGCTCGACTCGACCATGCTCGCGACGTGCGAGCAGGTCCATGGCGGTTCGCCGCACCGCGACGAGGGTATCGAGTACAAGTGTCATTCAACGACTCAAACGTCGACATCGGCCTCGGCCATGTTATCGACCTTGTCCCGGGAGGCCAAAGCCTTGACGTCTGCCACTGGTGCCAGCAGCTTGTCACGCAGTTGCTTCTCGAGCTTGGCGGCGACTTCCGGATTGTCAGCCAGGAACTTGGCCGAGTTGGCCTTGCCCTGACCGATCTTGGTGCCTTCGTAGGCATACCAGGCGCCGGACTTCTCGACGAAACCGTGCAGCACGCCCAGGTCGATCATCTCGCCATTGAGGTAGATGCCCTTGCCGTAAAGAATCTGGAACTCGGCCTGACGGAACGGCGAAGCGACCTTGTTCTTCACAACCTTGACGCGGGTTTCGCTGCCGACCACTTCGTCGCCTTCTTTCACCGCGCCGGTACGGCGGATATCGAGACGAACCGAGGCGTAGAACTTCAGCGCGTTACCACCGGTGGTGGTTTCCGGGCTGCCGAACATCACGCCGATCTTCATGCGGATCTGGTTGATGAAGATCACCAGGCAGTTGGCGTTCTTGATGTTACCGGTGATTTTACGCAGCGCCTGAGACATCAGACGGGCTTGCAGGCCGACGTGCATGTCGCCCATTTCACCTTCGATTTCAGCCTTCGGCACCAGTGCCGCCACGGAGTCGACGATGATCACGTCAACAGCGTTGGAACGCACCAGCATGTCGGTGATTTCCAGCGCCTGTTCGCCGGTGTCCGGCTGGGATACCAGCAGGTCGTCGACGTTAACGCCCAGTTTGCCGGCGTACTCAGGATCGAGGGCGTGTTCGGCATCGACGAATGCGCAGGTCGCGCCAGCTTTTTGCGCCTGGGCGATCACCGACAGCGTCAGTGTGGTTTTACCGGAAGATTCAGGACCGTAGATTTCAACAATACGGCCTTTTGGCAGGCCGCCGATGCCGAGTGCAATGTCCAGACCCAGAGAGCCAGTGGAGATGGATGGGATCGCCTGACGGTCCTGATCGCCCATACGCATTACGGCACCCTTGCCGAATTGACGTTCGATCTGACCCAGGGCCGCAGCCAAGGCTTTCTTCTTGTTGTCGTCCATTAAAGTCCTCACGTAATCAATAAGGCCTGACGGCCAACACCTGTATAAGTAGCCAGTATTATTCCACAGCGTTCGCGGATCGCCTACCCCTGATTTTCGATTTCTCGTGCCGCTAGTCGCACAAGCCCCTCTAGCGCGGCCTTCACCGTTTGTCGGCGGACTTCGTCGCGGTTGCCGGCAAAGTGCTGCACCTCGCTGGAAACCGCATCACCGACGCCCCAGGCCAGCCACACCGTGCCCACCGGCTTGTTCGGTGTGCCACCGTCAGGACCGGCGACTCCGCTGACCGCCACGGCAAACCGCGCCAGGCTTTTATCCTGGGCGCCGCGCACCATGGCTTCGACAACGTCCCGACTGACCGCGCCCACCGTTTCGAACAACTCACCGGGCACATTCAGTTGCTGGGTTTTCTGCCGGTTCGAATAGGTGACATACCCTGCCTCGAACCACGCCGAACTGCCCGCAACCCGAGTGATCGCTTCGGCGATGCCGCCGCCGGTACACGACTCGGCGGTGGTCACGTGGGCATTAAGCACTTGCAGGTGTCGGCCAAGCTCGGCGGCCAGTTGGGTGATCTCTTTCACGGCGCACTCCGGATCGTGTGGAATGCGTATCACCGTACACGAGCCGCTCGCGCTTTCAATACACAAGATCATTCAAGATGTTCGGGCTGCAACGCTCTGACATAGGCCTGACAAGCCTGCAAGGCAATCAATGCGCGGTCACCGGTGTCGGTGATGGCGATAATTCGTTGAGCATGCGCCGGGTCAAGTCGGGCGCGTACGGTTGCATGATCCACGCCGCCGGCGCCGGTGGCGGCAGGCACGTTGCAGCCTTGGGCAACGTCGCCGGCGTCGAGAAGGACTGACAGCCGGACATCAGCAGTGGCAAGGCGATCGCGCAGGCGATCCTGATCACGTTGGGCATCGCTCAGCGCTCGGTAATGGGTTTGTTCACTGGCCGCGAGCCGTTGCTCCAGAGCCAGCCGTTTAACCTGCTCGGCCTGTTGTGCGCTCGCAGCGGCCTGCGTCAGTTGATTGAGCGTTTCGGCGTTTAACCGGGCCTGCTCGGCCAGTTGCCGGCCGTAGCGCCAGTCCTGAAACTGCCACGCTGCTGCGAACGCCCCGGCAGCCAGCAGCAACAGGCCGATCACCCGCCAGGAGCCGGACATAGCACCGCCCTCGCCCGCGCCCAGATATCCAGACGATCCTGCAAGCCGTTCAACCCGCCGTTGATCCGGCGCGTAATGGTGTTGAACTGATCGGCGTCGGCCAGTTCATTCAGGCCCTTCTGCGCCCAGAACCATGCCGCCGATTCAGCGGCCCATTGCGGCTGCTCGAGCAGTTCAGGCAACGACAACAAGCGTTCATCGCCAAATAATCCGAGGCTGCACTGACGATAATTGGCGCGACCGGTGATTTGAATCAGCCCGCGCCCTCGATACTTTTGCCCGTCGCCGTCCGCCTCGGGCGTATTGCCCAGACGCAGCGCCAGGGTGCCGGTGTCGTATTTGCTCAGGTACTGGTTATTGCCCAGTTCGCGCACGTAACGCAACTGGCCGGACTCGTGACCGACCTGTGCCAGGAACGCAGCAACACGTTTCGGCGTGTCGATGCGATGCCGGGCCATGGCGGAGTTGAGAGCCGAAACAAAAACGCCCGCTTGGGAGCGGGCGTTGGGCATGATGTCGATCAGGTGTTTTTCTGTAATTCGCATAATGCTTGATCCTCCCTGGATAGTGCCCCGATTGAATCATGGCTGGCGGCTGATGCGTGCCAGCCATTTATTTGCCAGAGTTTTCAGGCCCTTTTCAACCTGCGTGCCTTCGGGAGCTGCGAACACCCAACCGAGCGTTCCGAAGTGGGCTGTCCACTCAAGTTGTGGTGCTGGTGTGACCTCGCTGATATCGACCCAGAGAAGATCCGGGTGAAACATCTCGGCCATATTGCCGTCGGTAGTGAACAACTCGACCACGGTGTCACTGGAGATGCGTGCGTAAGTCTTCATCAGGCGTACTCGTGGATGATGACGACGCCCGGGGCACCTGCGCCGCCGGGTCTGGCCGGTTGATTGAATGTGTTAGCGATTCCGCCCGCGCCTGAGCCAAACCCGGATCCCGGTGCAGCGAGACTCAACGCTACACTGTTGCCGTAACCGCCACTTCCAAGCGGTGAATTCGCACCATGGCCCGCCAGTGTCGAGCCGCTAAGGCAAATCCCGGGGCTACCTGCTGCTCCCGCAGTATTGATGATATTGCCGCCGCTTGAGATCAGGCTGGGAAAGCCGCCCACGTACAAGCCGAATCCAGGGAGAACAAGCGCTTCGTTCCATGGAGACCCGCCACCCCCGGTGGCTGAAACCAGTGAACCTATCGAACTGGTGCCGCCACTCCCTCCACCTGTACTGACCGAACCAGCCGCACCACGGGCCCCGACGGTAATGATCTGGCTTTGTCCGATCACACCAGCGGACAACCATGCTTGCGCATAACTACCAGAAGCGCCGCCGCCAGCCAAAGAGATCTGATTGGAATTCGTCGCGGCGATGCCCGAACTGCCGCCGCCTCCGCCGACGAGCGAGACCAACACATTCCTCATCCCCACTGTCGGCACATAAGTGCCCGACGCAGTAAACGTCTTCACCCCCAACAACCGACCGCTTGCCGCATTACCGCCGCTCGCATACACCAGCACCCAACTGTCCAGCGCTGCGCTGTACACCACCGAACAGACGCTGCCGCCGACGATTTCGGCCGGGCGCAATGCGCTCAGTGCGAGGCTCACCAACGGCTTGGGCAGCAATCCATTCGGGGCGAAAGTGCTCGCTCCGGTGTTGGCATTTGCCGCGGTGAAGCGCAGTGCCAAGCCATCCTTCAACACGCTGACCGCCGGGACGTAGTTGACCATGTAGAGGTTGGCCGCGCCGATGTCCGAGGCGTGCTTGTCTTCACCAGCCTGGCTGAGCTTTTTCACCGCCAGCAGCAGTTGGTTCACGTCCGTTTCGCTCGGTTCGAGCCCGGCGGAGTTGATGACATTCAACAACTCATCGGTAACGCCGTTGCCCCAGGCCGCAGGGATCAGCGAGCCAGGCAAACCTGCGATGGCGTCCTCATTGACAAATTTTCCATTGACTAGCCCTACGCTGGGAACGCTTTTTGGATAATCCACGTTTAATTCCTTAGAAAGTCAGAGCGCCCAACCAATCGGGTTCTACCGGCCGCGAGCGCGCATCTGGGAACTCCGGGTGATCAGGCCAGTCACGCAATGCCTGCCGATACGCCAGTAGCTGTTTGAATTCTTCAGCGCGCAGGGTAGTGCCCTCGCCGGTTTCCAATTCTTCGACGTCGCGAAACACCAGCCATTGGGTGTTGTGCAGTACTTGGTTGCGCCATGCACGCTCATGACTGGCCAGCACACTCGGGGATATGAGCGGGTCGCTCAATACAGGCTGGCCCGAGGGGCTGGCGCTGATGACTTTGCCGGCGGCCTGTCCGGCGAATAGTTCTGCGTATTGCGCCTGGGTGATTTCCACTGCGCCTTCAGGGGGTTCGGAAAGTGGATTTTCTACCCGATCAAAGCCCAGGCTCTGGGCATAAAAGTAAATCGTCATGGTCAGTACCCCCAAACCAGAATGCGGCCGGAAAGTCCCGGCTCCGCCCTTACACTGGAAGCCATTACGTTTCGAACCCGAGCGGCCGCTGTCGTCGTTGTCGAGTTATTGCCGTCAAATGACCAAACGGTTACGTTGCCGCCACCCCAACCGGGGGGGTGCCCTTCATCGGCAACACCCGCTAAAACCGCATTGGGAAACCTGATCGGCAACGACACCGACATGTTGCCATTGGCATCGGATCCCCCCATCACCCACTGCATGATCAAACCGCCAGGAAATTTCTGATAACCGGAGGTGCCGAACTGTGCGGCGTAACTGGCTGAATACTTCAGCGCAGCAGTGCCATAAACCACCCACACCCGACCCTCTTTGACGAGGTTCGCGCTTTCACCGCTGCCCATCACTATTGAGGCCAGATAGGCGCCCTGCGGACTGATCTGCGTACCGGTTTTACTCGCCACCGTGACCGGTGCGCTGTTGCGACAATGCAGGCTGATCGTTACGCCGTTCGGCACCGCACCGTCATCGGCATCCGGAAGCGTCACGGTATAGGGCGCATTGCCGCCCAGACCGATCGAGCAACCGATATCCGCCAAGGTCAACTGGGTGGCGCTCATGATGCTTCGCGTATTGGCGTAATTACCCAGCGCTCTTTGCACAAACTCGGTGGTGGCAGCCGACCGGCCGCTATTGAACTGCGCAGCGGTCGTGAACAACTGCGAACCACGCAGCGCCGCCAGCAGCTGATTGTTCGAGGCTTCATTCGGCGCTATTCCCGCGGCCTGAACCACGCTGAGAATTTCTTGCGTAACACCGTTGCCCCATGCCGCCGGGATCAAAGATCCCGGTGTTCCGGCTACGGGGTCTTCATCGACGAACTGGCCATTGACCAGCCCGACACTGGGAACACTCTTGGGGTAGTCCAATGTTCATCTCCCTGAACGAAAAATACATTCTTGACGTAAGCTCAGCCCGTCACGCTGGCGAGCCAAAACGGCGCCGTCGGACGGGAATCTGCTGCGGGGAAAAGTGCCGAGTCAGGCCAGTCGCGCAACGCCTGTCGATACTCGAGCAGTTCCAGGTATTGCGTGGGCTTGAGCGACGTACCGCGTCCCAGATCCTGTTCATCACGATGGCGGGTGACCAGCCATTCGGTCGCGGCGAGAGACGCTTCGCGCCAGGTACGCGCGGCCGTTACAGGTCCTTCTTCTGAGTCAAATGGCGCCCGGATAATCTCCCGGCTCTGCTGTGCTGGCGGTGGTTCTGCAACTGTCGCAAACGCGCTGATCGGCGCGCCGACCTCGACCTCCTGGCCATCCGGCACCCGCACCATCGCCTCGACGAAAGACGGCGCAAACAGCTGACCGATCTCGTACTCCCCAGTGTCGATCCGCTCGACGACCACGCCGTTCTCGACCCGTGCATAAATGGTCATTATTCGTACTCCCAAATTTCACAGAAGGCGTTGCCGCCGGCACCGCTGAGAACGGCAGCCGACGCGTTGGTTGAACACGAGCCGCTGCCGCCGGAGCCGCGTCCGCCGGCGACGCCAGGTCCGTTTACACCCACTCGGGTACCGCCACCGTCGTAAGGGCTGGCACCGCCCGCACCGGAGAGGACGCCCCAGTTGGCGTTGCACATCGCATACTCGCCGGGCACGCCCCGAGCATTGGCAAGCGTTCCGCCAGTGACAGCTTGTCCTCCGGCACCGCCCTGGACGAAACCAACCGTTGTGGCTGTTACCGCCAAGGTGAGAACCTGCCCGCCGCCACCGCCCGCAGCGCTCATGTAGGTACCGAACGAAGCACCTCCGCCAGCCAGCCCCATCACGTTACTCGCAGCACCGCCGCCGCCGAGGGTGACGGGCACGCCTGCAAGTATTTCCGCAGTCACGTCATACAGGCTTTGTGCGAAGGCCCCAGAGCCTCCGCCGCCGCCCATGCCTTGGTAGCCCGCGGCAACGGGCGAACACCCACCACCGCTTCCCCCCGCACCGACCAGCCGCACAAGGATCCGCTTGGCTTTGGGGTTTGGCTTGTAAAGCGTAATCCCGACCTTCTCGAACTGCCTGACCGCCAGCAGCCGTCCCACCGCATCAGTGATGCCGTAGCCAGCCAAGGTCGTCGGGGTGTTTTTCAGTTTGGTGAAATCGACCAGCGCACCGATTGCGGTCGCCAGTTGGTCGGTCCTGGCCTCATCGGGCCTCAACCCGGCGGCCTTGATCGCGTTGAGAATTTCCTGCGTGACGCTGTTGCCCCACGCAGCGGGAATCAACGAACCCGGCGTTCCGGCGACGGGGTTTTCATCGACGAAGCCGCCGTTGACCAGCCCCACACCGGGGATACTTTTCGGATAATCCATGTGCACCGCTCCTGGTTATGCAATCACGCGACAACAATGGCACCAGGCACCACCGGCCAAGTGACTGTCTGGGGAAAACCGCTTTGCTTTTCGATGCGGTTCAGCTCGACGCTGTAGAGTTTCCACTCGATCAACAGAAGCTCTTCGTCATGGCTGGCGTCGCCGATGTCTTCGGCGTATTGCAGCGGCGCGATGCGCAGAACAGCGTCGCGCAGCAATGCGTCGCGTGCGTTCAGGACACGGTTTCTGGCATCCGCTAACCGGGCCTGCTCATCAGGCTGCCAGGCGTTGTCGCGCCATACGTGAAACTCACCGGGCCAGGGCTGTGCCGTCAGCGTGTCAGGCAGCTCGCCCAGCTCAGTCCAGACCTGTTGAGCTCCGCCATCCTTGCGATAGACCAGACCGCGACGGTCAACCACTTCGCGCGGGATGCCGTTGATCAACGCCCAGCTGCGACCGGCTTCCGGTTCAGGCAATTCGTACGTCAGTTCAACCGCGTTGGCGGGGAGCTGAATGCCTATTCCGGGCGTGACGGGAAACTCGACCGGCCCGGACAGAGCACCCGAGCCATCGAATAGATAATTGAACATAAGAGCCTCAGATGAGTTTGATGCGACCGGGATAGGCGATGTTGCGTGGACGGGATTTGAACGTGTAGAGCAGCGTGGCGCCGGGATCCATTTGATAGTTGGTTCCAGCCGGAAAGGTCGGGCCGCCATTGACGAGCCCGGAAACGTGTTGAGCTTCTTCGCGGGTGTCGGCACCGAAGCCGATCAAGCTGTCCGACCAACGCGAGCCCACTGCCCCGCCGCCATTCGCGCCCAAGGCAAAGGAATGCGTCGAGCCGGGTTGAAAAGTACCCATCACACGACCCGAGTCCACACCACGGCCTTCGTCCAGCACTCGCAGGAATTCACCTCGACCTTCGGGGCCACGAAACGTCGTCGCCCCGTCACCGGTGGTCCATTTCCCCTCGGTTCCCGGGCGTAAAGCTTCCGATCCGAGCATTCCCGATTGCTGAGCGTGGTCCCACAGCCACGGCCATTCCGCACGCTTCATGACAGCGCCATTCAAGGCGCCGTATCCGCCCGGACTGAGCATGATGGTCGTCTCAAAAAATGGCCGGCCCAACGGTGTATTGTCGTAACGCCCCACCGGCCACCAACTGCCGGCACCATCGCTGCGCAAATGCCACCAGTCGCCGCCACCCATCAATACGAAAAACCCATAACCGTTGGGCGAGAGATGGGTATGGAAACGGATCCGGTCGGTTCCAGATGCCTGGATCACCATGCGATTGCCGCTGTTGTCCACCCGCCGAACAATGACATCGCGTACACCGAGGGCGGCGTTAGCTGGCGGCAGCATCAAAGTGACGGCACCGGGGCTGCCGTCAATCAATACGAGCCCGAGTTCTGGTTCGGTCAGCGTTTTCGAAGCCGCCAACCGGGTGATGACCGAACGCATCGGGCTGGCGTTGCCAACAATCGACTGAATCGCCTTGTACAACTGGCCGGTGTCCGCCTCGGAAGCCACCAGCCCGCCGCCGCTAATCACACTCAGAATCTCCTGAGTCACGCTGTTGCCCCACACTGCCGGAATCAACGAGCCCGGCGTACCCGCCACCGGGTTTTCATCGACGAAACGGCCATCGACCAGGCCGACGCTGGGGACGCTTTTGGGATAGTCCATCGGTTGTTCGTTCCTTTGAAATGACAAATGCGCCGTGCCTGTGCCTGACTGACACGGGGCTGTTGCGGAAAATAAAAAGCCCACATCGAAGTGGGCCTGGGTGAGGCAGGACGAAGCCTTCTGATTAGCTGAAAAGACCGTTGGCCACGTCGCCAATGGCGATCAAGGCTTCATCGGCCGCAGCGCGCGCCTGGTCGATCTTGCCCTTGGCGGCGTCTGCACGAACCTGCGCCTTGGCCTTCAAGCGCAAGGTCCGCAGGGTCAGCAAATGGTCGGTCAGTTGAGCGGCCTTGCCGAGAATCTGCTCCGCCGCCTGTTTGGCCGTGCGGCCTTTGACAACCCATGCGGCAACGGAAAGCGGCACTTCTTTTTTCGGGTAACCGGCGTCCTGAAAAGCCTGAGCGTCTGCGGCAGCCTGTGCGTACTCCATCGCTTTGAGCGGATCGCCTGCCAATGCGTTGCGAGCGTTGTCGGCGGCAGCGTCGACTTTGGCGCAGAGGCGTTCAGCTTCTTGCAGCTCCAGCTCGGCGGCTCTCCCGGCGCTGAGTTGCCACTTTTCACCGTCCCACTCATGGCCTGAGGACGGTTGTGCCGGGCGCAGTCCGTCCTCGAATTGATGCAGTTCATGAATGACGATCATCGGATCAACTCCCAGGAGAAATTCACGTTTACAGCCGCTGCGAAATTGATCGCGACACCGTTGGCGTAGTCGCTAGGGCCGAGGTTTTTGAGGCCCATGCTGAACAACAACTCATCACTCGCCGCATTGGCCGCGCCCCAGGTGTGTTCGGCTTGAAACGTCTGCCACAGCGAGCGCAGCTCGTTATGGTCAAAGCTGGCCGTCAAGGTCGAAACCGTTGTATCGCTGACCAGATTGCTGGAAAAAATCAGCGCACCGCCACCGGGAACGGCCCAGCCGTCCCAATTGCTGGATGTGCCCACAGTCGGGTTGAGATAGCAGTAATTGCCGCCCAGCCAGCCAGGTGTCGCAAACGTCACCGAGGTGATGCCGGTCGGATGCGGCGTCGGGTTGCCAACGACCAGACGGGCTGCGCGCGCATGCGGGTCCAACGGCAGATAGACCACGCCGCTGCCGTTGACGGTCTGCGTCCACGACAACCGGCTACGGTTGTAGATCGGCCGGACCGTCGGTGTGGTGCCCGGCCCGGCGGCCACCACCCAGGCCAGGCAAAGATCCAGCGGCGTCGACTGGAAACCGCCGCCCGCGGCACCGTTGATCGTGCCCTTCAAGCCTTCCGGCGCAGCGTCGTAGATCGTGCCGCGCTGCATGTAAAAAGTCAGCGAGCCAGCGACCACTTGCGCGCGTAGAAAATAGCCTGAATTGGGCAGCAGATCGGCACTGCTCCAGGCTTGAGTCGTAAAGGTGCGTGAACGTCCTAACTGACCGGCAACGACTTCCTGGCCGAGGCTGACCAATACGCCGGCCAGAATCGATACGCGGCCGCCACTGGTGGCGAAAGCAGTCGACGTGACCGGCAAGCGGCCGTCTGACGTGGCGACCGTAGCCGCTGGCAATGCGCCGATCGGCAAGGCCGAATCCAGATTCCAGCCTCTGGCCGAAACGTTCTGGATCGCCTGCAACAACTGATCGTATTTCTTCTCGTCCGGCGTCAGCTCTGCCGCCTTGATCACATTGAGAATTTCCTGGGTGACGCCGTTGCCCCAGTCGGCCGGAATCAACGACCCCGGCGTCCCGGTCAGCGGGTTCTCATCGACAAACTTGCCATTCACCAGCCCGGCGCTGGGCACACTCTTCGGATAATCCATCCTCTTACACCTCCCTAGTCATAGTTGATGTGCACCTTGGTATGCGCCGGTGCACTGCGATGGATCAGGCACTCGAGCGCCGAGCCGGGATTGACGCCGAAGCGCTCGCCCCAATAGCTCGCGCCGTAACGCCGGCCGAGCAGCAAGCGGCCGCCGGTGTTGAGCGTCCACATGAACTGCGCTTCCCAGGTGCCCCAGTGCGCCGAGCCAAACCGTGCGCGGCCCATGCGCGGGGCTTCATGTTCGGTGATGCTGGCGTTGGGGTAGCCCTGGCTTTTGGCGATGTCGAGGTAGTAACCGACGGCCTGACTGCCGACTGCGAGCAAGCGTCGGCGCACGGCGAGGCGGCGATCATCGAACAGCGGCGTCGCACCGAGGCACGGGTCGGGCAGCTCCATGACGCGTTCCCAGTCCGGCACCAGTTCGCTGACGCCGGCCGGGTCCATTTCGTTGAGCAGGTCGGCGGCACGAGCGTCGAGACGCGCCAGTTCGACGGCGACGCCTTGCAGCACTTCTTCCAGCTCAGGGACACGTTCCGGGTCCCACGCCGGGCCGCTGGGCAGCAAGGCGCGCAACTGCGCCTGATATTGCGCGGCGGTTCTTATGCCCCCCATACGCAGCCTCCAAAGGTGAGCAACTCGCTTTTTCCGGCCGGAACGTCAGCGGCCGGTGCGGTGAGGCTGTGATCGTATTCGCCACCGGCGCTGCTGATCGCTTCGCGGATATGGCTGATCAGCAGCGGCACCCCGAGGTCGGCCTCGCGGTTGTGCAGGTCGCGCAGCTGCGCTTCGACGGCGGCGCGCACAGCGGTGGTGTCCGGGTTGACGCTTTTGAAGCGATAAACCACCGGCACCTGGATTGGCCGCTGCACATGCACCTCAGCGGTGACGGGGCGCAACGGTTCGAGGTAGCCCTGAACCTCGGCCAGTTGCTCATCGTTCGGTACCGGTTGCGGATCGTCGTCGCGCATGATGAATACGGTCACCGTACCCGGACCGAGCAAGCCGCCACGGCACCAGGCGCGGGTCACGCCCGGCACTTCCAGGGCCCAGGTCTCGTAATCGCTGGCCGCGCCGCCATGAGGAATCACGCGGTAGGAACGGATGACCCGCGAGCGCAGCGACTCCAGGCTTTCGCGCGCCACGCCACCACTCAGACCCGGCGCAAGCACCACGAAACTGCTGCCGACGATGCCGGCAATCGGTTGCACCGGCGTCAGCGTCAGACCGGCATCGGCGTTGCCCAGGCTGCCAGCCTCCAGCGCAGCGATGGTGGTGCTGTTGCTGCCGTTGACCGTGGTGCGCACGGTGGTCACTTTATAAGTGCGGCCATCGTTCGATTGCAGCAATGTGTCGACGTCCAGCACCGCGCCGGGTGTCGCGGTAAAACTGACGCTGCCGGTGGCCACTTGCGCGGGTTTGCGCGGCTGATTCAAGCGCAGCGCGGCGATGCGTTCCAGGGTCGATTCATCGGCCTTGTCCGGCAGAATCTGCTCGGCAATCCAGTCGAGATAACCGTACAGGCCGTAAGCGGCGCCGCCGAGGGTACGGGCGAGCACTTGCGCATCGGACTGGCGCAGCGAATCGCCGGCCAGGTCGCTTTGGGTGCGCTTGATCAGCACCGGCAGCGAAGGGGTTTCAAACGGCATAGATCACCTGCCAACTGTTATCGGGGTTGATGTCCAGGCGTTCGCCATCGGCCAGGGTCAGGACCGTGCGCAGGTTCAGGCGCTGAGCGTCGAGGCGTTCGCTGATGATGTCGATGGCGCTGCAATGGCCGTCGTCGATCAGCCACTGCAAGGCTTCGCGGGCGTAGAACTCGGCGTCCATTTGCGTCTGTCGGGTCAGCTTGACCCGGCGCAACAGCCACAGCCGCGAGCCGATACGATCGTCGGCGACCGTGGGAAAGGTGTCGCCCCACCAGCCGAAACGCTCCTCGTCATCGAGGGCATCGTCATCGGCGGCGCGGCGCCAGGTGAACAGACTGATGAGTACGGCGCGGGTCAATGCAGCGTGGAGATTCTGGCTGATGAGCATCATTGGCCTCCTGCCGGCGCGCCGGTCTGGCCGTTGCCAGCCTGTACGCCGACGTGCACGTGTTTGATCTGGCTGATACCGCCAGCGAGTTGATCGCCCGTGGAAACGATCTTGCCGGTCTGGTTGATGATCGGCGTGTCGAAGTTCACCGCACTGCTGGCGCGGATGTTCAGCGTGGCGGTTTCGATGTCGATGATCCGCCCGCGCTTGAAGTGGATCTTGTCGCCCTCGTCTGTGTAGATCGCCACTTCACCTGCTGCGAGCGCTTGCAGGCGATAACGGCGGTCGGCGATGACCAGGGCGATGGCGTGGGAACGGTCGCCGCCGATAAACGTGACGACCCCTTCGGCGCCGGCCAGCGGATGGCTGGTGAAACCGTAGGGTTCGAAGTGTTCGAGGTCGTCGTTCACTTCGCCAGCGGTGAGGCGCATTTGCAGCGATTGCAGTTTCGAGGCCGAGTTGGCGAGCACGACAGTGCCGCGCGCCAGCAGGCGTGTCAGTAGGCTCATGGGTTTTTCTCAAAAAGGTGGGCATAACGCGGTCAACTGTAGGAGTGAGCCTGCTCGCGATGGCGGCATGACAGCCGACACTTCTGTGTCTGTTGAATCGCATCGCGAGCAGGCTCACTCCTACAGGGGTAGGCGTAGGGCTCAGGTTTTTTTCGGTGGCATTGGATTGGCATCGAAGGTATGCGGCGGTGCCACCTGCAACGTGGTCACCGAACCCTGCGCCGACAACGAATAGGTGACTTTGGAAATCAGCATGTCGCCATCGAAACCGAGCACCGGATCCTTTACCCGCACCAGGGTGTTGTGGCGCCACAAGTCCCCGTTGCTCTGCCGCCAGCCCTGCACCTGATAGGTGGTGGTCTGCGCCCGGCCCATGCGCGTGGCGCTTTCCCATTGGGCACGCTGCTGCGCCAACTCAAAGGTCAGTTGCGTGCCTTCATTGATCACCGTAGTGCGCCGTCGCTTGAAACTCAGGTCTGCCGCCGTCGATTCGACTTCACTGGCCGCCGCGCCGCTCTTGGCATCCGAGCCCTTCTGCTGGCCGATCACCCGGTATTCGGAGAACACCTGGCTGAAGTCCATCGGCGCATTGGCCGACAAAATGTTCTTGCCCAGCTCCAGCGCATCGCTGGCGCGGCCGCCACTGCCGGGTTTGGCCAGCACCAGCTGGCCTAGCGCGTCATCGGTGGAAAACACCCGCAACAGCGAGAGCAGACGATCGATCGACTGGAACACCGTTTCACCGGGCACGATGGTGTGCTTGGTCAGCCGCGAGGTCTCGGAAATTTCATTGACCACCGTCAGTCCATATTCCCTGGCCAGGTCCTGGACGATGCTCAGCAACGGTTGCTGCTGCCATTGACTGGGCAGGTTGCGGGCTGCGCAATCGACCAGGTCCTGGGTCTTGGAACTGCCTTCGATGGTCAGGCTGATCTGCCGCCCGTCATAGCGGATCGGTGCTTTGAACACGTAGCCGGTGAGCAGCAGATCCTTGCCGATTTTCACTTCGCACGGGTCGCCGGGCCTGATCGGTTTGTCCACCGTCTGCCCCGGCCATTGCCAAGTGATGTCGAGCTTGAAGGTGCGGAACTGACGCTCCAGATCGGCGCTGATTTCGACGCTTTTCCAGCCGCCGTATTCCATGCCATTGACCGTCAGCGTGACCTGATTATCGCTCTCGTTCATGGCTCACTCCCTGGACACCTTGACGTCGCTTTGCGGCAGGTACAACGGATTGGTCGCGCCGTTGCGCTGAATGACTTCGGTCACTCGCGTGGCATCACCAAACTGTTTGTAGGCAATCACCAGCGCCGGCAGGCTTTCCTGAAACGATTTGCTGACCAGTCGCACGCCGGAAGACGCCACGGCCTTGAGGTGCGCAACCAAGGCATCCTGCACATCGCTGATGGCTTGATAGTGAGCGGGATCGGCCTTGTTCTTCGCCCGTTGCAGCGCCTCGACCAAATCCTTTTGCAGCGCCTGCAAATCGTCCGTGGCCGGGACTTCCTGGCGGGTGACTTGCTGATGGGCCTGCTGATTGACTGTGGGCGTCGACGGCAGTTTCAGCGGACGGGTGGCCACCGGCATCGACGCAACCCACTGCGCCACTTTGACAATCAGCGTGTCCTGCACCAGATCGGCCATGGCCTGCGCCGCAGCGTTGGTGTCCTTGCCGGTGGTGATCTTCGGTGCATCGGCCTTGCGAATCGCTTCGAGTTGTTGCGACACGTCGGCAATCACGCCACGGTAGCCTTCCCTGGCGAACGCTTTCAGCTCCTGGATATCGCCGAGCAAGCCCTTGAACTCCGCCGCCACTTCCTTGGGCAGCTCTTTCACGGCCTTGACCAGTTCGGTGATTTGCCGGTACTGCTCGATCAGCGGTTTGAGCTGTTCCTTGATCACCTCATAGACGCCGGTGAGACTGTTGCGCAGATTGGTGATGCCGATCCGCGCCGCCTTGATCAACGTCATCGCCTGCTCGAAGCGCGCCACCGCCGAACCCAACAGGGTGTCGGCCTTGATCAGCAAGACTTTCTGCGTGCTGACGGTCGCGGTCGGAAACGGCAGCGGCTGGTCGGGATAAAACTTCAAGGCAAACGTCACCAACCCGCCGTCCTCGCGGGTGTGGGTCATGTCGCATTCGCCGACCTTGACTTGCAGGCGGCCGAGCCACGGATGCACCAGCTCACCACTGCCCGCCTCCAGCGCCTTGAGCAACTTGTCGCGCTGCTCGAGGCAATCAGGGCCGATGATGAACGCGGTCAGATCGTGGGTCCTGGCCTGCTGGCCGAGGTCCTCGAAAAACGGCAGGTCGCGTTGCGGGTATTCATGCAACTGACCTTTGCGGCCGACCGGGGTTTTCGCCTGATCGATCCAGAAACCGACACCGCGAAAGGATGCCGGCAACAAACGGTCACGCCAGTTCATTGGAACCTCCTGCCGACAGCGAGCGATAACCGATACGCGACGACAGCGCCAGGCCCGGTTGATTGGTTTGTGGGGGATCGGTGCGCAACCCGGCCGGCGCATTTTCGAAGCGTACGGTCAGGCCGCCTTCGAGTTGCGTGCGGTTGTTGATTGCGCTTTGTTGAATCAGCGCGCCGGAACTCTGTGGCAGCGAACCACCCTGCAGCGCACCGTTTGCCGATGCTGGAGGGCCTGCGCCGAAGAATGCTGGCGCCAATTCGCCCTTGCCTTCGGCGTTGGTCTGGCGTTGCGCTTGGGTCAGCGTTTCAACCTTGCCGGTGACCTTGGCGATCAAGCCGGCGAAGCCTCCCTCGAACAACTCTTTGATCGGCGCAATCACGGTTTGCAGCTTTTGCCACAACTCGCCGAACCACTCGGTGATCGGTCCCCAGTTCTTGACGATCTGCCCCAACGGCGTCCATTCGAACATGGTGTGCAGAAACTCCAGAACCGGCGCGGCCATGGCTTGCACCACGCCCCACAGTGCCGAAAACACCTCACCGATCGGTTGCCAGTACAGCGCGATCTGTTCCAGCGGCGACCATTCGAACAGGCCTTGAAAGAAACTTTTGATCTGCTGTGCCGAAGCTTGCAGCGCAGCCCAGAGCGGTTCGAAAAAGCTAACGATGCTGCCCCAGTTGTTGACGATCATCCCCAACGGGGAGAAGTCGAACAACGTGCGGAAAAAGTCCTTGATGACCTGCGCGGCCGGTTGCAACGCGGCCCAGATCGACGCGAAGAATCCGCTGATTGCGCCCCAGTTGCTGATGATCATGCCCAGCGGCGTCCAGTCGAACAAACCTTTGAGGAACGCCATTACCGGCATACTCAAGGCCTTGAGCAGTTCCCAGATTGCCGAGAACAGGCCGGTCAGCGGCGCCCAGTTTTCCATGATCATGCCAGCAGGCGACCACGAGAAAACCGACTTGAAGAAGTCGATCACCGGCGCCGTCACGGCCTTGACCTTGTCCCAAATCCCCGAGAAAAACCCCGTGACCGGTTCCCAAAGCGCCGCCAGTGCCGCCAGCGGTCGCCAATCGAGTATCGAGCGCAACGTCGCCATCGCGCTCGCACCGGCGTTTTTCACGCCCTCCCACAGCCCGGTGAAGAACGCGCTGATCGGTGTCCAGTTGGCCACGATCAAACCGGCGGCCACGGCAATGCCCATGGCGATCAGCATGATCGGGTTGGTCTTGAGCACCATGCTCATCACGTCAAACACTTGCGTGGCGCCCGTCACTGCGGTTTGCATCGCCGAAAAGGCAATGGCTCCGGCCGCCAGGCCTTCAACCAGCTTCGGGTTGTCGGCGAGCAAGCTGCCGACCTGCGTCAGCATCGGCTCAAGCCCGACCACCAAAGCCCCCACCGCCGGCACCAGCGCAGCGTCCACCGACGCCGAAACCTTCTGCATCGACGCGCTGAACACGTTCATGTTCTGTGTCGCTGCCGTTGGCGCGGCGGGCAGGTCGACGGTTTTCGCCGTGTCGCTGACTTCGCTCAATTTGCCCTGGAACGCTGCGGCCGATTTGATGCCGTCTAAAAACGGCGTGATCACGCTGCCGCCCTTGAACAGACCGCTGATGTCCAGCTTGCCGAGGCCGGTCTGCTCAAGGTTTTTCTTGAAGCTCTCGACCTTCACTCGCAGGGCGCCGAGTTTGGGCGACAGTTCATCGATGCCCGTGATCAGCACCGGCGTTTTCACTTTGCTTTCTTCGTCTGCCATCACTGCACCTGCTGCATCGCATTGATCCGTTGCGCGTGCTCCAGCGATTCGCGGAGCACATCCAGTGGCCTGGCCATCATCTGTTCGGGGTCAACCTTCCAGAACCAGGCCAGGTCATAGGCGACTGCGATCAGGTCGGTGATGGCGCCGACGCCGCACTCATGAAAAAACTCGCAACGGCCCAGCTCAGCGCGTTGAGGTCAGCCAGGTCCAACTGGTTGACCGACGACGGCGGAATGCCGGCGCACACGGCGATGTATTTGGCCGCCACGTCCATGTCGAGGCTGACTTCTTCGCTCTTGTCGATCTTGTACGGCAGCGCCTTGATCGCTCGCACTTCCTGCACCGTCGGACGGCGCAGGACGAGTTCGGTCAAAGGCTCGCCGTGAGCTTCGATCGCAACCTGAAGCTTCACGGCGCCGCTCATTGCCAGGTCCCCTTGATGCCTTCGAACTTCAGCTCGATGGTGGCGTCATCGCCTTTGGAGACTGGCTCTTCGACCAGGTACGCACCGGCCAGCACGTAGACTTTGCCGTTGCTGAATTCGCAGGTGACGGTGATGTCGGTGCCTTCGATCAGCTTCTTCAGCGGAAAGTCGGCGGTGTGCAGCGCAGTCACTTTGAACGACGGCGCAATGTCGGTTTCCTTGTAGAAGCCGGGCACGACGGTTTCGCGTTTGACCGCCATCAGCGGGGCTTCGCAGCCGCCATTGATGGTCAGTTGCGCGCCGTCGACCTTGACGTAGCAGGTGCCTGCAATCAGTTGACCCATGGTGTTTCTCCCTTCAAATAAAAAGCCCACGCGAGGTGGGCTGAATGCTTAACGCCAGAGGCGCCTTATCAGGCGGCGTCGTCGTACTGCAGACGGAATTGGTTGAGCAGTGCAAACACGCGCAGACCGTTGATGTAATCCGGCGGGAACAGCACGTTCACGCGGCTCGGGTCCTGCACGTCGCGCTCGACGATCAGGTGTTCGGCGAACAGCTCGGCATTCTCGACGTGGCCTTCCAGTTCGAGCTTGGCGTACTGTGCGATCAGTTCACCGCGAATGGTCGCCGGCGTGACGATCGGCTGGCCGGCGCCGAAACGGGTGCCGTCGGAAGCCAGTTTGTGCCGGCCGTATTTGCTGGTAATCACGCTTTGCAGACGACGCACGATGAATGCCGACTGGTGCATGGTTTCGCTGTCCAGATACGAGTTGTCGGCCTGGCCGTAAGCGTTCTTCTGGTAGGTGGTGATCGAACGCTGAATGCGCACGTAACCGCCTTCGTAGTACGCGGTGGCAATGCCGTAATTGAGCAGCGACTGACGCTCGGTCAGGGTGAAGCGCTCACTGGCCGGTGCCGGATCGACGCCCGGCAGGCTGCCGCTTTGGGTCGGACGGCTGGCATCGGCGGAGATGAACACCGCAGTGCGCGCCGCCAGTGCGGCGGCCTGGACCCAGAACGGTTGCGGCACGCCCGGCTCCAGCGCCTGAATGGTCATGTGTTGGTCGTTGCGTGCTTGCCCGGCGGCAACCAGCGTGCCGACGGTGCCGCGCTTGGCACTGTAGACGTGACCGAACAATTGCTTGGCCCACGACCAGCGACCGGTGCTGTCGTCCATGACCGCTTGCCAGGTGTTCAGGGTTGCCAGGTCAGACCACGGCAAAGCGATGAATTCGAACGGCTCATCGCCCAGTGCCGCAACGGCGGCGATCTGATCCGGCACGCCGGCACCGCCGGTCATGGCGGTGATCGCGGTGGTGAGGCCAGCCGGGGTGTCTTCGCCGTTGCTCTTGCCCAGGCGATTGAATTGCAGGCTGATGTCGTTGCCGCTGTCGCCAGTCCATTTGGCCGTCAGCGTGACCACACCTTCAGCAGCGGCAGCGCTGACCGGCAGGTCGGCGGTGGCGTTAATTTTCTGCGCCAGTGCAGTGGCCGCTTGTGCAGCGGTGGCACCGTTAACCACGGTGGCCTGCACACGCACGCCGCCAACATACAGATTGAGCACGCCGGCCTGAGTCGCAGTGCCGGTCAGGGTCAGCACACCCTTGGCGATCGCCCCTTCGCTGTTATGCAGCGGCAGGCACCAGATTTCGCCGATCGGGTCGGCCTTGCGGAAGGTCTCGTACATCGATGCGAGCATCGAGCCTTGGCCGCCGATGCTTTTCGCCAGCGCCACGCTGGACACCAGCACCAGTTTGCCGACTTCGCTCGGGGCGATGTTGTCGTTGACCTGGGCGACGATCAAGCGGCGCATGGCCGAGGTCGCGCTATTGGCGGCCGAGTTGTCCATCTCGGCATAGAACAGCGGAACACGAATGTCCGCGGGGATGTTGCTGAATCCGATCGCCATTATTTGGCTCCCTGTGGTTTAGCCGCTTTCGCGGTTTTAATGGTGATATCGCCGTCGGCCAGACGCCGGCGCCACCAGGCGCTGTCCAGCACTTCACGGCCCTCGGCGGGCAGCAGATCGCCCGCCTCCGGGTCAGGCACAACACGGCCGGCGGCCGGCAGTACGGTGATGCGGTTGCTCATGGGGTTACGTCTCCAGAGAAAGTCATTTCCACCCGTCCATCGGGGCCCGGGCGTTTCAGGTTGGGGTCGGCCGGATCGATCGCATCGACCCGCACCGTGGCCCCGGTAAAGGACGACAAACCGTCCAGTTCGCGTTCATGCCAACTCTCCGCAGGCTGGCTCGGCAGATTGCGGCCGAGCTGGAACTCGGCATAAAAGCGCAGCCGGTAGAAGGCGCGGCTGCTGTTGATCGACACCAGCTCACCGCCGTCATAAACGATGGCGCTGTAGTCGGAATCCACTTTGAAGCCCACCAATGCGCGCCACAGCTCGGCGCGCAGGTCGTGCAACAGATCCAGCGCTTTTGTCGCGTCGGTTGCGTCAAGCACGAGGACGATTTCAAAGCGCTCGCGGATCGGTTGGGTGATGAGGTTTTGAGCGGCACTGCCACTGGCCAGGTCGGCCAGTGGCAGCACATGGGCCGAGGGTGTCGGCAGATCCGGGTTGCCTTGCAGCAACGCCAGATCGACACCCACCGAAATATGATTGGCAAGCCCAGGGCATTGCCCACGCAGTTGCGTGAGGATCGGGGTGATCTTCATGGGGTGTTCCAGAAAGAAACAGGATTCGCAGAACACTGCAAACCCTTGTGGGAGCGGGCTTGCCCGCGAAGGGGCCAGCACATTCGGAAGAGAGGTGACTGATACGCCGCCATCGCGGGCAAGCCCGCTCCCACAGGGATCTTCGTCGCAGTGAGGTCGTGGTAAATCAGTCCTTGGTGTCAGCCTTCGAATCCAGGCCCGAAGCATCAATCAGGCAGCGATAGCTGTTTTCGCGATTGCCGCTGGCGGTGACCTTGTCGATCGACCAGCGCCCACGCATGAAGTCCGGCCAGGTGTCATCGAGCAATATCAGGCCTTCGGCTGCCAGTCGCGGATCGCCCGGACAGGTGATTTTTACCTTGTACTTCTGGCGCAGCATCTTGCGCACCTCGCCCTCACCGACCGCGATGGCATCGGCTTCGCTGGGTTGCTTCTGACGCAAGATCTTGAACGGCGCAATTCCCGTTTCGACCCAGCGCAACAACCCGGCCGCCGCATCCCAGAAACACGTCTTGCAGCCCTTGGCCTGCTCACGGGCAGACTCTTCCAGGGTGGCGCTGATGAACGCCGCGTCGCCGGGCCGATTGTTGTGGGTGACCGACAAACGCACGTCGGGCAGCACTTGCCCCGACAGCGATTTGGTCTGGCCCGGACGCGCCAGCACATAGACGTCGCCGTAGGGTTTGGCGACCACGTTGTACTTCTTTGCCAGGCGCGTCAGAAAGCCCATGTCGGTCTCGTTGGACTGGTCGACGTGGGCGATCCTGATCAACGAAACTTCCGGTGCGACACGCGGCGAAAAGCCGTGCCGCTCGACCAGTCCACGAAACAGTCCACCCAGTGTGGTCGGCCCATGACTGGCCGTGCGCCGTTCTTTGAAGCCGGTCTCGTCTGCGGCGCTGAACGGCGCCGCAGTGGCGACCAGGGTCAGGCGAAACGGAAACAGTGTCGGCGTCAGGCGCGTCACTTTGAACAGGCCCTTATCGACCATTGCGCTTTCCCGATAGCCAACTTGCAGGCCGATTTTCCCGCCCAGACTCGGCAGCCCTTCAAGCCCTTCCAGATCAATGGTCAGCGTCAGTTGATCGGACTCGAAACCGGCGGCGTCGATGTGCTCCCAACTGATCAGACGCTGATTGATCAACGCTGAGTTGTCCCCGTAAATGTTGACCGCCGGTGTAAATCCCAGTGCCATGCCACCTCCTTAATCCCAGGCCGTTGCCGCTTTGATCACGGCGGGTTTCACATCCAGTTCCGGCAGCACGACCCAGACGCCCGCAGGCAGAATCGGTCCGTATTCGGCAAGGGTCGGGTTGAGCTTCCACAGTGTTTCTTCGGCGGCATCATCGCTGCGACCGGTTTCCCGGTAGAGCAGCAGATTCACCGAATCACCGGCCACGCTTCGTACCTTACGCATTGTTGAACTCCGCCAGTTCGACGACCCAATCGACCACCATTGCCGTGCCGTCATCGATGATCTGGCTCTGGGTTTCCGAAATATTGCTGATTCGCCACAAGCCCCAGTTGCGCCCGATACCATCGATCAGCGGCAACGGCACGCGCAGCGCCTGCAAGGCGCGCAATTCATCGAGCCGGTCCATGGCCACGGCGTACATCGATTTGCCGGTGATGGTCAGTGTTTGCGGTTTTTGTCCGGTCTGACTGGACTTGGGTTTGCTGGTGAGGATCTGGATTTCGGTCCAGCCGCCGTCGGACTTGCGCGCCAGCGAGTGATACGCGAAGTCGCGCGACAGGCCGAAGATGAAACTGCCCAGTGCCATTTGTTGTTTCATGTGGCGGCTCCATCGGTAAGGGCTGCGTCGCGGCGGGTGGCGAGGAGGTTGGACGGCATGATCTGGCCCAATTGCCCCATCGTTGTTTGCACCACCAGATTGGCGAGTGCCTGGGCGCTGGCCAGATCCTGGCCACTGATATTGATGGTGGAATTGAAGGTGACAGGCTGATTGGCGGTTTCGCTGGCAGGTGACACCGGATTCCCCGTCAGCTCTTTACTGACCTGTTCGGGAGAGCCCAGCCGGTCGACTTGCGTTCCCAGCTTGTCGCCCAGTGATTCGCCTATCGCACCACCTGCCATGCTTCCCAGCCAGCCACCAATTGCTGTCCCCACGCCTGGCAGGATCAAAGTGCCCAGCGCTGCACCGACGGCGGCGCCAGCCGACGATCCGGCCAACGATGCACCCGAGGAAACGACTGCGCGGGTATCGCCCTGCATGACGCCGTTCACCAACTCATAACCAGCACTGAGCAAGCGCAAAGGTGGCGCTCTTTTGGCGAGCAATGAACCAGCCTTGGCATACGACCCGGACAACGGAGCCGCAACTGGCGGACGCAAACCCGATGAGCCGCTGAATGACATCAGGCCGCCGGGCATCGATCCACTGCCAGGCAGCAAGGGAGACGCGACTTCAGGCGCACGGGTGAGGTCATTGCCGCGCGTGGCAGCGCCTCGGCCACGGCCCTTGCGTCCAGTCCGCGGCTTTGTACCTGCTACACGAGACCCTTGGCCTGCAGACTTTTCCTTGGTTGGAGAGCCCTTTTGCGACTCATCATTCGATCCGTCAGCCGGTTCGGCCTTGGGCAAATCGGCAATCCATTTGCCAAGGCCTGCGGGTAGCCTGGCCGCCGCACTCTTGAGCACCATGCCACTGAAGTTATCGGCAGTTTTTGCCAGCAAGAGTGCAACAATTGCGCTAAGCCCGGCCGCTGCCGCCGCCAGAACCGAAGCCGTTTTGGGGTTGGCTTCGGCCACCTCGGCCACACCATTAATCTTATCGGTGATGAAGTCCATGCTCGCGCCGGCATTCGGCGCCACGGCTATCGCCAAACGATTGAGACTGGCGTTCAAGGCGTTCCCACTCGATTGAGTGGTGTCCTGCGCCTCACTCGCCGAGCGTTGCACCGAACCTTTATATTGCGGCTCGAGGCTGTGGGTCGGCCCTTGAAGAGGCAACGGTGAAGGTACCGCCTGCGTGTCGCCCGACACGTTCATCAGCGACCGCACGCCTTCCCTGCCATAGGACAGCGACTTCAGCAGTGCTGACTGGCTATCGACAGATTTTGTGGCGGTGATCAAAGAAAATGACTTTTCGACCTCCTCCGGTTTTTCCAGCAGTTTGCGCACGCCCTCATCACCGTTGAACAAGGTTTTGAGCAACGCTGATTGCTGACTGGCGGGTTTTTTCTTCAGCGCTTGCAGCGCCGTGGCCAGGGTCTGCGGCACGTCGTCAGTGAGGGTGTCTGGCTGCAATCCGAGTGACTTCCAGGCAGCACGCTCGGCGGCGGATCCCTTGGCGCCTTTGGCCAGCGCTGCACTGATGGTGTCGACCGAGTTGCCGGCGGCGTTCTTATCCGCATCGGCATTGAGCAACGCTGCCGCAAGGGCCGCCAGTTGCTCGGGAGCAATGCCTGCCGTGATGCCGGCCTCACCGGAGTTTTGCAGCACCGAGCCGATATCGGCCGCCGTGGCTTTGAGGGAGTTTTTGCCCAGATGACTGGTCGCATCAGCCAGATTGCGGCTTCGCTCACGGTCCAGTTTCAGCGAGGTGCGCCAGGCCGCCAGCATCTCTCCTGCGTCTTTGAGCCCAATCCCGAAGGCCGTCGCGTTGACTGCCGCGTCACGACCGAAGTCCAGCAGTGCCTGTTGTTTCGCATCACCGGTGAGATTGGCCGCCACACCGGACCTTGCTGCGGCATATTCGACGTTTGCCAGATCGACAACAGTGGCCCCACTGGCCGCTACCGATTTTTCAGCGGCCAACTCGAGATTGGCCTGCTCCATGCCCTTGAGGTCGCTACCAATACCCGGGATTTGCCGCAGTTGCGCCATGGCCGATTGCAGCGCCGCGGAAGACTGGAGAAAACCGGGAAGCGGCCGTTGCTCCATCTCTGCCTTTGGCTTGGAAGTCGGTTCGCTCGCGGCCGCGGGTGCCGGTGCACTGCCCTTTGAAAGCGACTGCTGTGCTGCCAGCACCTCCCGAAGCTTGATCTGCTCCTTGATCAGCAGCCGGATGTCTTGACTCACATTCACGATTGCCAGTTTCAACTCTGCCAGCGGTTTGGCGAGCGTTTCGCTTGCCGGTTGCCCACTGTCCAGGCCCGTGTCGATGAACCCGGTGCTGCCATTGATATGGGTCAGCCTGAGCGCATATTGACTCTCTGCCATGCCGCTCTACTCCTGTTTCACGCCAAGGCGAGTGATCGCTATGTCGTAGCGGCGCAACGCCTTTTCGGCGTCCCATTCCAGAATTTCCGCCTCACTTACCGGGTAAATGAGCGGGACGATATCGAGGATTACTTCGATGTCGCGTTCCGAAAGTAGGCCGCCGGCTGGTTTAAAAAATCGTCGATGCGCACCTGCAACTGCGTCCAGTCGGGGACGGTCAACTGGGCCAGATCAGGGATCATCAGGCCGGTGCAATGGGCGGTGATGAACTCGGCGCGTTCCTTGGCCGTTTTCAGTTTCTTCATCACTTTGGTAGCGCGCAGCACGGGCATTTCCAGGCTCAGCGAGCTCACGGTACGGCCGGTGATGGCGAGCGGTTGCAGCAGTTGAACGTGATCGAGGTCGGCGGACTTTTCAGCGTCTTCGACCTGCTCGAGAAAGAACGAACTCGGCCGGGTCGACATCTCGTGGACGTACTGGGCGATGCTCACGTAGTCCGGACGTTTGAGTTGATCGAGTTCCTTGGCCGAGAGGCCGGTGGCGAGCAGCGCCAGTTCGAAAAACTGATCTTCTTCATCGTCGCCGGCGCGTTCCAGTGCGTCCTTTTGTGCAGCGTAGAACAGCGGTTTGAGCTGGATCGTTTCGATCTGCGAACCGTCGTCGCCGGTGATCGGCGACAGCAGTTCGTGTTGGGGTGGCATCCACGACATGAATGAATTCCTTGGTGTTTGTGGCTGTCGCAATCCCTTTGTAGGCCTTCGCCTGCTCGCGATAGCGGTGTGTCAGGCAGCAATGATTCGACTGCTCTGACGCCATCGCGAGCAGGCTCACTCCTACAGGGGTTTTGTGGTGATCGGCTTACGGCATCAACACCGCACGCCGTGCATCACCGAGGATGTCGACGCCGTTGAGCACGAACTTCTGCGTACGCACGTCGATGTCGATCACCGGCACGCCGTTTTCCAGGCGGTTGTAGGTGCGGCAGGACAGCTCCAGATTGGTCTTGGGTTTTTCGCCCATTTTCACCGCTGTTTCCTCCAGCGATTTCAGCTGACCGCCGACGGTGTGGTAGGTGAACCAGGTGGTGCCGTCCTGATCCTGACCGGCCTCACGCACGTTCAGCAGGATGTCGTCGCCCAGCTTCACGCCCAGCGCCAGCAGCACTTCGGCGCCCAGGCCTTGCAGGGTCAGTTTGGCGTTGAGCGCTTTGCCGCCCTTGGCCATCTCTTCAACGATGAAGCGCCCGCCGCGCATCTCTTCCATGTCGAATTCGATTTTCGGCGGAGTGAATTCTTCAACGGTCGCCGACAACGGCAGGCCTTGCAGGGTGGCCGCGATGGCCTGTCTTACGCGGTTGGTAAACATTAGAGAACGTCCTCCAGGAACTGCTCGATGATTTCATCGCGGGCGTTGAGTTGATAAACCATGTGTTCGTTCGGCGCGTAGCGGCCGTAGTCGATGACCACGTACCAGGTGCCGTTCTTGTATTTCTCGACGCTGTTGAGTTCCGGGTGCAGATACACGCTGCCGCCAGGGATGGTTTCGTCGGCGACCAGGGTTTGCAGCCAGTCGTTGATGCGCTTGACCTCCTGATCCATGAACGACTTGGTCAGGTTTTTCGCCATGGCTTTCTGGCCGGCCTTGACCAGCTTGCGGCTGATCGCATCTTCGAGGCCGACGTAGCTGATGAACTTGCCGGTGATCGAGCGGTTACCCAGCAGCGAGAAGCCACCGAGCACGGTGCGGGCGTAGTAGCTGACGCCGTAGCGGTTGAGCAGATCGCCTTCGGTAGAGGTGTCGAGGATGTTGTATTCGACCACCCGCGAAACATCTTCGGCGAAGGTCACCTGGTTGCCCGGGCTTTCCCATTGCTTGACCTTGGCCAGCGCGGCAATCGCCAGACTGGACGGTGCAAGGAAGACGTTTTTCTTCGCCGCTTTCGAGTACACCGCTGGCATGTTGTGCACCACCAGGCAACGGTCGAAACCAAGCTCGGCGCCGCCGAGTTCCTGGCTGTACAGCACCTGATCGGCCACCGACACATCCTTGCCGTCCAGCACCACACGGGCCTTGATGCGCTTGCCGAACGAGGCGAATTCACCGGCCACCGCTTTGCTGCCGGTAAAGCCCGGCGCGCCGATGATCGTCAAGTCTTCCGGGACACTGCCCAACGCAGCCAGACCGAGCTTGCGGCCAGTGGCAGGTTCGACGCCGCCAATCACCGCATTGACGGTGTCAGCCGGAGTCGCGCCCGCTTCGACGATGACCACGTACACCGGCACCTTGACTACTTTGAGGATCTGGTAAACCGCGTGGTACAGCGTGCCCTCCTCCGCCCCGCTCGGATCGAGCAGCGCGTGGGTGGTAAAGCTGTTGATGCGAAACGGCGCGTTGCGCGGAATCAGCGGATCGGCGTTCGGCGCGGTGCCGACCAGACCGATGACGTTGTCACCCAGGCCACCCATGGCCTCGGGGGATTCGGTGGCATTGACGGTAATGCCGTTGTGCTCGAAGTTAAGAACCTCAGCCATGTTCAGTCAGCCTTCTTGGCAGCGGCCTTTTTGGCCTGGGTGATGGGGGTTTTCAGTGCAAGTCGACCAGCGCTGTGCAAGGCGCTGGCCTCGACGTCGAGCAGATCAAGTTCTTGACCGACGCTCGACCAGTGCCCACGACCAGTGGGGAACGGGACGAGGACGGTGTAGGTTTGGCGGGTTGCCATTTGGGTTTCTCCAGAAACGAAAAAGCCCCTTAATGGAAGGGGCCAGGTAGCTGATACGCCGATAACAAAACGCCCCGACGATGCGGGGCGCTTCTTATTGCGGGAGGCCTGCGAGCCATGCCGGCGCGACCGGCCGGTGTTCGCTCAAAGGCAATTCGCCGCCGACCGGCCAGATACGCAGGTCGTGACGGTATGTTTGCAGCTCGATGTACTGCGCTGGAGTCAAAAGGGTCGGCCAACGCTCGACTTCGTCACGGTAGCGAGTGACAACACTGTCGGTGGCTGCAATCTGCATGTTGCGCCAGGAACGCTCATAGCCCTCCAGTTCTTCAGGCGTTGGTCCCGGACGATCGGCCAGCACCGGAAAGCCGTCTTCGTTCATGACAATCATTTTGCCAAGAGACAGACCGTCCAATAGCTCACGCCAATATTCGCGAGAAATCTCAACGGCATCGCTTGGTATTTCCATATGAATGGAAGGATCGTAGAAACCTTGCATCGATGGTGAATAAAACATGGGTTCTTCCTTGTTTGATTATGAAAGTCCAATCCGCCGGTTTGGGCGGCCAGGTATGAAAACGCCCCACGGTGTGGGGCGTTTAGTAATGCACCGCAATCGGTTGGCGCGACATCGACGCCGGCCAACTTAAGTTCTGAGCAGCAACTCAGCCGGCAGCGACGCTGGCCAACCCTCTTCAAGCATCGTGGAGGCGAAGTTCCCCGCCTCAACGGCATGAAGCAGTGTCAGTTCCCGGTCAAAACATGCCTGAACATGTGCGCGGACCCCCTTCGCAATGGCGATAATCTGCGCCGCGTCGATATCGACGAAACCATCGAGAGTCTTGAAGTTGCAGCGATACTGCGTCTCGATGATCGCCGAGAGGCCCGCGCTGGCAATCAGGGCCTGGCTATCGCGTGTCGTCTCGATGTACAAACCGTCAACCTCGACGCCTGCGGTTTCCCGGCGAAAACGTTCTGCAGCAATTAAGTGTGCAAAGTCCACCTTGAGCTCAAAAGGCACTTTGGTAAGAGTCCCGTCGATCAGACGCCATTGCCCCGTCAAGTCCGTCGCGGATTGAAGCCAGAGTTCTTCACTGATGTCTATCGCCCCTTCAGGAATGTCGCAAATTCCCAGAATCAGGCGCTCTTTGATATGACCCGACTCGTCGAATGTCATGTATTTGTTAGTCATTTGTTTTCCTCTTAGCAACCGATTGCGAGCCATCGAGTTGAAGTTCCGGAAGAAGATCGAACCGTAAAGCCCGCCTTGTTCAGCGCGCCCATCGCAACGAAGCCGACGGAACCGGAACCGGGGGTATAGTCACTGAGCGCCACGGCTGACAACGCAGCAGTAGGAAACGTGAGAGGAAAAGCAATGGTTTGGTCAGCTGTATTAGAAACAATGCTGTACACCCCCCACTGAATAGTGAAGCCACCCAGCCAGGAAGGGAAAACGCAGTAACCGATGCCGCTTTTCTGAAACTGAAAGCCCCACGTCAGTTTTTTCGGCGTGACGATAACGCTGTCATCGGCACCAGCATTGGTCTGTGTCAAGGTGGCAACTTTTGCTGTGCCTTGATTCGATTCGGATGCTTGCTGTGCCAGAGCGGTCAGTCCTGCTACGTCAAGGCTTCCGCCATTGACCGGCGCGTTCCAGGCTTTGATGCACCACATGACGGCCAGGTTGCGCGGGCGGGTTTCCGCGGA
Source organism: Pseudomonas sp. SWRI81 (assembly GCF_014268545.1). Taxonomy (NCBI): domain Bacteria; kingdom Pseudomonadati; phylum Pseudomonadota; class Gammaproteobacteria; order Pseudomonadales; family Pseudomonadaceae; genus Pseudomonas; species Pseudomonas sp. SWRI81. Next base: position 48,335 of record NZ_JABWQS010000016.1, read on the forward strand.
GGTGCGCGCCACCCTGGAAGCATCAAAGGAAACGGCATGATAGGCGTCCCTCTGACTAGCCGGGTTCGGTGCCGTGTTCAGGTTCGCTCTGGAAAAGGCACCACTGGCTGAGGTGATGTCCAGATAGCCGTCAAAGATACCGGTAATATTCTGCAGGCTGTCTAATTGACTGCTACCGATTGCCCGGCCGGCATCTACCCCGCGTCCATGATCCCAGCCCCGGAGAAACTCACCACGCGACTCTGGCAAGCGGAAGTTACCCGCACCTTCGTTTCCCTTGTTGTAAGTGGTGCCAAGAAAAGCAGCCAGATCCGGGTAAGTCGCAATGCTCTGCACACTGCCATCCAGTTCCAGATAGCCAGGCGCCACGATCCCCGTCGGGAATGCCAAAACAGCGCCGACGGGAACCGCGGACTTGAGACGTTCTACTTCTTTAGCCAGTGCGGCGACATCAATGGTTCCCTGATTGACCGGAGCGTTCCAGGCTTTGATGCACCACATGACGGCGATGTTGCGCGGGCGTGACTCAGCTCCTCCCGCTGCGTTTGTTTGCACATTGTTCTGGGCGCCGAACTCTTGAACGAAATTCCGCAACACCGTGCCAGCTGCAAACGTATCCGTTACCAGTTCATAACTGGTCGCGTGAGCGTGGGCTTTATTTTCGTCGGTTTGATAAGTGCCAAGAGTGCGGCCTGCATCCACCCCACGCCCATGATCCCAACCCCGCAAAAACTCCCCACGCGCTTCAGGCAGCCGGAAGTTTCCAACCCCCTCATCACCCTTGTTGAACTTGCCGCCCAGATAAGCGCTCAAGTCCGGGTAAGTGGCGCTGCTCTTGACGCTGTTATCCAGCTCAAGAAAGCCTGGCGGTGGCGCGTCAACCGGGAACGCCACGATCGACCCCACCGGCAATGCCGAGGCCTTGGCGATCAGCGCTTCAACTTCGGCTTTGGTATACGAATCCTTGATACCAAATCCGGCCAAAGTTTCTGGATTGGCTCCGGCAGTCGCCCGGCCATATTCGTCAACGGTCAGGCTCTTGTAGGTCCCGGCAGTAATGCCTGTGCGTCCTGCGAGCATCTTGAATGTCAGCGCGGTCGTGCCGAGGGTGATCGGCGCATTCGTGGTCAGGTGCCACAACGAATCACCGTTCGCCGTGCCCTCCTCGACCATGACCGTCAGGCCCGGGGTGACCTTGGCGCTGGTGTTGGCATCGGTCGTCCGCAGCCAGTCACCATTGGCGACGATCCACAGACCGTTGTCTTTCGCTAACGTCTGACCCGGCAGCAATACGCGGTCACCGGCCACCACCGCGACGCCATCAATCTGCTGTGCTCCCTTCAACGGGACGTTGCCCGTTGCCGCAACACGCACCGATTGCTTGCCATCGAGTTTGCCGAGTTCTTCGGCCAGATAACTCATGACCCAGGCGCGCGTGGCTTTGACCACGGTGTCATCGATCGACAACGTCACTAAGGACGCATTGCTGGTCTCGAAGATCGAGCGAATGTAGAACTCTTTACCCGAGCCCGACGTCGCCAGCACCGGCTTGAACGACTCCGGGTATTTGACGATGGCGTAGAGAATGCCGGTGTCGGTCCACAGCCCGGCTTCACGCACGTACCAACCGCCGACGTCCGGCGGGATGGTGACTTCGGCGAGCAGCCAGCTCGGATTTTTCTCATCCTGGAACAGTGCGTTGATCGGTCCGCGCCAGACTTCATGGACCAGCGCGGTCGCGGTGGCCGACGGGTTGTAGGCCTTGTCATTGCCGTCACCGACAGAAAAATGCGTCAGCTTGATCGGCACGCCCGCGGCCTTGCATGCCGTTTCGTAGGCAATCCCTGCGTTGGTGAGCAGGGTGTAGTAGTCAGCCATTCAGGCCCCCTGAGGATAAATAGTGAATGTTTCGACGGTGTACAGCGCCGCCGCCATGAACGCTTCACCTGAGGCTTCAAGCCCTTCGATGAACACCGGATAAACCGTGGTCAGTTCGCCGCAGACAGTCGCGGCAGCAATGACGTGATTGCCAAACGCGCTAAGGCCGACCGAGACCGACAGCACGTCCCGTTCGCTTTTCGCATCGGCCAGGCGTCGGTCGAGACGGGCGTCGATGGCTTCGCTGTAGGGTTGTTCAGTGAAGGCGCGCACCGAAAAGCTGTAGGGCGCGCCGGGCGTTGTCTGTTCGTACCAGGCGCGGATTTCCGGGCGCAGTTGCAAACCCTTAGCGGCGTTTTCCAGTGCCTTACGAGTACCGGCCTGGCGCGCGGTGGGCCAGGCCAGTTCGACGGTCAGGCGTTTTTCCGCTTCCGGCGCATCGCTGCTCCATTCGGCGACACCACGATCGGCGGCCAGATACGGCAGGAAAACGACCGGCGTTTCGCTGGGGTTCATCAGTTCGGGGAATGGCGGTGCGATGCGGTCAAGCAAGGCGCCGAATCCCAGATCCAGAGCACGCTCGAGTGGCGAGCTGTTGGCCGGCAACAAGGTTGGCCGCTGAGTTTTTTCACTCATAGCGTCAGCACCTCGACTTCAACCGCCGTGCAGTACGGTGCCTGAAAGGCATTGGTGATGATCGGCGCCAACGGTTCGATAATCTGCAGTTGCACGGCGCCGGCGCTGTGCAGCGTGTAGTCGATCCAGCTCGGATCGACCCGGCCTTCGAGGCGATGGCAACTGTCGGCGTAGGCCTGCAATTGCGCTTGCGCAGCGACTTGCGTCAGGCCCGAATCGGGACCCGAATTGATCTTCGCGACGACGCGGATTTTGTAGCGCTGAATGTCAGCGGCCTTGACGGTGACGAGGTCGGTCTCAGGGCGCACGTCGGGTCGAGCGAAGTGTTGGCGCACGCCCTCCAGCAGTGCTTCGGAAGGTGTGCCATCGCCTTCGCGGGCAAGCACCGTGACCTGCACTTCGCCCGGCGCCGTGCGGCGCCCGTTGCCATCCTTGACCTGCGCAGCGAGGCCGTCCGGGTTGAAGGTGTAGGTGACATTCACCACACCGGCATCGCTGGACTCAACCTTCACCGTTGGCCGCTCACCGAGGGTGAACACCTCGCGACGATATTGCATACGCGAGCCGGCCGCCGGCGCATGGGGTGCCAGGTAATAACGCAGACGGGCGTCGTCGTCGCTTTCATAAATGGCGGGTACCGGCGGGAAGGCTGCCGGGTCGCCGGGATCGAGTAATTGTCGCTCCAGGCCCATGTCCGCCAGCCGTGCATCCAGATTGCTGCCGGTCGCCCACCACGCCAGCATCTGCTTGATGCGCGCGTTGTATTTGCGTTCGTGGGTTTGCAGGCGCACACAGAATGCTTCCAGCGCCAGGGTCAGCAGCTCGCTCTCGTTTTCCAGGCTGGCGTTGAGTTTCGCAGCGCTGGCCGGCGAGCGTGCACCGACGTACTCAACGACGAAGGCCTTGAACTCGGCGAGCAAGTCTTCGAACGCGTCAACCGTGATCAGCGCGGGTTCGGCCAGTTGGTTCTGGCCGGGGATCAACATGCTCATGTCACGACCTCGAAGGTTTGTTGACGGTTTTTCCAGGTGCCGGCGAAACGCAGCAGCAGGCCGGCGCCCTGGCGAGTGGCGACAATCACTTGCGGCTGAAAATCATCGATACCGTTTTGCGGGTTGTAGAACGCTTGCGCGGCATGGCTCTGCGCCAGAAGCAGAACGTCGTCACCGAGGTTCTGCCCCAGCAGTGTGGGGATCAGCGAGCCATACAAAGGCCGTTTTTGCCGGGTACCCAGCGGTGTGGTCAGGGCTCGGGTCGCGCGCTGCACAAATTGCAGCCAGTCGTCGACCGTGGCCCCGCTGTCTCTATCGATTCCAATCATGAGAGGCTCACAAATCAGGGGCTGATGACGCGGCCCTGGTGATCGACCAGCGGGCCGCTGAAGTGCACGCCCGAGGCGTCGATGGTCAGGCCGACGGCGCCCAGTTGCAGGCTGATCAACTGCGGCGTCAGGGCCAGTCGCGCCGGGCCGAGGCTCAGCTCCAGCGCTTGGCGCGAACCACTGAACGCGGCCGGGCCGTTGAGCCAGTGCAGGGTGTGCGCGGCGTCGTCGTAACCGCTTTCGCTGCCGTCCTGGTGCACTCGACGGGTCAGCGTCGGCACTGTGGCGGCGGGTGGAAAGCGGTCACTGTTCAAGCCAAACAACGCCACGCTCTGCGCACCGCTTTCGCCGCTGCCATAGTTGAACAGCAGGCATTGCTCGCCCACCGACGGAATCCGCGACTCGCTTTGTGCACCAGCACTGGGATTGAAAAACCTGATCGCCGGCGTGAGCAATCCGCTGTGGCTGACCTGGCAGGTGTTGCTGGCCGCGTCGACGGTCTGACAGATACCGATGCGGCAGAAGCTCTCGGCGCGGCGGTGCAGGTCTTCGATTTCCGCTTCCATTTCCGCCAGGCGTTCGATGATCGGGCCAAGCTGCATGCGCAGTAATGCGTCGAACATGACTCAGGCCTCCAGCGCGGTGTATTGGTCGGGGTCGTCAATGTCGCTGACTTCCCAAGTGTGGGCGAATTTCGGGATGCCGAGCGGGTCATCGAGCAAGGTCGGGCCGAGGTAGAGCGTTTGGGTGAACGTCAGGGTCCAGGCTTTCCAGGATTGATCGCTGCGCATAAAAAGCGATGGCAGACCATCGAGATCCACCGGCACATCGCATTGGTCACCGGGCAAGCCCCAGCGGTTATCGGTGATCAGATTCTTCAGCACGGCGATCAGATCGCAGGCGGCAAAAGCGCTGGCGGCAGCCGCCGGAATGACCTGCACTGAGACCGTCATGACGTGGGCGATACGCCCGTCAGCGGCACGTGCTCCCGGTGCGTTGCGGTCGAAATCAATCAATGCCCAGGCTTGCGCGCCGGCCCCCATGAAATCTTCGGGATGACCGACCTGAACAGAGAGGCCAGCCGTGTTACGCAAGGTTGTCGCCATCGCGTTGTACAGCTGCGAAGGCTGCTGGATCGGTGCGGCCATGCAGGACCTCCTTGTTTAAAGTCCACACGAGATCCCGCCGCGTTTAATGCAGCGAGGCGTGGAGGTGAGAGAGTTACTGGGGATCGCGCGGTGGAACGTCGCAAACGCCGATGCGCTTGGCGGCCCAGCGTTCATATAGGCCGATGGCTACATCGGCACCGGCCATCGCTGTCAGACAACCGAACGCGCCGGCGGCCCAGATCGACAAGCCGGCGGCATACAGCAGCATGATCGCCGAGACGCCGCAAATCATGCAGGCGCCGGAGCGCAGGGCCAGACGCCGCAGCAGTGACCAGCCGCGGGCGCCCTCCTTGTCGGCGCGCCACATTTCGCCGGACACCCCGCCGATCACGGCAAGGAGGATGACCAGCCAGATCGGCATGTCTGCCAACGCTTGTTGCTCGTTTGTCATGTCACGCCTCCTGGATGTGCTGATGTAAGCAGGGATGGGGAATGCCACCGCACAGGTGCCACCGTCATGTTCCGAGAGGTCACCGAAACGACTCGATGTTCTAAGCTCAAAGCCTCTCGACAATGACATTGTCAATAAAGGCGAAGTTGGCATTCGGGTTTTGTTCATTGGAAAATGCCAGTGTGGTCTGCGTGGTGGTTGCGGTGAAATCGTAGGTGACGGTGGCCCACTCCACGGCAACACCTTTCGCTGTCGGCGTATTGAAGGTCGCTGTTTGACCGGCCACTTTTACCTGGACGACGCCATCCCCGGCACGACTGGCAAACCGAGAGTTGCCCGCGCTGAAGGTCAACCGATATTTAGCGCCTACGGTGGTTGCAAAGTTTTGCTGGATCCCGCCGCCATTGCCGTAAACGTAGTTGGCGAGATCAACAATCATGACGCCATCTGCTGCAACAGAGCCGCCGATCGCGTTGGGCATATTGAAGTATTCGGCCCCCGACAAAAAGGTAGTCCAGCCTGTAATTGCATCGGCTTTTGCCGGAGTATCCAGAATGCAGCCGGCACCGCAGGTTGACTGTTCGAAACTGCCGTTCACAAGCAGATTGGCTGCCAGTGCGTTGGTACTGCCAAGCAGTGCAAAGGTAGCGAGAAGCGCAGCGATTTTCTTGTTCAACATTTGTTTTTCATCCGTGATCAGGTTTGGAAAAGTGTATTGGGTCGTCTGGCTCAGAGAGCCAGGCTGAGCGATGGGTCTGCTTTTTCACGGCAGACTGGATGCGTCAGTAAGGAGCAACCGGCCACATGATGTTTGTTGGGTAACCCGACTGCTTATCGACGTCGCTCAGCGCAATGCAGTACTGCTTGTGAGCCAGCAATCGGGCTTGCTCTTCTGCGCTGGCCACGGCCAGATCAACCTTGAACTGCAATGAGTTCATCAACAGCCAGTTGGCGGCGACATTCAGAAGTTGCCATTTTTGTTGTTCGGCTTCGTTTCGCAGCTCTTCATCGGTGGGTGCCGAGAAGGTCCAGATGCCGTTGAACGTCGCCCCCCAGCCCACCCGCATATCCGTGCTACCGGTGACATCAACCCAGATCGATGTTGGCGAAGCCGGAGCTTCGGGCATGACTTCACTTTCTTTCAGTTGGACGACTCTGTTGTATTCAACCAATGCATAGAGATTCATGGGCATTCCTTGTTATGAGGTTCTTTTCAATATGGATGTCGCGTTTGATCCGGCAGGCATTCCAAAAAGCCCGGCGCTTGCACGCCGGGCTTTTCAGTAATGCGCTCCTTCGCCTTCCTTCAAATCCTGTGTTCAAGAAGGAAGCTGACTTTTCGGCGCTACTGGCGCGGTACGAGTCCATTCAAATTGTTTTTCCGACCGCGGTCCCTGCCCGCCGGATAACTGCTTCTGGTGCTTTACGCTGCACACCCGGGTCAGTTGCCAACCCTCTGAACCGTTGAGGCCGGTTCATCGCTGCCTGTTCTTGTGGAACTAAAGAGCTTGTCTTGCCAGCCGCTTTGTCGAGCGGCTTGGTGGCAAGAATATGCATGGATGCATATACAGTCAATGCGTAAATGCATTTATTTATGCAAAATAATTGCGCTGACGCATAAAGACCGCGCTGGACAAGGGCTGGAGGGTTTTGTGCAGGCGAAAAAAAACCTGCCGGGCGGCAGGTTTCAGTTGAATCGCGAAAGGTCAGCGGGCGTACATGCCCCACCAGAAGACGTGACCGAGGATCACAATCTGTTCTTCCTGGATTTCCTGGAAGCTGTAGTCCTCATCTGGATGTTCATCCCGATTGAAGCTGCGCAGACGAATGCCGGTGGGCAGGCGGTAGAGCTGTTTCACGCGCAGTTGGCCGTTGTGATTGATCGCGTAGAGATCACCGTCGATGATGTCGCCGATCCCGCATTTACCCGCATTCACGCCGACCGTGGCGCCATCGCGCAACACCGGCAGCATGCTGTTGCCGCGCACCGTCACGCATTTGGCCTGGTCGAACTGCACGCCGTTATGGCGCAGGCTGCGCTTGCCGAAGCGCAGGCTAGAGCGTTCGCTCTCTTCGATGACGAATCTTCCTGATCCAGCAGCCAATTCAACCTCACGTAGAAAGGGCACCGACACCTCGTCATCATCGACAGGGGTATCGTCGTCCCACAGGCTTATGTCCTTGAGTTCTGCATGCATATCATCGCGCGCGCCAGCCGCCGACTGAGCGACGTCTGCGCGCCCGCGCAACTGATCGGTGCTTACATTGAAGTATTCGGCGATCTTCGAAATATGTTTATCCGAAGGATCGACGATCTTCCCGCTGAGAATTCGCGAGAGCGTGGATTGCGGCACGCCGGTACGACGGTGAAGCTCCGTGGGGGAGATCCCGTGTTGATCGAGCAGTGCTCTTAAGACGGAGGATACGTTGCGTTTTTGCATAACGCGCATAGTGCTTGAAGTTTTTGCGGAAGACAAATGCTGATTTGCATAAAAGATGCATAAATCATCATTTTCAAGCAGAAAGCTGTCACCCGACCGTGACGCCTGCGTCCCGCCGACTGCCCATGGTAACCTTGCGTCCATCACGGAAAAGCCCGGCCGTTGCCCTTGCTTTTGCCCTACATCTTTTAACGAGTTGCCTGACAATCCGATGAATAAAGCCGTCTCCGACCTGTCCTCCCACACTCCGATGATGCAGCAATACTGGCGCCTGAAGAACCAGCACCCGGATCAGCTGATGTTCTACCGCATGGGCGACTTCTACGAGATCTTCTACGAAGACGCGAAGAAGGCGGCCAAATTGCTCGACATCACCCTGACCGCGCGCGGGCAGTCGGCGGGTCAGGCGATTCCGATGTGTGGGATTCCTTACCACGCAGCGGAAGGTTACCTGGCTAAACTGGTAAAGCTCGGCGAGTCGGTGGTGATTTGTGAGCAAGTCGGCGACCCGGCCACCAGCAAGGGCCCGGTCGAACGTCAGGTGGTGCGGATCATCACGCCGGGCACGGTCAGCGATGAAGCGCTGCTCGACGAGCGTCGCGACAACCTGATCGCGGCGGTACTGGGTGACGAACGCCTGTTCGGCCTGGCGGTGCTGGACATCACCAGCGGCAACTTCAGCGTGCTGGAGATCAAGGGCTGGGAAAACCTGCTGGCGGAACTGGAGCGGGTCAACCCGGTGGAACTGCTGATTCCCGATGACTGGCCGAAAGACCTGCCGGCGGAAAAACGTCGCGGGGTCCGTCGTCGTGCACCGTGGGATTTCGAACGTGATTCGGCGTTGAAAAGCCTTTGCCAGCAATTCTCCACCCAGGACCTGAAGGGTTTCGGTTGCGAGAACCTGACCCTGGCCATCGGCGCCGCCGGTTGCCTGTTGGCTTACGCCAAGGAAACCCAGCGCACCGCCCTGCCCCATTTGCGCAGCCTGCGTCACGAACGCCTTGACGACACCGTGGTGCTCGACGGCGCCAGCCGACGCAATCTGGAACTCGACACCAACCTGGCCGGCGGTCGCGACAACACCCTGCAATCGGTGGTGGATCGCTGCCAGACCGCCATGGGCAGCCGCTTGCTGACCCGCTGGTTGAACCGCCCGCTGCGCGATCTCACCGTGCTGCTGGCGCGGCAGAGTTCGATCCGTTGCCTGCTCGACGGCTATCGATTCGAAAAACTGCAGCCGCAGCTCAAGGAAATTGGCGACATCGAGCGAATTCTCGCGCGAATCGGTTTGCGCAATGCGCGCCCCCGGGACCTTGCCCGTTTACGCGATGCCCTCGGCGCCCTGCCTGAGCTGCAAGTAGCAATGGCTGACCTGGAAGCGCCGCACCTGCAATCGCTGGCAACGATAACCAGCACCTACCCGGACCTCGCCGCGCTGCTGGAAAAAGCCATTATCGACAACCCGCCGGCGGTGATCCGCGACGGCGGCGTGTTGAAAACCGGGTACGACAGCGAACTCGACGAACTGCAATCGCTGAGCGAAAACGCCGGCCAGTTCCTGATTGATCTGGAGGCCCGCGAGAAAGCCCGCACCGGTCTGGCGAATCTGAAGGTCGGTTATAACCGTATTCATGGCTACTTCATTGAACTGCCGAGCAAGCAAGCGGAATCGGCACCGGCGGATTACATCCGGCGCCAGACCCTCAAGGGCGCCGAGCGTTTTATCACCCCGGAATTGAAAGAGTTCGAAGACAAAGCGCTGTCGGCCAAGAGCCGGGCGCTGGCGCGCGAGAAAATGCTCTACGAGGCGCTGCTTGAAGACCTGATCAGCCAGTTGCCGCCGTTGCAAGACACCGCTGGAGCACTGGCCGAACTGGACGTGCTGAGCAACCTCGCCGAACGGGCGCTGAATCTTGACCTGAACTGCCCGCGTTTTGTCAGCGAACCGTGCATGCGCATTACTCAGGGTCGTCACCCGGTGGTCGAGCAAGTGCTGACGACGCCGTTCGTGGCCAACGACCTGAGCCTTGATGACAACACGCGGATGCTGGTGATCACCGGGCCGAACATGGGCGGTAAATCCACTTACATGCGGCAGACCGCACTCATCGTGCTGCTGGCGCATATCGGCAGTTTTGTCCCGGCAGCGAGCTGTGAATTGTCGCTGGTCGACCGCATCTTCACGCGAATCGGCTCCAGTGATGACCTCGCCGGCGGACGCTCGACCTTTATGGTGGAAATGAGCGAAACCGCCAACATTCTTCACAACGCCACCGAGCGCAGCCTGGTGCTGATGGACGAAGTCGGACGCGGCACCAGCACCTTCGACGGTCTTTCGCTGGCGTGGGCGGCGGCCGAGCGCCTGGCGCATCTGCGCGCGTATACGCTGTTCGCCACGCACTACTTTGAACTGACGGTACTGCCGGAGGCCGAACCTCTGGTAGCCAACGTGCATCTCAATGCAACCGAGCACAACGAGCGCATCGTGTTTCTGCATCACGTCCTGCCCGGACCGGCCAGCCAGAGCTATGGCTTGGCGGTGGCACAACTGGCCGGCGTACCCAGCGAAGTGATCGTGCGCGCCCGTGAGCATTTGAGCCGTCTGGAAGACACCGCCCTGCCTCACGAGGCACCGAAACCGGCCGCCAAAGGCAAACCGTCGACACCGCAGCAAAGCGACATGTTCGCCAGCCTGCCGCACCCGGTACTCGACGAACTGGCAAAAGTGGATCTGGACGACATGACGCCCCGCCGTGCGCTCGAAATGCTTTATGCACTGAAGAACCGGATATAAGCACTAAAGAAGCGGATATAACGCAAACGGCTTCAAGCTGTTAGAATCTCGCGCGGTTTGGGATGCTGCCGGCTAATAGCCTGGCTGGCAGGTATCGCTCCCGAACCTGGCGACCCCAACCGTGAAGGGGCAACGCTGCCGCCGCCTGAGGAGAGAATTAGAAATGACCTTCGTCGTCACCGACAACTGCATCAAGTGCAAGTACACCGACTGCGTAGAAGTCTGTCCGGTGGACTGCTTTTACGAAGGCCCGAACTTCCTGGTGATTCACCCGGATGAGTGCATCGACTGCGCGCTGTGTGAACCAGAGTGCCCTGCCGTGGCGATCTTCTCGGAAGACGAGATTCCGGCTGGCATGGAAAACTTCATTGAGCTCAATGCCGAGCTGGCGGATATCTGGCCGAATATTACTGAGAAGAAAGATCCGTTGCCGGGTGCTGAAGAGTGGGATGGCAAGACCGGTAAAATTGCTGACCTCGAACGCTGATCTTCCCCGCGCTCGATTTAAAAGGCCCCTTGCGGGCCTTTTTGCTTTTTGAAGGTTCTACTTTTTTACAGACGAAAAAAGGGGCGGTATGACCCGCCCACATTTTTTCCCTATTCCCTGTATTCCTTTTCATCGTCCTGATGAATCGCGTCCTGCGATGTCCGTTCCCTTCATCCGTAAAGGGCGTGTCTGTCCGTCGACACAACTCAGATATTAGAGAGTTCCCCGGCGGGAGCAATCGGCGCTGAGCGCGCGACTGCGGTGTCATCAGCCCTTAACATAAAAAAATAACATTTCAAATCAATAGGTTAAGCCGTACCCACAGCCGCGATAGACGTCTGCCACTGTGTAAAAATAACGAACACTTACGACACAGTAAGCAATGGCTTACAGCAGGAGACTACAAACGCAGAAAGTGCCGACCGCTGGTCCGGTGCCTCGCTCGTGCCGGGTCGGTCTTTTCCTCAACGCAAAAACAAAAAGCCCCGACTGGTCGAACCAGTCGGGGCTTTTCGCGGGCGGGCGCTCGAGTGCTTATTGAAACAAGGACTCGCTCGACAGGCCATTCTTCTCGAGAATTTCGCGAAGACGCTTGAGGCCTTCTACCTGGATCTGCCGGACCCGTTCCCGGGTCAGGCCGATTTCCAGACCTACATCCTCCAGCGTGCTGCTTTCATGACCGCGCAGGCCGAAGCGGCGTATCACCACCTCGCGCTGTTTGTCGGTCAGCTCGGACAGCCACTGATCGATGCTCTGGGACAGATCGTCGTCCTGCAGCAGTTCGCAGGGATCGGTCGGACGGTCGTCGGTGAGGGTGTCCAGCAGGGTTTTATCCGAATCCGGACCCAGCGAGACGTCGACCGAAGAAACCCGTTCGTTCAGGCCGAGCATACGCTTGACCTCGCCTACCGGTTTCTCCAGCAGGTTGGCGATTTCTTCGGGTGAAGGTTCGTGGTCGAGCTTCTGCGTCAGCTCCCGTGCGGCCCGCAGGTACACGTTGAGCTCCTTGACCACATGAATCGGCAACCGGATGGTCCGGGTCTGATTCATGATGGCGCGCTCGATGGTCTGACGAATCCACCAGGTCGCGTAGGTCGAGAAGCGAAAACCGCGCTCGGGATCGAACTTTTCTACCGCGCGGATCAGCCCGAGGTTGCCCTCTTCGATCAGATCCAGCAGCGACAGCCCCCGATTGACGTAACGCCGGGCGATTTTGACCACCAGCCGCAGGTTACTTTCAATCATGCGCTTGCGCCCGGCCGGATCGCCACTTTGCGACAAGCGCGCAAAATGAACTTCTTCCTCCGGGGAGAGCAATGGGGAAAAGCCGATTTCGTTGAGATACAACTGCGTGGCATCAAGTGCACGCGTGTAGTCGATGTACTTGTGTTGTTTAAGTGAAGCGGAGTGTTTGGATCTGGAACGAACGGAAGGTGGAGCAGCCCCTTCATCATTCAACATCGAATCCGAATCGATGCCGGTCTCCATAAGGAGAACCTCATCGTCGATGTCAAACTCCGGCACTTCTTTACTGAGAGCCATTGTTATAGTCCTTTGGTGAGTTCGACCCCAAGCTCAAGCGACGCCTTTATCCTTGGCAGCGCTGGAGCCTGTCCCCTCTACGCGACGGAACAGGCTGGCTTACAAATCAACGTCTTGGCAGGAACTGCAGTGGATCCACAGGTTTACCTTGGCGGCGAATCTCAAAGTGCAGTTTCACCCGGTCCGTACCCGTTGACCCCATTTCGGCAATTGTCTGTCCGACCTTGACCTGCTGTCCCTCCCGAACCAACAGCCTGCGGTTGTGACCGTAGGCACTGACGTAGGTTTCGCTGTGTTTGATGATGACCAATTCGCCGTAGCCCCTTAAGCCACTCCCGGCGTATACGACCGTCCCATCAGACGCAGCTAAAACAGGCTGTCCCAAATCTCCGGCGATATCAATTCCTTTATTCAAACTACCGTTTGAAGAGAATTTCCCAATAAGAATGCCATTAGATGGCCATCCCCAGCCGGTCGGGGCCGGCCCTGCCGGGGGCAATGGTGCAGGGGTTGGCTTGTTCGCGACGGACGGTACAGCCCCGGCAGAACCGGTGGTTGTGGTGGTCGTCGTGCCATTGGCCTGGCGCCGGATTACTGTGGTTTTGCTCGACGAAGAAGGCGAAGAACTGGTGTTTCTCACCACGGCTGTCGACGTTGATCCGCTACGCCCGTCAAAGCGAATTGTCTGACCTGGGTGGATCGTATACGGCGTAGGAATATTGTTCCGCGCAGCGAGGGCTTTGTAGTCCCAGCCGTAGCGAAACGCGATCGAAAACAGCGTGTCGCCCGGACGGACTACATACTGCCCGGTCGTTACGGTCGGCCGCTGGGCCACCGCCTTGTTGCGATCGACGACACTCACGTTGCTCGATTTGGTGCTGGAGCAACCGACCAGCAGGGTGCTCAAGACAAGGCCAGTCACCAGGCGCTGAAAGCTCGTGTTACCCATACGCTGCGCAATGACTCTGAGACTCACCCGCCGCTCCCTTTGTGGTGGCTGAAAAATGTGTGATACCGGTACCCGGCATCAAATGTCGCAAGTATAACGGGCAGAACCGGCTTTACCCTTAATGAAGCGAAACCGCTGTGCGCACACGTTTGCCAGCTGGCAATACGCTACGTTTAATCCGACATTGCCGCTGTAAGACCGAGGCCGTTGAAAGGAATTCAACAGCGGCAAACAAATGCTCAGGCCAGTGGCCCGTTGAGCAAAGGCACGAAGCGCACAGCGCCCAGAACGTGGCGGGAAAAGCCGTGTTCTTCGCGCACGATCAGCATCAGTTGTTGCACCTCGCCCGACCCCACCGGAATCACCATGCGCCCGCCAGGCGCCAGTTGATCGAGCAAGGCTTGCGGTACATCGGTTGCGACCGCCGTGACGATAATGCCGTTGTATGGTGCCAGCGCCGGCCAGCCTTCCCAGCCATCGCCCCAGCGAAACACCACGTTTCGCAGATTCAATTCGACCAGACGTTCCTTGGCGCGATCCTGCAGCACCTTGATCCGCTCGACCGAGAACACCCGCTCGACCAGTTGCGACAGCACCGCCGTCTGATAACCGGAGCCGGTACCGATTTCCAGTACTTTATCCAGCGGCCCCGCTTCCAGCAGCAGCTCGCTCATGCGCGCCACCATATAAGGCTGGGAAATGGTCTGGTTGTTGCCAATCGGCAATGCGGTGTCTTCATAAGCGCGATGGGCCAGCGCTTCATCGACGAACAGGTGACGCGGCGTTCGCCGAATAACCTCCAGCACCTTGGCGTTGCTCACGCCTTCTTCATACAGGCGCTGGATCAGGCGCTCGCGTGTGCGCTGGGACGTCATGCCGATGCCGCTACGCAGGCGATCTTCGTGTTCACGCGCCATCAGCCGAGTCCTCCCAGCCAACCGTCAAGACTTCTGAAGGCATCGTTGAAGGTGCGATCGAGCTGCAACGGGGTAATGGAAACGTAACCTTGCATCACTGCATGGAAGTCCGTCCCCGGGCCGCCGTCTTCGGCATCGCCGGCCGCTGCAATCCAGTAACCGGCCTTGCCACGCGGGTCGACCACTTTCATCGGCGCCGCCGCTCGGGCGCGATGGCCGAGTCGGGTCAGCTGGATGCCACGGATGTGATCGATCGGCAGATTGGGAATATTCACGTTGAGCACCGTGCGCGGCGGCAAATCGAGCCCGGCATGCGCCTCGACCAGTTTGCGCGCAAAGTAGGCCGCCGTCGGCAGGTTATCCACCTGACGCGAGACCAGCGAAAAGGCAAACGAGGGGCGTTCGAGGAAACGTCCCTCCAGGGCCGCCGCCACCGTCCCGGAATACAGCACATCATCGCCAAGGTTGGCGCCGAGGTTGATGCCGGAAACGACCATGTCCGCTTCGCGCTCCAGCAGACCGTTAAGGCCCAGGTGCACACAGTCGGTCGGCGTGCCATTGAGGCTGATGAAGCCATTGGCCAGGTATTGCGGGTGCAACGGACGGTCGAGCGTCAGCGAACTGCTGGCGCCGCTTTTGTCCTGCTCGGGGGCGATAACCACGCACTCGGTGTAATCCGCCAGCGCAGCATAAAGCGCGGCGAGACCGGGTGCGGTTACCCCATCGTCGTTAGAAATCAGAATACGCATGGGCTGTCCGTCTGCCCCACCGGCACCAGATCAACGAGTTCGCGCACCAATACGGTGGCGAAGCATCCGGCCGGGAGGACGAATTCCAGTTGCAGAATGTCAGGCTGGGGATAATGCCACGTCAACCCGCCAATGGGCAGTCGCAGGATGCGACGTTCGTGGCTCATGCCCGCGTGAATCAACCAATCACGCAGATCCGCTTCACGCGCGGCGATCCCCTGCTCCAGATCATGGACTGTCCCTGTGGCCGGTGAGTCACCTGCCCCCCACTGCGGACCGGTCGGATGCAGATCGAGAATCGCCAGTCGCGGGTCGCTGCACTCGGCTTCACCGGCCGGGAAAAAACTGCGGCTGTCGGTGAACGCCAGCAGGTCGCCGACCAACGCAGTTTGCCAGGTGCCATCGGCGACACGTGCCGCCAGCACCTGGTTGAACAGATAGCTGCGCGCGGTCGACAACAGCCGCGAGCGCACGTTGCGCTGTTCCGGCAAGGCCTTGCGCGCCGCCCACGCCCGCGCATCAACGACGTTACCGCCGTCATGGCCGAAGCGCTGAGCGCCGAAATAATTGGGGATACCTTGTCTGGCGATCAGTTGCAGGCGCTGTTCCAGCGCAGCCTCATCGCCGGCGAACTGAGTCAGGCGCAAGGTGAAGCCATTGGCCGAGTGCGCGCCGCGTTGCAGCTTGCGCTTGTGACGCGTGGTCTTGAGGATTTTCAGCGTGTCGTTTTCCGCCGCCGACAGGTCCGGATCGGCCTTGCCCGGCAACTGCACGCTGAACCACTGGCGAGTCAGGGCCTGACGATCCTTCAGACCGGCATAGCTGACAGTGCGCAAGGGCACGCCGGCAGCCTTGGCGATACGCCGTGCGGCTTCTTCAGTATTCAAGCCACGCTTTTCCACCCAGATCCACAGATGTTCGCCGTCGCCACTGAACGGGATATCGAGAACTTCATCGACCTGAAAATCTTCGGCAATGGCTTTCAGTACCGCTGTGCCGAGGGGTTCACCGTAAGCCCGTGGGCCGAGCAATTGCAGTTCATTCATGCGCGCAGCAACAAGGCAACGGAATGCACCGCGATGCCTTCTTCGCGACCGACAAAGCCGAGCTTTTCGGTGGTGGTAGCTTTCACGTTCACTTGATCCAACTCTACTTGAAGATCCGCAGCGATCAGCGCGCGCATCGATTCGATATGCGGGGCCATCTTCGGCGCCTGGGCAACAATGGTGTTATCGACGTTACCGACCTTCCAGCCCTTGGCATGGATCAGGCTGACCACATGACGCAGCAGTATTCGACTGTCGGCGCCCTTGAATTGCGGGTCGGTGTCCGGGAAGTGTTTGCCGATATCACCCAGCGCCGCTGCGCCGAGCAAGGCATCGCTCAAGGCGTGCAGCAGGACGTCACCGTCGGAATGAGCGAGCAGCCCGAAGCTGTGTGCAATCTGCACGCCGCCCAGAGTAATGAAATCGCCTTCAGCGAAACGGTGCACATCATAGCCGTGGCCAATACGCATAAAAAAAACGCCCCGATTTTTGTCAGGGCGTGATTCTACCTGCTTTGTCAGACATTAGGCGCCTAGAGCGCGCGCGTGATGCTGCAAGTGGTCGTCAATAAAGCTTGAGATGAAGAAATAGCTATGGTCGTAGCCCGGTTGCAGGCGCAACGTCAGCGGGTGGCCCGCCTGTTTCGCCGCTTGTTGCAGGGCTTCGGGTTTGAGCTGGGTCGCGAGGAAATCGTCGCGATCACCTTGATCGACCAGTAACGGCAGCTTCTCCGAGGCCTCCGCGATCAGCGCACAGGCGTCCCACTCTTTCCACTTGGAACGGTCTTCGCCCAGGTAAAGAGAGAAGGCTTTCTGACCCCAAGGGCAATCAATCGGATGGGTAATCGGCGAAAACGCCGAAACCGACTGGTAACGCCCCGGATTGCGCAATGCACACACCAAAGCACCGTGACCGCCCATGGAGTGTCCGCTGATGCTGCGTTTGTCGGAAGCGGGGAAATGCGCTTCAACCAGTGAAGGCAATTCCTGCACGACATAGTCATGCATCCGATAGTGGCGCGCCCAGGGTTCCTGCGTGGCATTCAGATAAAACCCGGCGCCGAGACCAAAATCCCAAGCCTTGTCCGCATCGTCCGGGACATCCGGGCCACGCGGGCTGGTGTCCGGTGCGACGATGATCAAACCAAGCTCGGCGGCCATGCGCATCGCACCGGCCTTTTGCATGAAATTCTCATCGGTGCAGGTCAAACCCGACAACCAGTACAGCACCGGCAGCTTGCCGCCCTGCTCTGCCTGCGGCGGCAGGTACACGGCGAACACCATGTCGCAATCAAGCACCTCGGAGCGATGGCGATAGCGCTTGTGCCAACCGCCGAAACTCTTCTGACAGGAAATGTTTTCCAGATTCATAGCACTTCAGCCGCAAGCTGCGAGCTTCAAGCTGCAAGAGGGCGTTGCGCCTGCTTGCAGCTTATGGCTTGTAGCTTGTCGCCGCTCCTTAGAAATGAATGACAGTGCGGATACTCTTGCCTTCGTGCATCAGGTCGAAAGCCTTGTTGATGTCTTCCAGACCCATGGTGTGGGTGATGAAAGTGTCCAGCGGGATTTCGCCGCTCTGGGCCATATCGACGTAGCTCGGCAATTCGCTGCGGCCACGCACACCGCCGAATGCCGAACCGCGCCAGACGCGACCGGTGACCAACTGGAACGGCCGGGTAGCGATTTCCTGGCCGGCGCCGGCAACGCCGATGATCACCGACTCGCCCCAGCCTTTGTGGCAGCACTCAAGCGCGGCGCGCATCAGTTGCACGTTGCCGATGCATTCGAAGGAGAAGTCCACGCCGCCATCGGTCATGTCGACGATGACTTCCTGGATCGGACGATCGAAGTCCTTCGGATTGACGCAATCGGTGGCACCCAGTTGTTTGGCGATTTCGAATTTGGCCGGGTTGATGTCGATCGCGATGATCCGTGCAGCCTTGGCTTTCACCGCACCGATCACGGCAGACAAACCGATACCGCCGAGGCCGAAGATCGCCACGGTGTCACCGGGCTTGACCTTGGCGGTGTTGAGCACGGCGCCAATGCCGGTAGTCACGCCGCAACCGAGCAGGCAGACCTTTTCCAGTGGCGCGTCCTTGGCGATCTTGGCCACGGAAATTTCCGGCAGCACGGTGTATTCCGCGAACGTCGAGGTGCCCATGTAGTGGAAAATCGTCTCACCCTTGTAGGAGAAACGCGACGTGCCGTCAGGCATCAAACCCTTGCCCTGAGTCGCACGAATCGCCTGACACAGGTTGGTCTTGCCCGACTTGCAGAATTTGCACTGGCCGCATTCCGGGGTGTACAGCGGAATGACGTGATCGCCAACAGCGACCGAGGTCACGCCCTCGCCAATGGCTTCGACGATGGCGCCACCTTCGTGGCCGAGAATCGACGGGAAGATGCCTTCCGGATCGGCGCCGGACAAAGTGTAGGCGTCCGTGTGGCAAACCCCGGAAGCGACAACGCGCAGCAGCACTTCACCGGCCTTGGGCATGGCGACATCGACTTCTACGATTTCCAGCGGCTTCTTGGCCTCGAAGGCAACGGCGGCGCGTGACTTGATCATGCTGACTCTCCAGTGAATCCATAGAATAAAAACAGACAACCAGTGTAGTTCAGCGCTCAGTGATTAATAATCCGGACAAATGCAAAATATTATTGCTGTACAGGGACAATCTTCATGTCGGAAAACCGTTGGGAAGGCATCGACGAGTTCGTTGCCGTCGCCGAATGCAGCCAATTCACCGCAGCGGCAGAGCGACTCGGGGTTTCGTCCTCGCACGTCAGTCGCCAAATCGTCCGGCTGGAGGAGCGTTTACAGACGCGCCTGCTGTATCGCAGCACCCGGCGAGTGACGCTGACCGAGGCAGGGCAGACCTTCCTCCAGCATTGTCAGCGCTTGCAGGATGGCCGCGAAGAGGCGTTGCGCGCGGTTGGCGACCTGACCAGTGAACCGAAAGGCATGCTGCGCATGACCTGCGCCGTGGCGTATGGCGAGCGGTTTATCGTGCCGCTGGTGACGCGATTCATGGGGCTTTACCCGCAACTGCGCATCGATATCGAACTGAGCAATCGCCAACTGGACCTGGTGCACGAGGGGCTGGACTTGGCAATCCGCCTCGGCCGGCTGCAGGATTCGCGGCTGGTCGCCACTCGTCTGGCACCACGGCGAATGTACCTGTGCGCATCGCCGTCCTACCTGGAACGGTACGGTCGCCCACACAGTTTGTCGGAACTGAGTCGGCATAATTGCCTGATTGGCAGCTCGGACATCTGGCAACTGGAACAGAACGGGCGGGAATTTTCCCAGCGGGTGCAGGGCAACTGGCGTTGCAACAGTGGGCAGGCGGTATTGGACGCGGCGTTGCAAGGGGTGGGGTTGTGTCAGTTGCCGGATTATTACGTGCTCGAACATTTGCACAGCGGCGCGTTGATTTCCTTGCTGGAGGCGCACCAGCCGCCGAATACGGCGGTGTGGGCGTTGTATCCGCAGCAGCGGCATTTGTCGCCGAAGGTGCGCAAGTTGGTGGACTTTCTGAAGCTGGGGTTGGCTGAGCGGCCGGAGTACAGGGAATAAAACATGTGTTGCCCGGACGGGCGCTATCGCGAGCAGGCTCACTCCTACAGAGGGAATGCATTTCAAAATGTAGGAATGAGCCTGCTCGCGATGGCGGCTTGACCGACACCACCGCACTCAGCGGCGATTAGCCCACCGCTGGCGCAACCACTCCAGATCTTCAGGCCGGGTCACCTTGAGGTTATCCGCCCGCCCCTCGATGAGGCGCGGCGCCAGACCGACCCACTCCATCGCCGAAGCTTCATCGGTAATCACGGCATCCGCCACCAGACTGTCGGCCAACGCCCGATGCAACGCGCCGAGGCGAAACATCTGCGGCGTATACGCCTGCCAGATCACGCTGCGGTCCACGGTTTCGACGACACGGCCGGTCTTGTCGACCCGTTTAAGCGTGTCGCGCGCGGGAACCGCCAACAGTCCACCGACCGGATCATCTGCCAGTTCAGCGAGCAACTTGTCGAGATCATCGCGGCTCAGGTTGGGCCGTGCCGCATCGTGCACCAGCACCCAATCTTCGTCATCAGCACCGTGCGCATGCAGATGCAGCAAGGCGTTGAGCACCGAGCCAGAACGCTCCGCTCCGCCGTCAACCCGCTGAATCCGCGGATCGTTGACGCACGCCAGGTGCGGCCAATAAGGGTCGTCAACAGCAAGACTGACCACCAGCCCCTTCAGGCTTGGGTGATCAAGGAAACAGCCGAGGCTGTGTTCGAGAATTGTGCGCCCGCCCAGTTGCAGGTATTGCTTGGGACGGTCCGCGGCCATCCGGGCACCGACGCCCGCGGCAGGAATCACGGCCCAGAAGGCCGGCAGGGAATCGATCATTGGGCCAACTGGTAAAGGGTTTCGCCGTCCTTGACCATGCCCAGTTCGTGACGAGCCCGCTCTTCAACGGTCTCCATGCCCTTTTTCAGTTCGCTGACTTCGGCGTCCATGACCCGGTTGCGCTCCAGCAGGCCTTCGTTCTCGGCGTGTTGGTCGGCAATCTGCTGTTTCAGCTCGGCGACCTGCGCCAGACTGCCATTGCCCACCCACAGGCGGTACTGCAGACCGGCCAGCAGCAAGAGCAAAACGAGAAACAACCAGTAAGGACTGCGCATCGAATATCAGGTATCCAGTGAAAAAAGACAGCCACGCCACAACTTTGAAGCATCTGATAGCACGAAGCCTGGAAAGGTCCAGGCTTGTGCTTAAGGCATCAGATTAGTGGCAAATCCATCGCTGTCACGACTTTTTCGACACAATCCGGTGTCCTTTGATCAGGTTGCGCTTAACCGCGGAACTCGGCGCGACCGTTGTACTTGGCCTTGCCGTTCAACTGCTCTTCGATACGCAGCAGTTGGTTGTACTTGGAAACGCGGTCGGAACGGCACAGCGAACCGGTCTTGATCTGGCCAGCCGAGGTACCAACAGCCAGGTCGGCAATGGTCGAATCTTCGGTTTCGCCGGAACGGTGCGAGATCACTGCGGTGTAACCGGCAGCCTTGGCCATCTGGATGGCTTCCAGGGTTTCGGTCAGGGTGCCGATCTGGTTGAACTTGATCAGGATCGAGTTGGCGATCTTTTTATCGATGCCTTCTTTCAGGATCTTGGTGTTGGTCACGAACAAATCGTCGCCGACCAGTTGGGTTTTCTCGCCGATCTTGTCGGTGAGGATTTTCCAGCCAGCCCAGTCGGACTCGTCCAGGCCATCTTCGATGGAGATGATCGGGTAGCGCTCGGTCAGGCCCTTGAGGTAGTCGGCGAAACCTTCAGCGGTGAACACCTGGCCTTCGCCGGACAGGTTGTACTTGCCGTCTTCGTAGAATTCGCTCGCGGCGCAGTCCAGCGCCAGGGTCACGTCAGTGCCCAGCTTGTAACCGGCGTTGGCCACGGCTTCGGAGATCACTTTCAGCGCGTCTTCGTTGGACGCCAGGTTCGGTGCGAAACCGCCTTCGTCGCCAACGGCAGTGCTCAGGCCACGGGCCTTCAGCACGGCTTTCAAGTGATGGAAAATCTCGGTACCCATGCGCAGACCTTCCGAGAACGACTTGGCGCCCACCGGCTGCACCATGAATTCCTGGATGTCGACGTTGTTATCGGCGTGCTCGCCACCGTTGATGATGTTCATCATCGGCACCGGCATCGAGTACACACCCGGGGTGCCGTTGAGGTTGGCGATGTGTGCGTACAGCGGCAGGTCCTGATCCTGAGCAGCCGCCTTGGCCGCAGCCAGGGACACCGCGAGGATGGCGTTGGCGCCCAGGGTCGCTTTGTTTTCGGTACCGTCGAGCTTGATCATCGCGTGGTCGAGGGCTTTCTGGTCGCTTGGGTCGGTGCCCAGCAGCAGATCGCGGATCGGACCGTTGATGTTGGCTACCGCTTTGAGCACGCCCTTGCCCAGGTAACGGCTCTTGTCGCCATCACGCAGCTCGAGTGCTTCACGCGAGCCAGTGGATGCACCGGACGGCGCGCAGGCGCTGCCGATGATGCCGTTGTCGAGAAGCACGTCCGCTTCCACGGTGGGATTGCCACGGGAGTCGAGAACTTCACGACCTTTGATGTCGACGATTTTTGCCATTGTTGTAAACACTCCAAAGTTGACGAAAACGACGCAGCTAGAGGAAATCTTTATCGTCGGCAAGCGAAGTACAGCGGGCAGACTTGCAGACGACAGCGCTCACGCCCGAGGGCATGAGCGACAAATCGTGCGGTACTTTACCGGAGAATCGAGCGTTACGCGGTTTCTACCGTCGGAAAACTCTTCACCAGTTCGTCCAAAGCCTTGAGCTGGGCCAGGAATGGCTCCAGTTTGTCCAGACGCAAGGCGCAAGGGCCGTCGCATTTGGCGTTGTCCGGATCCGGATGTGCTTCGAGGAACAGACCCGCCAGCGACTGGCTCATGCCGGCCTTGGCCAGATCGGTGACCTGCGCGCGGCGACCGCCGGCGGAATCGGAACGACCGCCGGGCATTTGCAGCGAGTGGGTCACGTCGAAGAATACCGGGTATTCGAACTGCTTCATGATGCCGAAGCCGAGCATGTCAACCACGAGGTTGTTGTAGCCAAAGCTCGAACCGCGCTCGCAGAGAATCAGTTGATCGTTACCCGCTTCGACGCACTTGTTCAGGATGTGTTTCATTTCCTGGGGCGCGAGGAACTGGGCTTTCTTGATGTTGATCACGGCGTTGGTCTTGGCCATCGCGACGACCAGATCGGTCTGGCGCGACAGGAAGGCCGGCAACTGGATGATGTCGCAGACCTCAGCGACGACCGCGGCCTGATCCGGCTCGTGGACGTCGGTGATAATCGGCACGCCGAAGGCCTGTTTGATGTCCTGGAAGATGCGCATGCCCTCTTCCAGGCCAGGACCGCGGTAGGAGGTCACAGAAGAACGGTTGGCCTTGTCGAAGCTGGCCTTGAACACGTAAGGGATACCGAGTTTTTCGGTGACCTTCACATACTCTTCGCAAACCTGCATGGCCATGTCACGGCTTTCCAGCACGTTCATGCCGCCGAACAGCACCATGGGTTTGTCGTTGGCAATCTCGATGTCGCCGACGCGGATAATCTTCTGTGCCATCGGGTTACGCCTTCTTCTGGTGTTGAGCCAACGCGGCTTTGACAAAACCGCTGAACAGCGGATGGCCGTCGCGTGGTGTGGAAGTGAACTCAGGGTGGAACTGGCAGGCGACGAACCAAGGATGATCCGGGGCTTCAACCACTTCGACCAACGCAGCATCGGCGGAGCGACCGGAAATCTTCAGACCGGCCTCGATGATCTGCGGCAGCAGGTTGTTGTTCACTTCGTAACGGTGACGGTGACGCTCGACGATCACGTCCTTGCCATAGCAGTCGTGCACTTTGGAGCCCGGCTCAAGCAAGCAGTCCTGCGCGCCCAGGCGCATGGTGCCGCCCAGGTCCGACGATTCGGTACGCACTTCAACGGCGCCGGTGGCGTCTTCCCACTCGGTGATCAGACCGACAACCGGATGGCCGCTGGCACGATCGAACTCGGTGGAGTTGGCGTCTTTCCAGCCCAGCACGTTACGGGCGAATTCAATGACCGCCACTTGCATGCCCAGGCAGATGCCCAGGTACGGCACCTTGTTTTCGCGAGCGTACTGAACGGCAGTAATCTTGCCTTCCACGCCACGCAGACCGAAGCCACCCGGCACCAGAATCGCGTCGACACCTTCGAGCAGCGCAGTGCCCTGGTTCTCGATGTCTTCGGAGTCGATGTAGCGCAGATTGACCTTGGTGCGGTTGCTGATACCGGCGTGGCTCATCGCTTCGATCAGCGACTTGTAAGCGTCCAGCAGCTCCATGTACTTGCCGACCATGGCGATGGTCACTTCGTGTTCCGGGTTCAGCTTGGCGTCAACCACCGCTTCCCACTCGGACAGATCGGCGCTGCCGCATTGCAGACCGAAACGCTCGACGACGAAGTCGTCCAGACCCTGCGAGTGCAGGATGCCCGGGATCTTGTAGATGGTGTCGGCGTCTTCCAGCGCGATGACCGCACGCTCTTCAACGTTGGTGAACTGCGCGATCTTGCGACGCGACGAGATGTCGATCGGGTGATCGGAGCGGCACACCAGCACGTCTGGCTGCAGGCCGATCGAACGCAGTTCCTTGACGGAGTGCTGGGTCGGCTTGGTCTTGGTCTCGCCAGCGGTGGCGATGTACGGCACCAGCGTCAGGTGCATCAGCATCGCGCGCTTGGCGCCGACCTCGAAACGCAATTGACGGATGGCTTCGAGGAAAGGTTGCGACTCGATGTCACCGACGGTGCCGCCGATTTCGACCATTGCCACATCGGCGTCACCGGCACCCTTGATGATGCGGCGCTTGATTTCGTCGGTGATGTGCGGAATCACCTGGATGGTTGCACCCAGGTAGTCACCACGGCGCTCTTTGCGCAGCACGTGCTCGTAGACACGGCCGGTGGTGAAGTTGTTGTTCTGGGTCATGGTCGTGCG
Source organism: Pseudomonas sp. SWRI81 (assembly GCF_014268545.1). Taxonomy (NCBI): domain Bacteria; kingdom Pseudomonadati; phylum Pseudomonadota; class Gammaproteobacteria; order Pseudomonadales; family Pseudomonadaceae; genus Pseudomonas; species Pseudomonas sp. SWRI81. Next base: position 73,197 of record NZ_JABWQS010000016.1, read on the forward strand.
GATGAACCGCTCGTAGTGGCCCAGGTCCAGGTCAGTCTCGGCGCCGTCGTGGGTAACGAACACTTCACCGTGCTGGAACGGGCTCATGGTGCCCGGGTCGACGTTGATGTACGGATCCAGCTTAAGCATGGTGACCTTAAGCCCCCGCGCCTCCAGGATGGCCGCCAATGAAGCCGAGGCAATGCCTTTCCCCAATGAAGAAACAACACCGCCCGTGACGAATATGTAGCGCGTCATGAAAAACCCTAGAAGTCTGCGTTAAAGCGGTACGAGCCGCCGGGGAAAGCGAAGGAAGGCCGAAGCCCCCGATCACCTGCATTAATCACAGTGCACCTTTCAAAAAAACCGCCGCGTTGGGACAGACCGGCAGATGAAACACCGGTAGGTTGCTCGCTACACATTTTTTGGAATCGCCCAGCAAAGACTGCTTGGTAATCGGCAACTCCTGCGATTCAGGCGAATCCACAGAAGTTGTATCAAGAAGGGAGCGTAGTCTACCGGAATGCCCCTTTCATCTCAAACCTTGATCTTCGTCTGTTGGCTGCCAATGCAATTTCCAGTTGTCGTGCGTATCGCCATCAAGGCCCGCCAGGTTGGCCACCGCGAGTAATTCATCGCCACGCAACAGCAGCGGCAATCTGCCACGCAAGAAACCCGGCACCGCGCGCTCGTTGAGCAGGCGCTTTAGATCACGCCGACCACGGTCGGTCAGCCGCAGCACTTCGCCGCCCTGCCGGTAAGCAATCCGCAGCGGCCCCTGGGGAGGCTGCCCACAGAACATGACGCGACCGTTACCCGGCAAGCGTAGCGCTGACGCCGGCGCCTGCCATTCGCCGCCGATCGCTGGAACTTGCAGCCAGTCGCCGCTGAGCCACCAGAGGCGGCCAGCGCCGCGGTGCAGTTCGCCATCGGCCAGTCGCCAGACCGGTGCAGCATCCTGGGCCGCGTCGCGCAGATGGGTCCAACCCGACCAATGGTCAGTGTCGGGCAGACGAGTCAGCGGTTCGAGCCAGTGACTGAGGGCGTTTCGCTGGCGCGCGGCGGACAAGGCGGCCAACGGTGCCAGCGCCAGCGATGGCACACCCAGCCAGTCGAATTCATGGGCAGTTTCGGCCTGTGCCAGGTCGATCCGCGCCAGTTCATCCAGCAAGCCTTGCGCCTCACGCAGATGCGCAGCCGTGCGCGACAGGCTGGCCTGCGCTTGCGGCCAGCGCTCGGTCAACGTCGGCATGATCCGCTGGCGCAGAAAGTTTCGTGAGAAGTGCTGATCCTGATTCGACGGGTCCTCGATCCAGCGCAACTGATGAGCCTGTGCATAACGTTCCAGCTCGGCGCGGCCAACATCCAGTAACGGACGAACCAACACGCCCTGCCCCACTGGCCGCTGCGGCGGCATCCCGCAAAGCCCGCGCACACCGGCACCGCGTAACAGCCGAAACAGCAGCGTTTCCGCTTGATCGTCGCGGTGCTGGCCGGTCAGCAGTACCTCATTGGTCTGCGTCAGCGAACTGAACACCGCATACCGCGCATCCCGCGCCGCCCGCTCAAGGCTCGCCCCCGGTTGCACCCTCACCCGCTGCACTTGCAACGGCACACCCCAAGCATCGCAAACGGCTTGGCAATGTTGCGGCCACGCATCTGCCGCAGCTTGAAGACCGTGATGGATGTGGATAGCGCTTAGCGCAGGGAGGGATTCGTTTTTTGCCAGAGTGACAAGAAGGTGCAGGAGGACAGTGGAATCGAGGCCACCGGAGAAGGCGATGCGCCAGTGAGCGGCGTGGCGCCAAGGCTCAAGGTTCAGCAGAAGCCGGGATGGAAAACCAATCGGGGACTGACCCATATCTTTCTCTTAGCCCCAATCGAATGTAGGAGTGAGCCTGCTCGCGATAGCGGTGTAACAGCCAACACATGGGTTGAATGTTACACCGCTATCGCGAGCAGGCTCACTCCTACAAGGGGTAGCGCTCGGCTTTAGAGACCGTAGCTCATCAGGCGATCGTAACGGCGCTTGAGCAGCGCTTCGTTATCGAACTGCTTGAGCATCGCCAGTTGCGAGCTCAGCTCGGCACGGATCGACGCCGCAGCAGCCGCCGGATCACGATGCGCGCCGCCCAGTGGCTCGCCGATCACCTTGTCGACAATACCCAGGCCTTTCAGACGCTCAGCGGTGATGCCCATCGCTTCGGCGGCATCCGGTGCTTTTTCTGCGGTTTTCCACAGGATCGAGGCGCAACCTTCCGGCGAGATCACCGCGTAGGTGGAATATTGCAGCATGTTCAACTGATCGCAGACACCGATGGCCAGCGCACCGCCGGAACCACCTTCACCGATCACAGTGGCGATGATCGGGGTTTTCAGACGCGACATCACACGCAGGTTCCAGGCGATCGCTTCGCTCTGGTTGCGCTCTTCAGCGTCGATACCAGGGTAGGCGCCCGGGGTGTCGATGAAGGTCAGGATCGGCATCTTGAAACGCTCGGCCATTTCCATCAGACGGCAAGCCTTGCGGTAGCCTTCCGGACGCGGCATGCCGAAGTTGCGGCGTACCTTTTCGCGGACTTCACGGCCCTTCTGGTGGCCAATGATCATCACCGGCTGGTCTTCCAGACGGGCGATACCACCAACAATGGCAGCGTCGTCGGAGAAGTGACGGTCACCGTGCAGTTCATCGAACTCGGTGAAGATGTGTTCGATGTAATCGAGGGTGTAAGGGCGTTTCGGGTGGCGCGCCAGGCGTGCGATCTGCCAGCTGGTCAGCTTGCCGAAGATGTCTTCGGTCAGCGTTCTGCTCTTGTCCTGCAGGCGGGAGATCTCATCGCCGATATTCAGCGAATTGTCATTACCGACCAAGCGCAACTCTTCGATCTTGGCTTGCAGGTCGGCGATCGGCTGTTCGAAATCTAGAAAATTCGGGTTCATAGGCGTCCGTCTTGGGTCGTGTCCCAAATGAGCTTGGGCCGGCCGGTTGTCTATTCGCGCCCTACCTTAAGGGAGAGGCGCGCTGAGGTCGAGATTAAAAATTCAGGTTGTGCACAAGCGCAATAATGGCACTTGCCGGTCAACGGTATTGGAGGAAGACGTTGTCTCGCCCGAACTGGTCACGCAGTGCTTGAATCAACGCATCCGCCGGGTCGATCCGCCAGGTCTCGCCGAACTGCAGCAAGGTCTTCGCTTCGGGGCTGGTGTACTCCATGGTGATCGGGCAGGCGCCACGATGACGCTTGAGCAACTCACCCAACCAGCGTAGCTGATCGCCTTTGAGGTCCTGGGTGTGCAACTTCAAGCGCAGGCTTTCAGCCAGATTCGTGCGCGCATCTTCCATGCTCATCACCCGCTTGACCCGCAGGCGCAGGCCGCCGGAGAAGTCGTCGTTGCTGACTTCGCCTTCGACCACCACCATCGCGTCGGTCTGCAACAACGATTGCGCCGAATGGAACGCTTCGGCAAACAGCGACGCCTCGATCCGCCCCGAGCGGTCGTCGAGGGTGATGAAGCCCATCTTGTCGCCCTTTTTGTTCTTCATCACCCGCAGGGCAATGATCATTCCCGCCACGGTCTGGGTGTCGCGGGCCGGTTTCAGGTCGATGATGCGCTGACGGGCGAAACGGCGAATCTCGCCTTCGTACTCGTCAATCGGGTGACCGGTCAGGTACAGGCCCAAGGTGTCTTTTTCACCTTTGAGGCGTTCCTTCAGGGTCAGCTCCTTGGCCTTGCGATGGCTGGCGTAAACATCGGCGTCTTCCTCGACGAACAAGCCGCCAAACAAGTCGGCGTGACCGGAGTCGTGGGTACGCGCGGTCTGCTCGGCAGCCTTGATCGCCTCTTCCATCGCCGCCAGCAGCACGGCGCGGTTGCGGTCGATGTTGGCCTGATAAGCCTTTTGCTCGTCATGGAAGTACGGGCCCAGACGATCCAGGGCACCGCTGCGGATCAAACCGTCGAGGGTGCGCTTGTTGATGCGTTTGAGGTCGACGCGGGCGCAGAAATCGAACAGATCCTTGAACGGACCGGCCTGACGCGCTTCAGTGATCGCTTCCACCGGACCTTCACCGACGCCTTTGATCGCGCCGAGGCCGTAGACGATGCGGCCGTCGTCGTTCACCGTGAACTTGAACTCAGAGGTGTTCACGTCCGGCGCGTCGAGGCGCAGCTTCATCGTGCGCACTTCTTCGATCAAGGTCACGACCTTGTCGGTGTTGTGCATATCCGCCGAGAGTACCGCGGCCATGAACGGCGCCGGATAGTGGGCTTTCAGCCAGGCGGTCTGGTACGACACCAGGCCGTAGGCGGCGGAGTGGGATTTGTTGAAGCCGTAACCGGCGAATTTTTCCACCAGGTCGAAAATGTTACCGGCCAGATCGGCGTCGATGCCGTTGGTCGCACAACCTTCAATGAAGCCGCCGCGCTGCTTGGCCATTTCTTCGGGTTTTTTCTTACCCATGGCTCGCCGCAGCATGTCCGCACCGCCGAGGGTATAACCGGCCATGACCTGGGCAATCTGCATCACCTGTTCCTGGTACAGGATGATGCCGTAAGTCGGTGCCAGGACTGGCTTGAGGCCGTCGTACTGGTAGTCCGAGTGCGGGTAGGCCAATTCGGCGCGACCGTGCTTACGGTTGATGAAGTCGTCCACCATGCCCGATTGCAGCGGGCCTGGACGGAACAGTGCCACCAGTGCGATCAAGTCTTCCAGGCAGTCGGGCTTGAGCTTTTTGATCAGCTCTTTCATGCCCCGCGACTCAAGCTGGAACACCGCCGTGGTTTCGGCTTTTTGCAGCAGCGTGTAGGTCGGTTTGTCGTCCAGCGGGATAAACGCGATATCCAGTGGCGGCTCGTTGACCTTGGCGCGGTCGCGGTTGATGGTTTTCAGCGCCCAGTCGATGATCGTCAGGGTTCGCAGACCGAGGAAGTCGAACTTCACCAGACCGGCCGCCTCAACGTCGTCCTTGTCGAACTGGGTCACCAGACCGTCGCCGGCCTCGTCGCAGTAGATCGGCGAGAAGTCGGTCAGCTTGGTCGGGGCGATGACCACACCACCGGCGTGTTTACCGACGTTACGCACCACGCCCTCGAGCTTGCGCGCCATTTCCCAGATTTCCGCCGCTTCTTCATCGACCTTGATGAAGTCACGCAGGATTTCTTCCTGCTCGTAGGCCTTTTCCAGGGTCATGCCGACTTCGAACGGAATCATCTTCGACAGACGATCGGCCAGGCCGTACGACTTGCCCTGGACCCGCGCCACGTCGCGGACCACAGCCTTGGCGGCCATGGAACCGAACGTGATGATCTGGCTTACCGCATTGCGGCCGTACTTCTCGGCCACGTAGTCGATCACCCGGTCACGACCGTCCATACAGAAGTCGACGTCGAAGTCGGGCATCGAGACCCGTTCCGGGTTGAGGAAACGTTCGAACAGCAGGTCATATTCCAGCGGGTCGAGGTCGGTAATCTTCTGTACGTAAGCCACCAGCGAGCCGGCACCCGACCCCCGGCCAGGACCGACCGGCACGCCGTTGTTCTTGGCCCACTGGATAAAGTCCATCACGATCAGGAAGTAACCGGGGAAGCCCATCTGGATGATGATATCCAGTTCGAAATTCAAGCGGTCGACGTAGACCTGACGCTTGGCTTCGTAATCTTCGGTGGTGTCCTTGGGCAGCAGCACCGCCAGTCGTTCTTCGAGACCGTCGAAGGAGACCTTGCGGAAATATTCGTCGATGGTCATGCCATCGGGAATCGGGAAGTTGGGCAAAAAGTGGGTGCCCAGTTTCACTTCGATGTTGCAGCGCTTGGCGATCTCGACGGTGTTTTCGACAGCGTCGGGAATGTCGCTGAACAGCTCGATCATTTCCTCGGCGCTTTTCAGGTACTGCTGATCGCTGTAATTCTTCGAACGCCGCGGATCGTCGAGGGCACGGCCCTCACCGATGCACACGCGGGTTTCGTGGGCGGCGAAGTCCTCCTGCTTGATGAAGCGCACATCGTTGGTCGCCACCAGCGGCGCGCCGAGCTTGTCGGCCAGCGTCACAGCGCCGTGCAGTTGCTCTTCGTCGTTGGGACGGTTGGTGCGCTGGATTTCCAGATAGAAACGATCCGGGAACACCGCCATCCACTCGCGCGCCAAGGCCTCGGCCTCGGCCGGGTTGCCACCGATCATGGCCATGCCGATCTCGCCTTCTTTGGCGGCGGACAGCATGATCAGGCCTTCGCTGGCCTCGGCGACCCACTCGCGCTCGACGATGACCATGCCGTTGCGCTGGCCTTCAATGAAACCGCGCGAGATCAACTCGGTCAGGTTGCGATAGCCCTTGGCATTCATCACCAACAGGCTGATGCGGCTCAGCGGCGCATCCGGATCCTTGTTCGCCAGCCACAGGTCGGCGCCGCAGATCGGCTTGATGCCTGCGCCCATGGCGTTTTTATAGAACTTGACCAGCGAACACATGTTGTTCTGGTCGGTGACCGCGACCGCCGGCATGTTCATGCCCGTCAGCGCCTTGACCAGCGGCTTGATTCGCACCAGCCCGTCGACCAGGGAGTATTCAGTGTGCAGGCGTAGATGAACGAATGAAGCCGGCATAGTGATCCTGTCCAGTTACATGGAAACAACAAGGCCCGGATTGTACCGGGCCTCGAACAAAACATCAGCCTTGCGACTAAACCTGCGTCAGGCTTTCCAGCGCCTCGTAAGCCAGACGTACCGGGGCGAACGAGCGGCGGTGAATCGGCGTCGGACCGAGCCGTGCCAACGCTTCCAGATGAACGGGGGTCGGGTAGCCTTTATGACCGCCGATGCCGTAGCCCGGATAGATCAATTCGAACGCTGCCATTTCGCGGTCGCGACTGACCTTGGCCAGAATCGACGCCGCCGCGATCGCCGGCACCTTGCCGTCGCCCTGAATCACCGCTTCAGCGCGCATCGGCAGTTGCGGGCAGCGGTTGCCGTCGATCATCGCCAGTTTCGGCTGGATGTGCAGGCCGGCCACCGCACGCTGCATCGCCAGCATGGTCGCGTGGAGGATGTTCAGCTCGTCGATTTCTTCGACCTCGGCACGGGCAATGCACCAGCTCAGGGCCTTTTCGCAAATCTCGTCATAGAGCTTTTCACGCTTGGCCTCGGTGAGTTTCTTCGAGTCGTCGAGACCAAGGATCGGCCGGTTCGGGTCGAGGATTACCGCCGCCGTCACGACTGCACCGCACAACGGGCCGCGGCCGACTTCATCGACACCGGCGACCAATTCTTCGACTTCAGCGACCAGGGTGAAATCCAGGCCCATCTGCATGCTTGCCTTGCTCATCGTTTTTCGCCGATCAGGTTAAGGACGGCGTCCGCCGCCTGATTGGAAGCATCGCGCCGCAACGTGCGGTGGATCTCGTCGAAGCCACGGGTCTGCTCCTCACCGCCATCGATCAATGGCGACAGGGTCTGCGCCAAGGCCTCGACCGTTGCATCATCCTGCAACAGCTCGGGCACCAGCAAGCGCTGGGCGAGCAGGTTCGGCAACGAGACGTACGGACTCTTGACCAGGCGCTTGAGAATCCAGAACGTCAGCGGCGCCAGACGATACGCCACCACCATCGGCCGCTTGTACAACAGCGCTTCAAGGGTCGCGGTGCCGGAGGCGATCAACACGGCGTTGCAGGCGGCCAAGGCCAGATGCGATTTGCCGTCGAGCAGCGTCACCGGCAGATCTCGACCGGCCAGCAGGGCTTCGATTTGCTCACGACGCTCAGGATTGGCGCACGGAATCACAAAACGCAACCCCGGGCGCATCGCGCGCAGGCGTTCGGCAGTGTCGAGGAACAGCGCGCCGAGGCGACTGACTTCACCGCCACGGCTGCCCGGCATCAGGGCCACCAGCGGCCCGTCGGGCAAGCCCAGCTCGGCACGCGCGGCGGCGCGATCGGCTTCCAGCGGAATGGTATCGGCCAGGGTGTGGCCGACGAAACGCACCGGCACGCCTTTTTCTTCATAGAATCGGGCTTCGAACGGCAGCAACGTGAGCATCAGGTCGCAGCCTTCGCGGATCTTCAGCACACGCTTTTGTCGCCACGCCCACACCGACGGGCTGACGTAGTGCACGGTCTTGATCCCGGCCTGACGCAGCTTGAGTTCGATATTGAGGGTGAAGTCCGGCGCGTCGATGCCAATGAACACGTCCGGCTTCTGAGCGATCAGCGTGGCGATCAGGTCCTTGCGGCGTTTAAGCAGCTCGCGCAGCCGACCGAGAACTTCCACCAGGCCCATGACCGACAAGCGTTCCATCGGGAAATACGACGTCAGGCCTTCGGCCTGCATCAGCGGACCGCCGACGCCGATAAATTCGATCGCCAGGTGTTGAGCCTTGAGCGCACGCATGAGGCCGGCGCCGAGAATGTCACCGGAAGCCTCACCCGCCACCAGCGCAATACGCAGACTGGCCATAATCAGCGGGTGATGCCGCGAGTCGACGCCTGGATCGAATCGCGGAACACGGCGACTTCAGGGAACTGCGCAGAAGGTTCGACCAGTTCGGCCAACGCCTGCTCGACCGTCAGCCCTTGGCGATAGACGGTTTTATAGGCGCGACGCAGCGCATGGATCGCATCTTCGCTGAAGCCACGACGGCGCATGCCTTCGAAGTTCATGCTGCGGGCTTCGGCCGGGTTGCCGAATACCGTGACAAACGCCGGAACGTCCTTGCCGATCGCCGTGCCCATGCCGGAAAAGCTGTGGGCGCCGATGTGGCAATACTGATGTACCAGCGTAAAACCGGAGAGGATCGCCCAGTCATCAACATGCACATGGCCCGCCAACGCGGTGTTGTTGACCAGAATGCAGTGGTTGCCGATGACACTGTCGTGACCGATGTGGGCATAGGCCATGATCAGGTTGTGATCACCCAGCGTGGTTTCCGAGCGATCCTGAACGGTGCCACGGTGAATGGTCACGCCTTCGCGGATGACGTTGTGGTCACCGATCACCAGGCGGGTTTCCTCGCCCTTGTACTTCAGATCCGGGGTGTCTTCGCCTACCGAAGAGAACTGGTAGATGCGATTGTGTTTACCAATGCGGGTCGGCCCCTTGAGGATCACATGCGGCCCGATCACGGTACCCTCGCCGATTTCCACACCTGCGCCGATGATCGACCACGGGCCGACCTCGACGCCGTCAGCCAGGACGGCAGACGGATCGATGATTGCGCGAGGGTCAATCAAACTCATACTTTTTGTTCCGCACAGATGATCTCGGCCGAGCAGACCGGCTTGCCATCCACCGAAGCCTGGCACTCGAATTTCCAGATCTTGCGCTTGCAGCTGATAAAGGTCGCTTCCAGGATCAACTGGTCGCCCGGTTTGACAGGCTGGCGGAAGCGCAGCTTGTCGGAACCGACGAAGTAGTACAGGGTGCCGTCGGCCGGTTTGACGTCGAGCATTTTGAAACCGAGGATCCCGGCAGCCTGAGCCATCGCTTCGATGATCAGCACGCCCGGCATGATCGGATGCGCCGGGAAATGACCATTGAAAAACGGCTCATTGATGCTGACATTCTTGTAGGCGCGAATGCGCTTGCCTTCAGTGTCCAGATCCACCACCCGGTCCACCAGCAGGAACGGGTAACGGTGAGGCAGGTATTCGCGAATCTCGTTGATGTCCATCATTTCAGGGGAAAGCCTATGTAAAGATTGGGAGCGCGACTGACGCGCACTCCTCTAGCAAATCAAGGAGGCAGTCTAGAGGCTGTGCACACTTGATATGGAAATGGTATCAGCCATCAGATGAAGCATTACCGTCAGGGGTCACTTCCCCGACGCGCTTTTCCAGCTGTTTCAACCGTCGCGCGATGTCATCGAGCTGACGAATGCGGGCCGCGCTTTTGCGCCATTCGGCCGCCGGTTGCATGGCTGTACCGGATGAGTAAGCGCCCGGCTCGGTAATCGAGTGGGTCACCATGGTCATCCCGGTCAGGAAAACGTTGTCGCAAATGTCAATGTGGCCGACCAGACCGACCCCACCGGCGAGCATGCAGTGCTTGCCGATTTTGGTGCTGCCGGAAATGCCGACACAGGCGGCCATGGCGGTGTGATCACCGACCTGGACGTTGTGCGCAATCTGGATCTGGTTGTCGAGCTTCACGCCATTGCCAATCACGGTATCGGCCAGCGCGCCGCGGTCGATGGCGGTGTTCACGCCGATCTCGACATCGTCGCCGATGGTCACGCCACCAATCTGGGCAATTTTCTGCCAGACGCCCTTCTCGTTGGCGAAACCGAAACCTTCGCCGCCGAGCACCGCACCGGACTGGATGACCACGCGTTTGCCGATGCGCACATCGTGATACAGCGTCACGCGCGGCGCGAGCCAGCCACCTTCGCCGATTTCACTGCGAGCACCGACGACGCAATGCGCGCCCAGCGTCACGTTTGCGCCAATCCGCGCGCCGGCTTCGATCACCACGAACGGGCCGATGCTGGCACTTGGATCGACTACCGCGTCCGCCGCAATCACCGCTGTCGGATGGATACCCGAAGCGGACTTGGGCTTTGGATCGAACAAATGCGAGAGGCGCGCGTAAGCCAGATAAGGATCCGGCACCACCAACGCATTTCCGGCAAAACCTTCAGCGTCGGCTTCCTTGAGCAGCAGTGCAGCCGCCTGCGAACCGGCCAGGTATTTGCGGTATTGGGGATTTGCCAGAAAGCTCAACTGAGCTGGGCCAGCCTCTTGCAAAGTGGCTAGCCCAGTAATTTGCTTCTCCGGGTCGCCACGCAGGGTGGCGCCGAGGTACTCGGCCAACTGGCCGAGTTTGATAGTCACGGTCATGGGTTACTTCAGCTGATTCATGCGCTCGATAACCTGGCGCGTGATGTCGTACTGAGGCTTGACATCGATCACTGCGCCACGCTCGAACACCAGGTCAAAACCACCTTTCTTGATGACTTCTTCCACAGCGCTGTCCAGCTTCGGCTTCAGCTGCTTGAGCATTTCGCGGTCGGCAACGGCTTTGGCTTCATTAAGTTCCTTGGACTGGAACTGGAAGTCACGAGCCTTTTGCTTGAATTCCAGCTCCAGACGCTCACGCTCGCCCTGCTGCATCTTGTCGCCACCGGCCATCAGACGGTCCTGAATGCCTTTCGCGCTGCTTTCCAGGGTTTTCAGCTTGGTCAGTTGCGGGCCGAATTTCTTCTCGGCATCCACGGCGTACTTCTTGGCCGCGTCGGATTCCAGCAAGGCCATCTGATAGTTCAGCACGGCAATTTTCATGTCGGCAAACGCCGGGCCTGCCACCAGTACGGAGGCCAGGAGAACCAATTGAGTCAACTTACGCACGATGCACTCCTACAAAATCCATTGTCGTTATCTTGGGTCAGACGCTTAGAACGTCTGGCCGAGGGAGAATTGGAACACTTGAGTTTCAGCTTCATCCGGTTTCTTGATCGGCATCGCCAGTGCGAAGCTCAGAGGACCCAGCGCGGTGACCCACGTCACGCCGACACCGACGGAACTGGCCATGTTACTCAGGCTGATGTCATTGCACTTGGTGTTGGACGAGGAACCGTTCGCGTTCGTAGTGTCCTTGCACTGCGAGTCAAACACGTTACCGACATCCCAGAATACCGAAGTACGCAGGGAGCGCTGATCCTTGACGAATGGCAGCGGGAACAGAACTTCAACACCGCCCTGGATCAGGACGTTACCACCGAACGGCAGCGGATCCTGGTCCGGGTCCGCGATGGTCCCCGGGTTGGTGCCCCGGCTCGGCGTACTGCGCGGGCCAAGCGTACTGTCCTTGAAGCCACGTACCGAGTTGAAACCACCGGCATAGTAGTTTTCATAGAACGGCAAGCCGTCGGTCGAACCGTAGCCGTCGCCATAACCCAGCTCGGTGTGCAGACGCAGGGTGTAATTCTCAGTGATCGGCTGGAACAGCTGGCCGCGGTAATCAAGCTTGAAGAACGACAGATCGCTGCCCGGGATAGTGGATTCCAGTGTCAGGCTCTGGGAACGGCCACGGGTCGGCAGTACACCTTTGTTCAAGGTCGACTCGGACCAGCCGGCCGACGCCTTGAAGTTCAGGTAGTTATCGCCTTCCTTCTCAACGAAATCGAAAATCTCGTCAACGGTGTAGCGACCGGTGTTGATCTTGTCCTGCTGGGCCGACAGACCGAAGGTCAGACGCGAAGTCTCGCTGATCGGGTAACCGACGTTGACGCCAGCACCCAGACTGTCGACCGCATAGCTCGAAATATCGGCGTCGAGTTCATCGTAGTCAGTGGTGCGATAGAACGCGTTGTAACCCAGGCTTACGCCATCGGCAGTCCAGTAGGGGTCAACGTAGCCGAAGTTGTAGCGGCTCTGGTATTCGCTGCGGGTCAGACCGACGCTGACGCGGTTACCGGTGCCGAGGAAGTTGTTCTGGGTGATCGAACCACCCAGAATCAGACCGGCACTCTGGGCGAAACCGACGCTGGCGGTGATCGAGCCGGACGCCTGTTCTTCAACGGCGTAGTTCACGTCAACCTGGTCGTCGACACCTGGCACGGCCGGAGTTTCAACGTTGACTTCCTTGAAGAAGCCCAGACGTTCCAGACGGGTCTTGGACTGGTCGATCAGGTAGGTCGAGGCCCAGCCACCTTCCATCTGACGCATTTCACGACGCAGCACTTCGTCCTCGGACTTGGTGTTACCACGGAAGTTGATGCGGTTGACGTAGGCACGCTTGCCCGGATCAACAGCGAACAGGATGTCCACGGTGTGGTCGTCGTCGTGCGGTTGAGGCACGCCGTTGACGTTGGCGAAGGTGTAACCCTCGTTACCCAGGCGACGGGTAATCAGTTCGGAGGTGGTGGTCATCAGCTTGCGCGAGAACACCTGGCCCTTCTGCACCAGCAGCAGGGACTTGATCTGGTCTTCCGGGACTTTCAGGTCACCGCTGAGCTTGACGTCACGAACGGTGTACTTCTCGCCTTCCGTCACGTTGACAGTGATGTAGACGTGCTTCTTGTCCGGGGTAATCGATACCTGGGTCGAAGCGATGTCCATGTTGATATAGCCACGGTCCAGGTAGTAGGAACGCAGACGCTCCAGGTCACCGGACAGTTTTTCACGGGCGTACTTGTCATCGTTCTTGAAGAACGACAGCCAGTTGGTGGTTTTCAGTTCGAACAGGTCGGTCAGGTCTTCCTCGGGGAACACCGTGTTGCCCACCACGTTGATGTGCTGGATGGCGGCAACGGTACCTTCGTTGATCTTCACTTTCAGACCGACGCGGTTACGCGGCTGCGACACCACTTCGGTGTCGACGGTCGCCGAGTAGCGACCTTGCGCGACGTACTGACGTTGCAGCTCGTTACGCACGCCTTCGAGGGTGGCACGCTGGAAGATTTCGCCTTCGGCCAGACCGGATTGCTTGAGGCCCTTCATCAGGTCTTCGGTCGAGATCGCCTTGTTGCCTTCGATCTCGATACTGGCGACCGATGGACGCTCGACCACGGTGATGACCAGAACGTTGCCTTCGCGGCCCAGCTGGATATCTTGAAAGAAACCGGTTTTGAACAACGCACGAGTGGATTCCACCAGGCGACGATCATCCGCCTGCTCGCCGACGTTCAACGGCAAGGCACCAAAGACGCTACCCGCGGAGACCCGCTGGAGGCCATTGACGCGAATATCAGAGATAGTGAAGGACTCGGCGTGAACTTCGGCGATCATCAATACGGTGAGAACCGCAGTTAGCAGCAGACGTTTCATGAAGTCCTTTCTTATTCCAACTGGCAATAAACAAACTGCCGCAAAATGCGGCAGATTCGCAATTCAGCGAAGCGTTACAGACGACCCAGATCGTTGACCAGAGCAAGCAACATCACCCCGACCACCAAACTGATACCGATCTGTATCCCCCAACCTTGCACCCGATCCGACAAGGGGCGACCACGCACCCACTCGATCAGATAAAACAACAAATGCCCCCCATCCAGTACCGGGATGGGCAGCAAATTCAGAACCCCCAGGCTAATACTCAGATAAGCAAGGAAATTCAGGAAATCAGCGACGCCCGACTGGGCAGAAGCGCCCGCCACTTTAGCAATGGTTATCGGTCCACTCAAGTTTTTTACCGAGAGCTCGCCGAAGAGCATTTTCTTCAGTGAATCCAGCGTCAGAATGCTCATGGTCCAAGTGCGACGGGCGCCCTCGCCAATCGCGGCCAGCGGGCCATAACTGACCTCGCGGATCATTTCCGGCGGCCAGTCGATGGCTTTGACGCCAGCGCCCAGATAACCACTCGGCGATTTGCTTTCACCGCGCGCCGCCAGCGTCACCGGGACGTCGATTTGAGCACCATCGCGCTCGATGCGCAGCATGATTTTGGTATCAGGGCGCGTACGAACAGTATCGACCACTTGCTGCCAGTCGTTCAGCGCCTGACCGTCGAGGGCCAGCAAGCGATCACCGGTCTTCAGCCCGGCCGCCTGCGCCGGGCCTTTCGGATCGAGTTCAGCGAGCACCGGTGGCAACGCCGGACGCCATGGGCGAATACCGAGCGAACGAATCGGATCCGGCTCGTCGGCACCTTTGAGCCAATTATCCAGGGCCAGTTCACGGGGCGAGTCAGCGGTTGAACCCTGCTCGCGCACGACCACTTGCACCGAACCGCTTTCACCAAGACGACGGACCAGCTGCAAATTCACCGCCGCCCAGCCGGATGTCGGTTCACCATCGATGGCAACGATTTCCTGACCCGAGGTCAAACCCGCCTTCGCGGCGATGCTGCCGGACTCGACAGCCCCGATGACCGGGCGCACCTGCTCGCTGCCAAGCATCGCCAGCACCCAAAAGAACACCAACGCCAAAAGGAAGTTGGCGATCGGACCGGCGGCGACAATGGCGATGCGCTGACGCACGGACTTGCGATTGAACGACTGATCGAGCTGATCGACCGGCACTTCCCCTTCGCGCTCGTCGAGCATCTTGACGTAGCCGCCCAGCGGGATCGCCGCCACGACGAACTCGGTGCCTTGCTTGTCGTGCCAGCGCAGCAGCGGCATGCCAAAGCCCACGGAAAAACGCATGACCTTGACGCCACAGCGACGCGCGA
Organism: Pseudomonas sp. SWRI81; assembly: GCF_014268545.1. Classification (NCBI taxonomy): domain Bacteria; kingdom Pseudomonadati; phylum Pseudomonadota; class Gammaproteobacteria; order Pseudomonadales; family Pseudomonadaceae; genus Pseudomonas; species Pseudomonas sp. SWRI81. Next base: position 88,273 of record NZ_JABWQS010000016.1, read on the forward strand.
CCCAGAAGTGGCCGAATTCGTGAAAAGTAACCAACACTCCCAAGGCGATCAGGGTGCCGGCAATCATATAGAGCGCGCTCATCTACTTTCTCCGCAATCCTGTTCAGTGTCGCGTGCAGCCATTGTGTTGCTGATCCTATCGGCCGTGCCGACTCAACCATTGTTCCGCCAGCACTCGCGCCTTGGCGTCCGCCGTGAACACGGCATCGAGATCATCCAGCGCGACCACCGGTTCGAGATTCAGGACCTCCTCGATGATACTCGCGATTTCCGGGTAGCGAACCCGTCCGTCGAGAAACGCCGCCACCGCCACCTCGTTGGCCGCATTAAGCATCGCTGGCGCACTGTCACCGGCTTCTGCGGCCTGACGCGCCAGACGCAGACAAGGAAAACGCTGCTCATCCGGCGCTTCGAAATCCAGTCGCGCAATGGCAAACAGATCCAGCGGTGCTACACCGGAGTCGATACGCTGCGGCCACGCCAGGGCATTGGCAATCGGCGTGCGCATGTCGGGATTACCCAACTGCGCCAACACCGAGCCATCCACATAATCGACCAGCGAATGAATGACGCTCTGCGGATGGATCACCACTTCAACCTGCGAAGGCTTGGCATCGAACAGCCAGCAGGCCTCGATCAGCTCAAGCCCCTTGTTCATCATGCTCGCCGAATCCACGGAGATCTTGCGCCCCATGGACCAGTTCGGATGCGCACAGGCCTGCTCAGGTGAAACATGCACCAGCTCAGCCATCGGCGTCTGCCGGAAGGGGCCGCCAGAAGCTGTAAGTAAAATCCTTCGCACACCTACCGAACTCAAGCCACGCGCAAAATCCTGCGGCATGCACTGAAAAATCGCATTGTGCTCACTGTCGATTGGCAGCAGCACCGAACCGCTCTTGCGCACTGCCTGCATGAACAGAGCGCCGGACATCACCAGCGCTTCCTTGTTGGCGAGCAGGATCTTCTTGCCCGCCTCGACCGCCGCCAGCGTCGGACGCAGGCCCGCAGCGCCGACAATTGCCGCCATTACTGCATCGACTTCAATCGCAGAGGCAACCTCACACAACCCCTCCTCCCCGACCAGCACGCGGGTCGAAAGCCCAGCGGCGCGCAGATCATCCTGCAATCGGCGTGCAGCCTCGATGTGCGGCACCACAGCAAATTGCGGCACATGACGCACGCACAAGGCGAACAATTCATTGAGGCGAGTAAAACCACTCAGCGCGAATACCTGATAACGCTCAGGATGACGGGCAATGACATCAAGGGTGCTCAGACCGATCGAGCCGGTGGCCCCGAGCACCGTAATCTGTTGTGGTCGACTCACGGTGCAGCCATCCACAGCAGGACGGCAAACAGCGGAATGGCCGCGGTCAGGCTGTCGATGCGATCCAGCACGCCGCCGTGACCGGGCAGCAGGTTACTGCTGTCCTTGATGCCGGACTGGCGCTTGAACATGCTTTCAGTGAGGTCGCCGACAACGGAAATGAAGACGATCAGCGCGGCGCCAATCAAGCCTTTAAGCAGTTCGGCGACGGTCCAGTCGCGCACCAGCCCGACGATGGCGGTGATCACCAGACTCAGCGCCAGACCACCGTAAACGCCTTCCCAGCTTTTACCCGGGCTGACCTGCGGCGCCAGTTTGCGCTTGCCGAATTTGCGACCGGAGAAATACGCACCGATGTCCGCCCCCCAGACCAACACCATCACCGCCATGATCAGCCAGTTGCCCAGCGGGTACTGCTTGATCTGCACCAGTCCTTGCCACGCAGGCAGCAGAATCAGCAAGCCGATCATCAGTTTGGTGGCGGCACTGGACCAGCGCTTGCTGGAGTGCGGATAGGTCAGCACCAGGTACGTCGCGACAGCCCACCACAGCACCGACGCCCCCAGCACCCACGGCGCGAGACCGGGCAGTACGTACATGACGAACAGCATCAGGGCGACGACGGCTGCAAAGCCGACACGGAACGATTGCGCGGTGAAGCCCGCAAGACGCGCCCATTCCCAGGCGCCAAGACTCACCACCAGACCAATGAACAGGGCGAAACCGGAGCCCTTGAGCAGGAAAAACCCGCACAAGGCGATCGGCAGCAGGATCAGCGCAGTGATGATTCGTTGTTTAAGCATTAAACCCGGGCTCCAGCTTCGATCTGCTCGCTCGTTTTACCGAACCGACGCTGACGCGAAGCGAAATCAGCCAGCGCATTGCGCATGGCCTCGTGTTTGAAGTCCGGCCAGAACAGGTCGGAGAAGTACAGCTCGGCATAGGCAAGCTGCCACAGCAGGAAATTGCTGATGCGATGCTCGCCACCGGTGCGGATGCACAGGTCAGGCAATGGCAAGTCACCGGTCGCCAGACAGGTTTGCAGCAGATCCGGCGTGATGTCCTCCGGACGCAGGTGCCCGGCCTGAACCTCACGCGCCAGACGCTGAGCCGCCTGCGCGATATCCCACTGACCGCCATAATTGGCCGCGATCTGCAGGATAAAACGATTGGCACCGGCCGTCATGGCCTCGGCCTCGCGCATTGCCGCCTGAAGCTCAGGATGAAAGCGCGAGCGATCGCCAATGATGCGCAAACTGATGTTGTTGTCGTTGAGGCGCTTGGCCTCACGACGCAAGGCCTTGAAGAACAGATCCATCAAGGCACTGACTTCATCGGCCGGGCGCTGCCAGTTTTCACTGGAAAAGGCGAACAGGGTCAACACTTCAACCTTGGCCTCGGCACACACCTCAATCACCGCCCGCACAGCATCCACGCCCGCTTTATGCCCGGCGACACCCGGCATAAAGCGTTTTTTCGCCCAGCGATTGTTGCCATCCATGATGATCGCGACATGGCGCGGCACCGCGGACGGCGCAGACTGCTTGGTCTTGTCCATTTAACGCTCGACCCTTATACGGCCATCAGGTCTTTTTCTTTCTCTTCCGTGGCCTTGGTGATCTGGGCCTCGGAGTCTTTGGTCAGCTTATCGATATCAGCGACGGCACGACGCTCTTCGTCTTCGCTGATTTCCTTGTCCTTGACCAGTTTCTTCAGCTCGCCCAAGGCATCGCGACGAATATTGCGCACGGCAACACGCGCGTCTTCGGCGGCGCTGCGGGCCTGCTTGGTGAAGCCTTTGCGCGTTTCCTCGGTCAGGGCCGGCATCGGGATCAGCAGCAACTCGCCCAGGTTGGTCGGGTTGAGGTTCAGACCGGCGCTCTGGATCGCCTTGTCGACGGCCGCCAGCATGTTGCGCTCGAAAGCCACGACTTGCAGGGTGCGCGAGTCCTTCACGGTGACGTTGGCAACGCTGCTCAACGGGGTGTCAGTGCCGTAGTAAGGCACCATCACGCTGCCGAGGATGCTCGGGTGAGCCTTGCCGGTGCGAATCTGGCCGAATGCATGGCTCAGAGATTCCAGGGATTTCTGCATACGCGCTTGGGCGTCTTTCTTGATTTCGTTGATCATTGTTGGCCTTCCTCGATCAAAGTCCCTTCAGCGCCGCCGTGTACGATGTTCAGCAGGGCGCCGGGTTTGTTCATGTTGAATACGCGCAGCGGCATCTTGTGATCGCGGCACAGGCAAATAGCGGTCAGGTCCATTACACCCAGCTTGCGATCCAGCACTTCATCATAAGTCAGATGATCGAACTTCTCGGCATGCGGGTCTTTGAACGGGTCAGCGGTGTAGACGCCGTCGACCTTGGTCGCCTTGAGCACGACATCGGCATCGATTTCGATTGCGCGCAGGCACGCCGCCGAATCGGTGGTGAAAAACGGATTGCCGGTACCGGCGGCGAAGATCACCACGTCCTTGGAGTTCAGGTGGCGCATGGCTTTGCGGCGATCATAGTGATCGGTCACACCCACCATGGAAATGGCCGACATGACGATGGCCGAGATATTGGCACGTTCCAGCGCGTCGCGCATGGCCAGGGCGTTCATCACAGTGGCCAGCATGCCCATGTGGTCGCCTGTGACCCGATCCATGCCGGCTTTGCTCAAGGCTTCGCCGCGGAACAGGTTGCCACCGCCGATCACCAGACCGACCTGCACACCGATGCCGACCAGTTGGCCGACTTCCAGTGCCATCCGATCCAGCACTTTTGGATCGATCCCGAACTCTTCCGAGCCCATCAGGGCCTCGCCGCTAAGCTTGAGTAGAATGCGTTTATAGCGAGCCTGATAACCACTGCCCTGCTGAGCCATTGCGAATCTCTCCTGCGGCGTATTAAAAAATTCTTTGCGAGCTGTTTACAGCTGGCGTTCACTCTAGCTTGGCGCTGCTGCAGCGCCATCGGAACATGGCTTTGTAAGTCAGTTCCGGGCGGAAACCAAATAAAAATTGGTACCCCATCTGAAAAGAGGCTGCGCGCGTAAGCGGGCAGCCTCTCTCGGGCGACAGTTGAAAAACCGTCTTATTGCTTGGCGGCAGCCAGCTGGGCAGCAACTTCTTCAGCGAAGTTGTCGACCGGCTTCTCGATGCCGTCACCTACTTTGTAGTAAGTGAAGGAGACGATTTCTGCGCCGCCTTTCTTGGCCAGCTCGCCAACCTTGATTTCAGGGTTCTTGACGAACGCCTGCTCAACCAGGCTAGCTTCTGCCAGGAACTTGCTGATACGGCCCTTGACCATATTCTCAACAATGTTTTCTGGCTTGCCTTTGATTTTCTCTTCGTTCAGCTGCAGGAACACAGCTTTTTCACGCTCGATCGCTTCAGCCGAAACTTGCGAAGGCAGCAGGAACTCAGGGTTGCTTGCCGCTACGTGCATCGCGATGTCTTTGGCCAGCTCGACGTCGCCGCCTTTCAGAGCGACAACAACACCGATCTTGTTGCCGTGCAGGTACGAACCTACAACGTCACCTTCAATGCGGGTCAGACGACGAATGTTGACGTTTTCGCCTACTTTGCCAACCAGTGCTTCGCGAGCAGATTCTTGAGCGGCGATCAGCGGAGCAGCGTCGGTCAGCTTGTCAGCGAAGGCTTTTTCAACGCTGTCAGCAACGAAGTTCTTGAAGTCGTCTTGCAGAGCGAGGAAGTCGGTCTGCGAGTTCACTTCCAGGATAACGGCAGCTTTACCGTCGTCCTTGATTGCGATTGCGCCTTCAGCGGCAACGTTGCCCGCTTTTTTCGCAGCCTTGATCGCGCCCGAAGCACGCATGTCATCAATGGCTTTTTCGATGTCGCCGTCAGCCTTTTCCAGGGCTTTCTTGCAATCCATCATGCCTTCGCCGGTACGCTCGCGCAGTTCTTTGACCAACGCTGCAGTAATTGCTGCCATTTTCAAATTCCTCTTGGATAGGTTTTCAACCATTCCACCCGACCGAACGGGCGTTCAATTCTTCCCGAACCACCCTTGTTAGCTGCCGCACATTACAAACAGAGACGTGGGCGCCGACAAATGGTTTTCGAGGTGGCAAAAAGGGGGCCAAGCCCCCTTTTTGCTTACTGAGTCAACGCCAGGGCGTCAATTACTCAGCTGCAGCCTGAGTTTCTTCAGCTGCGAATTCAACAGTACCGCCAGCATTGTTGTTGCGACCGCGGATAACTGCGTCAGCCATCGAACCCATGTACAGCTGGATAGCGCGGATGGCGTCATCGTTGCCTGGGATGATGTAGTCAACGCCTTCCGGGCTGCTGTTGGTATCGACAACGCCGATGACCGGAATGCCCAGCTTGTTGGCTTCGGTGATCGCGATGCGCTCGTGGTCAACGTCGATCACGAACAGTGCGTCTGGCAGACCGCCCATGTCCTTGATACCGCCCAGCGAACGATCCAGCTTCTCAAGATCGCGAGTGCGCATCAGCGCTTCTTTCTTGGTCAGCTTGGCGAAAGTACCGTCTTCGGCTTGAACTTCAAGGTCACGCAGACGCTTGATGGAAGCACGAATGGTCTTGAAGTTGGTCAGCATGCCGCCCAACCAGCGGTGATCGACGTACGGCGAACCGCAACGTGCTGCTTCTTCAGCAACGATCTTGCCAGCGGAACGCTTGGTGCCGACGAACAGAATCTTGTTTTTGCCCTGGGCCAGACGCTCTACGAAAGTCAGAGCTTCGTTGAACATTGGCAGGGTTTTTTCAAGGTTGATGATGTGAATCTTGTTACGCGCGCCGAAAATGTACTTACCCATTTTCGGATTCCAGTAACGGGTTTGGTGACCGAAGTGCACACCGGCCTTCAGCATATCGCGCATATTGACTTGGGACATGATAGTTCCTTGATAAGTCGGGTTTGGCCTCCACGTATCCCAATGACCAACCAGAGGCATAAAAGCCCAAGGCACCCAGGTCATCGTGTCGACACGTGTGTGGATTTAAGCTTTTCGGGGCATCCCCGGAAAGCGGCGCATTTTATACCACAGGGTGCGCAAAAACGGAACCCGGAATATCTAACGGTACCGGGACACAGACGCAGCCCCCTTGGAATCGGCCTGATGCCCACCATTGTATAGACAGAAGCGATGCACGCAGGCGCGGATTTGCACCTTCCGTCTGTTAGAATCGCGTTTTTCAGGGTCGCCAAATGCACACGTGCCACCCTATTTGTATCAGCAAGCGCCGCCGAGCGCAGAGAGAGCCTGTATGACCGTCAACCTCAAAACCCCCGAGGACATCGCTGGCATGCGTGTCGCCGGCAAACTGGCCGCCGATGTGCTGGAAATGATTGCCGAACATGTCAAACCGGGCGTGACCACCGATCAGTTGAATCAGATCTGCCACGACTATATCGTCAATGTGCAGCAGGCCATCCCTGCCCCGCTCAACTACAAGGGTTACCCGAAGTCGATCTGCACCTCGATCAACCATGTGGTCTGCCATGGCATCCCGAACGACAAGCCACTGAAAAACGGCGATACCCTGAACATTGACGTCACTGTGATCAAGGACGGCTACCACGGCGACACCAGCCGCATGTTCCATGTCGGCGAGGTGCCGGTGTGGGCCGAGCGCCTGTCGCAAGTCACTCAGGAATGCATGTACAAGGCGATCGAGATCGTCAAACCCGGCTGCCGCCTCGGCGACATCGGCGAAGTGATTCAGAAGCACGCGGAAAAGAACGGTTTTTCGGTAGTTCGCGAGTTCTGCGGCCATGGCATCGGCAAGGTATTCCACGAAGAACCGCAGATCCTGCATTACGGTCGCGCGGGCACCGGCATGGAACTGAAAGCCGGCATGACCTTCACCATCGAGCCGATGATCAACCAGGGCAAGGCCGACACCAAGGTACTGGGCGACGGCTGGACCGCGATTACCAAGGACCGCAAGCTCTCGGCGCAGTGGGAACACACCCTGCTGGTCACCGACACGGGCTACGAGATCTTCACCCTGCGCAGCGATGACACCATCGCGCGCGTCTCGGCCTGAGACACCAAACGCTCCCAGCTTTATAGAAGGAAAGCCAATCGATGCCGCAGGTGGATCCCGAACTCTTCGACCGTGGCCAGTTCCAGGCTGAACTGGCGCTCAAAGCGAGTCCTATCGCGGCGTTCAAGAAGGCGATCCGCCAGGCCCGCGAGGTGCTTGACGCGCGTTTTCGCAGCGGCCGCGACATCCGTCGGCTGATCGAAGACCGCGCCTGGTTCGTCGACAACATCCTGCAAAAGGCCTGGGACCAGTTCAACTGGAGCGAAGACGCCGACATCGCGCTGGTCGCGGTCGGCGGCTACGGCCGGGGCGAACTGCACCCCTATTCCGATATCGACTTGCTGATCCTGCTGGACAGCGCCGATCACGAAGTTTTCCGCGATTCCATCGAGCGTTTTCTGACGCTGTTGTGGGACATCGGCCTGGAGGTCGGTCAAAGCGTGCGCTCGGTCGATGAATGTGCCGTTGAGGCCCGTGCCGACCTGACCGTGGTCACCAACCTCATGGAAAGCCGCACCATCTGCGGCCCCGAGCGCCTGCGCCAGCGCATGCTCGAGGTCACCAGCACCGCACACATGTGGCCGGCCAAGGAGTTTTTTCTCGCCAAGCATGCCGAACAGAAGGCCCGTCACCACAAGTACAACGACACCGAGTACAACCTGGAGCCCAACGTCAAAGGTTCGCCCGGTGGCCTGCGCGATATCCAGACGATTCTCTGGGTCGCCCGCCGTCAGTACGGCACCCTTAACCTGCGCGCCCTTGCCGGCGAAGGTTTTTTGGTCGAAAGCGAGAACGCCCTGCTTGCCTCTTCCCAGGAATTTCTGTGGAAAGTGCGCTATGCCCTGCACATGCTTGCCGGCCGTTCCGAAGATCGCTTGTTGTTCGATCATCAGCGCACCATTGCCGGCCTGCTCGGTTTTGAAGGTGACGACGCCAAACAGGCGGTCGAAAACTTCATGCAGCAGTACTTCCGCACGGTGATGAGCATTGCGCAACTGAGTGACCTGATCATTCAGCACTTCGAGGAAGTCATTCTCGCCCCGGAAGACGAGGCGCCGCCGCAGCCGATTAACGCGCGCTTCCAGTTGCACGACGGCTACATCGAGGCACGCAACGACAACGTGTTCCGCCGCACGCCGTTCGCCATGCTGGAAATCTTCGTGCTGATGGCCCAGCAGCCGGAAATCAAAGGCGTGCGCGCCGACACCATCCGTTTGCTACGTGAGCATCGTCACCTGATCGACGACAACTTCCGTAACGACATTCGTAACACCAGCCTGTTTATCGAGCTGTTCAAGTGCAAGATCGGCATCCACCGCAATCTGCGGCGGATGAACCGATATGGCATTCTCGGGCGTTATCTGCCGGAGTTCGGTTTTATCGTCGGGCAGATGCAGCACGACCTGTTCCACATTTATACGGTCGATGCGCACACGCTGAATCTGATCAAGCACCTGCGCAAACTGCAGTACACCCAGGTCTCGGAGAAATTTCCGCTCGCGGCCAAGCTCATGGCCAAGCTGCCCAAGCCCGAACTCATTTATATGGCTGGCCTCTACCACGACATTGGCAAGGGCCGGCATGGCGACCACTCGGAAATCGGCGCGGTCGATGCCGAAGCATTCTGTCAGCGCCACCAACTGCCGGTGTGGGACAGCCGCCTGATCGTCTGGCTGGTGCAGAACCATCTGGTGATGTCGACCACCGCCCAGCGCAAGGATCTGTCCGATCCGCAGGTGATCCATGATTTTGCCCAGGCCGTCGGCGATGAAACCCGCCTCGACTATCTCTATGTGCTGACCGTCGCCGATATCAACGCGACCAACCCGACGCTGTGGAACTCCTGGCGCGCCAGCCTGCTGCGCCAGCTCTATACCGAAACCAAGCGCGCCTTGCGCCGCGGCCTGGAAAACCCGGTGGATCGCGAAGAGCAGATTCGTCAGACCCAGAGCGCCGCACTGGACATTCTGGTGCGCGGCGGCACCGACCCGGACGATGTCGAGCAACTGTGGGCGCAACTGGGCGATGACTATTTCCTGCGGCACACCGCTGGCGACGTGGCCTGGCACAGCGATGCGATCCTGCAGCAACCGGTCAATGGCGGGCCGCTGGTGCTGATCAAGGAAACCACCCAACGCGAGTTCGAGGGTGGCACGCAGATCTTCATTTATGCACCGGACCAACACGACTTCTTCGCTGTGACCGTGGCCGCGATGGACCAGCTCAACCTGAACATTCACGACGCCCGGGTCATTACCTCGAGCAGCCAGTTCACCCTCGACACCTACATCGTGCTCGACAACGACGGCGAGTCGATCGGCGACAATCCGGTGCGGGTCAAACAGATCCGCGAAGGGCTGACCGAAGCCCTGCGCAACCCGGACGACTACCCGACGATCATCCAGCGCCGGGTGCCGCGCCAGCTCAAGCATTTTGCCTTCGCGCCACAGGTGACCATCCACAACGATGCGCAACGCCCGGTGACGGTGCTGGAATTGACCGCGCCCGATCGCCCGGGCCTGCTGGCGCGCATCGGCGGGATTTTCCTCGAGTTCGACCTGTCGCTGCAGAACGCCAAGATCGCGACCCTGGGCGAACGGGTCGAAGACGTGTTCTTTATCACCGATGCGCACAACCAGCCGCTGTCCGATCCCTTGCTGTGCAGCCGCTTGCAGGATGCGATCGTTGAACAACTGAGCGTCAATCAGGAACCGGATATCAAGCTTTCGCGTATCAGTATTTGAATTAACCCATTACCCCGGTGGGAAGGATCACTCCGATTCCAGCCTGTTAATCAAATTCCTTGTAGGAGTGAGCCTGCTCGCGATGACGATGCATCAGCTTGCACACATATTGAATGTGCAGCCCTCATCGCGAGCAGGCTCACTCCTACAGGTCTGGTGAACGGCCCAGTATCGGCGTTTTGCCCCACCTTGACCGAGGCCCCCATGAACAACGCTCTGAACCAGCTCCAGCCCTACCCGTTCGAAAAGCTCCGCGCACTGCTCGGCACCGTGACCCCGAACCCGGACAAGCGCCCGATCGCCCTGTCGATCGGCGAGCCGAAGCATCGCTCGCCGAGCTTTGTCGCCGAAGCGCTGGCCAATAATCTGGAGCAGATGGCGGTGTACCCGACCACCCTCGGCATCCCGGCGCTGCGTGAAGCCATCGCTGGCTGGTGTGAGCGGCGCTTTGGCGTGCCAAGCGGCTGGGTCGATCCGGCGCGCAACGTGCTGCCGGTCAACGGCACCCGCGAAGCGCTGTTTGCGTTTACCCAGACCGTGGTCAACCGTGGCGACGACGCCCTGGTGGTCAGCCCGAACCCGTTCTATCAGATTTACGAAGGCGCCGCGTTCCTCGCCGGGGCCAAGCCGCACTACCTGCCGTGCCTGGATGAAGACGGCTTCAACCCGGATTTCGATGCGGTGTCGCCGGACATCTGGCAGCGCTGCCAGATCCTGTTCCTGTGCTCGCCGGGCAACCCGACCGGCGCATTGATTCCGGTCGATGTGTTGAAAAAGCTGATCGCCCTGGCCGACCAGTACGATTTTGTGATTGCCGCGGACGAATGCTACAGCGAGCTGTACTTCGACGAGCAGACGCCGCCGCCGGGCCTGCTCAGCGCTTGTGTGGAACTGGGTCGTCAGGACTTCAAGCGTTGCGTGGTATTCCACAGTCTGTCCAAGCGTTCCAACCTGCCGGGCCTGCGTTCCGGTTTCGTCGCCGGCGACGCCGAGATCCTCAAGGGTTTTCTGCTGTATCGCACCTATCACGGCTGCGCAATGCCGGTGCAAACCCAACTGGCCAGCGTTGCCGCCTGGAACGACGAAGTCCACGTGCGCGCCAACCGCGCGCTGTACCGCGAGAAATTCGATGCGGTGCTGGCGATTCTTGGCCCGGTGCTGGATGTGCAGCGCCCGGACGGCAGCTTCTACCTGTGGCCGAACGTGAACGGCGATGACGCGCAATTCTGCCGCGATCTGTTCGAGCAGGAGCATGTGACGGTGGTGCCGGGCTCGTACCTTTCGCGCGAGGTCGATGGCGTCAATCCGGGCGCCGGCCGCGTGCGCATGGCACTGGTTGCGCCGCTGGCCGAGTGTGTCGAAGCGGCTGAGCGTATTCGCGATTTCATCCAGCGTCGCCGCTGAGGCCTGAACGCCTGTGCCGGGCAATCCGGCACAGGCGCTGCAAATATCGCGTAACAGTTCGCCCGATCTTATTTCCCGTCCCTGCGCCGGCCAGACGTTAGTCTTGGGCTGCGCGGTTCGTCGCGTCTCAAAACCACCGCCCCAGACTTCATGGAAGAAGTGAAATGCAAGAACTCCTGGATTGCCAACTCCTACAGTGGCCAGACGATCAGGCAGCCTACGCGGCCGCCATCAGCGAAAATCCGGCGAATGCCGACAGCGACCGCACCAGCGGTACGCGGCGCAAGCGCGCCGTGCTCAACTACTCGAAATTGTGGGCCAACGGCCGCACGCTGAAGATTGCCTTCATGGATGCGCCTGCGCCTGAGCACAAAAGCAAGATCATCGCCGCGGCCAGCCGTTGGTTGCCCTACATCAACCTCAAGTTTGAATTCGTCGAAGAGCGCCAGGGCGATATTCGCATCGCCACAAAAAACAATGACAACAGCGCCATGCTCGGCACCGATGCGCTGCTGATTCATCCCGACCATCCAACCATGAATCTGGGGGTCAGCCCCGACCATGTCGACTTCGAGGTGATCGTCACCCACGAATTCGGTCACGCACTGGGCGCCCTGCATGAACACCAGCATCCCCAGGCGAACATTCCGTGGGATAAGCCCAAGGTGTATGAGTTTTATCAGAATCGGCAGATGAATCCGCTGACCCGCGAACAGGTCGACCGCAACCTCTTTGCCTCCTTCGATACGCTTGATGCGATCTACACCGCCTATGACAAGCACTCGATCATGCATCACCCGGTGGCGAACACATTGACTCTGGGCGACTGGGAAATACCGGTCAACCGCAAGATCAGTAAGAAGGACAAACGCCTGATGCGACTGCTCTATCCCAAGTAACGCCGTCTATTTGACCTGCCCCAGATTGGCCTCACTCAGATCGAGTTCGCCCAATACTTCCCTGAGCACGTCATCGCCGATCTGGTGCTGGCGGCTTAGGCGATACAACTCAAGGCGTTGCGCCCGCAGCGCCTTCAGACGCAGCCGACGTTCCAGCAGATCCATCTGGAACGCCAAAGCCTGGGCTTCGGCGGAGTCATTGAAGACATCGAGCTGATGGCGATACTCGGACATGATTCGCGCCTTGAGTTCAGCGGACAATGCCGCCTGCGCCGCATCCTGAGGCACCACTTCCTCGGTTTCCAGCGAGTGGATCGCGGCTTCGGCGGTTTTGCGCCAGGCATCGCGCACTTCCTGGCGGCGTTTATCGTCCGGGCTTTTTTCGATCCCGCGCAGTAACAAGGGCAAGGCGATACACGCCGACACCAGCGACAGCAGAATCACCCCGGCCGCGATAAAGATCAGCAGGTCTCGCTCGGGAAACGCCTGCGCGCCCATCAACATTGGCACCGACATTACGCCTGCCAGCGTTACCGCCCCGCGCACACCACCGACCGTCAGCAGCCAGCAGGAACGCGCCGTCGGCACTTGCGTCAGCTCGCCTTTGCCGCGCAAGCGCCGCAGCAGTACCGACAAGCGCCAGATGCTCTGCACCCAGACAAACCGCAGCAACACCAGCGCGAGGAAAATCGCCAGCACATCGAGGCAACGGTAGAACAGCGTCGGCCACAGCGTCGGCTCGTGACTGACCACCGCTTTGATGATGTCCGGCAATTGCAGGCCGAGCAGCAGAAAGATCAGGCCATTGAAGGCGAACTCCAGCAGCGACCAGACACTGCGATTGAGCAGCCGGGTACTGGTCTGCCGTGGCAGCAGGTCGAGCCAGCTCTGCATCATTCCCGCTGCGACCGCTGAAAGAATGCCCGATGCGCCCAAGCGCTCGGCCAATACATAAGCAGCGAAGGGCAACAGCAACATGAACACTACGTGAGTAGCCGGATCATCCCAGCCACGGGCGATCATCCACACGCGCAGGCGTCCAACCAGCCAGCTCAGCGCCACGCCGACCGCCAGACCACCCAGCGCCACCGCGACGAAGGTCAGGCTGGCGTTGGTCAGCGAGAACACCCCCGTCACCGCCGCTGCCAGGGCGAACTTGAAAGTCACCAGACCGGAGGCGTCGTTCATCAGCGCCTCGCCCTGCAGCATGTGCATCAGCGGCGTCGGCAAGCGGTTCTGCGCAATCGCTGAAACCGCTACGGCGTCGGTGGGCGACAATACGGCCGCCAAGGCAAAGGCTACTGGCAGCGGAATCGTCGGCAACAGCCAATGAATGAAATAGCCGGCACCGACCACGGTGAACAAAACAAGGCCCACGGCCAGGGTCAGAATCGGCCCGCGCAATTGCCAGAGCGCGCGTTTGGGCATGCGCCAGCCGTCGGAAAACAGCAACGGCGGCAGGAACAGAAACAGGAACAGCTCCGGATCGAGGGCCACGTGCAGGCCCAGCGTCGGCCAGGCCAACAAGGCGCCAGCGGCGATTTGCACCAAAGGCAGCGGCAGCGGGATGACCCGGCCAACCAGTCGCGAGACGCTGACCAGCATCAGCAGGATCAGGACGGTGTAAGCAGTTTGCATAAAGCAGTATCTCAGGCGATCGACAGCGTTGAACTGCCATATTAGCGCCTTAGGCTGTGGATGACCGTTGCACCTATGTCGCACGGCTGGAACGCAACTCCCTTGTGGGAGCGAGCCTGCTCGCGAAAGCGGTGGAAGATTCACCATCAATGTCGACTGACACGCCCCCTTCGCGAGCAGGCTCGCTCCCACAGGTTTTACAGCGTTACGACAACCGTGGCCGACGAAACCGTTTGGTCATGGCATAATCCGTCACCATTTTTCTCCAGCACCTGTAAAGGGGGCGATTCCTTGGCCGTTTCAAGTAAAACGTTGCACCTTTTCGGCATCAAAGCCTGCGACACCATGAAGAAGGCGCGCACCTGGCTCGATGAACACGCTGTCAGCTACGACTTTCACGATTACAAAACGGCCGGTATCGACCGTGCGCACCTGACGCAATGGTGTGACGAGCACGGCTGGCAAACGGTGTTGAACCGTGCAGGCACGACCTTTCGCAAACTCGACGACGAACGCAAAGCCGATCTCGACCAGTCGAAAGCCATCGAACTGATGCTCGCGCAACCCTCGATGATCAAGCGCCCGGTGCTCGATCTCGGTGACCGAACCCTGATTGGCTTCAAGCCAGACATCTACGCGGCCGCTCTGAAGTAAGCAGCCCGTCACTCTTTGTAGAGGTATTCACATGTCCAATTCCCTGTTCAGCATCGCCTTTGGTGTCGGCACTCAGAACCGTCAAGGCGCCTGGCTCGAAGTGTTCTACGCACAGCCACTGCTCAACCCTTCGGCCGAACTGGTCGCTGCCGTTGCGCCGATCCTCGGTTACACCGAAGGCAACCAGGCCATCAGCTTCACCACCGCACAGGCCGCGCAACTGGCTGAAGCGGTCAAAGGCATCGACGCCGTGCAAGGCAAGCTGCTGACCCGTCTGGCCGAAAGCCACAAGCCGCTGGTCGCCACCCTGCTGGCCGAAGATGCGCAACTGACTTCGACGCCTGAGGCCTACCTCAAGCTGCACTTGCTGTCGCACCGTCTGGTCAAGCCGCACGGCGTCAGCCTCGCCGGTATTTTCCCGCTGCTGCCGAACGTCGCCTGGACCAGCCAGGGCGCGATCGACCTGAGCGAACTGGCCGAGATGCAACTCGAAGCGCGTCTGCGCGGTGAGCTGCTGGAAGTGTTCTCGGTGGACAAGTTCCCGAAAATGACCGATTACGTGGTTCCGGCCGGTGTGCGTATCGCTGACGCCGCGCGCCTGCGTCTGGGCGCTTACGTGGGCGAAGGCACCACCGTCATGCACGAAGGTTTCATCAACTTCAACGCCGGCACCGAAGGCCCGGGCATGATCGAAGGCCGTGTCTCCGCTGGCGTGTTTGTCGGCAAGGGTTCGGACCTGGGCGGCGGTTGCTCGACCATGGGCACCCTGTCGGGCGGCGGCAACATCGTGATCAAGGTTGGCGAAGGCTGCCTGATCGGCGCCAACGCCGGTATCGGTATTCCGTTGGGCGACCGCACCACGGTCGAGTCGGGCCTGTACGTGACGGCCGGCACCAAGGTGGCGCTGCTCGATGAGCACAACAATCTGGTTCAGGTTGTTAAAGCGCGTGAGCTGGCCGGCCAGACCGACCTGCTGTTCCGTCGCAATTCGCAAACCGGTGCGGTGGAGTGCAAGACCCACAAATCGGCGATCGAACTGAACGAAGCGCTGCACGCTCACAACTAAGCAGCCATACGATCGATCCCCTGTGGGAGCGGGCTTGCCCGCGAAGGCGTCCTGTCAGTAACAACTGTGCAGAATGACACTACGCTTTCGCAAGCAAGCCCGCTCCCACAAGGTCCGGTACACCCCGCCCAATTTCACAGGGCTGAACAGATGATGATTCCCTCCCCTTGGCGTGCCGATTTTCCAGCCATCGCCGCCCTGCAACGGCAAGACCAGACCTATCTGGACAATGCCGCCACCACGCAGAAACCCCAGGCTTTGCTCGACGCCCTGACGCATTACTACGCCAACGGCGCGGCCAATGTGCACCGTGCGCAACACTTGCCCGGCGCCCATGCCACGCAGGCGTTCGAAGACAGTCGGCTGAAGGTTGCGCAGTGGCTGAACGCAGGCGACAGCGGCCAGATCATCTTCACCCATGGCGCCACCAGTGCGCTGAACCTCTTGGCTTATGGCCTGGAGCATCTTTTCCAGCCGGGCGACGAGATCGTCATCAGCGCGCTGGAGCATCACGCCAACCTGCTGCCGTGGCAGCAACTGGCCCAACGACGCGATCTCAAGCTGATTGTGTTGCCTCTGGACAGCGACGGGCTGATTGACCTCGCGGTCGCGCTCACCGTCATCGGCCCGCGCACCCGTTTGCTGGCAGTCAGCCAATTGTCCAACGTGCTCGGCGCCTGGCAGCCGTTGCCCGCCCTGCTGGCCATGGCCAAGGCGCACAACGCCCTGACGGTGATCGATGGTGCGCAGGGTGTCGTCCACGGGCGCCATGACGTGCAGGCGCTCGGTTGCGACTTCTATGTGTTTTCCAGCCACAAGCTGTATGGCCCCGAAGGCCTTGGCGTGCTGTTCGGGCGCAACGACGCGCTGGAGCAACTGCGGCCCTGGCAATTCGGTGGCGAGATGGTTGTAGACGCGACCTTCCACAGCGCCCGCTTCCGCCCTGCACCACTGGGTTTCGAGGCCGGCACACCGCCGATTGCCAGCGTGGTCGGCCTCGGTGCGACCCTCGATTACCTGGCCGGCCTGGACCAGGACGCGGTGTCCGCCCATGAAGCGGCACTGCACGACTATCTGCTGCGCGGCCTCGCCGCACGCAACGGCATTCGTCTGCTGGGCAAGCCGCAATTGGCGCTGGCCAGTTTTGTTGTCGAAGGCGTGCATAACGCCGATCTGGCGCACCTGTTGACCGAGCAAGGCATCGCCGTGCGCGCCGGGCACCATTGCGCCATGCCATTGATGAAAAGCTTCGAACTGGCCGGCGCGATTCGCGTGTCGCTGGCGTTGTACAACGATTCCGAGGACCTGGAGCGCTTCTTTGAAGCCCTCGACCAGGCGCTGGAGATGCTGCGATGACGTTGCCGGCTGAAGCCGCCGACGCCCTGCAAACCTTCCAGAGCGCCGCGGGCTGGGAGCAGCGGGCGCGATTGCTGATGCAGTTTGGCGATCGCTTGCCAGCGTTGAGCGAGACGGATAAGTGCGAGGCCAATCGCGTGCATGGCTGTGAAAGCCAAGTGTGGCTGGTGGGCGAGTTGCGCGACGGCCACTGGCAATTTGCAGCGAGCAGCGATGCGCGGATGATTCGTGGCCTGGTGGCGTTACTGCTGTTGCGGGTCAACGGGCTGTCGGCGGCTGAGTTGCGGCAGGTCGATTTGCCGGACTGGTTTAATCAGTTGGGGCTGTCGCGGCAGTTGTCGCCTTCGCGCAGCAATGGGTTGAATGCCGTGCTCAAGCGGATGAATGAGTTGGCGAAATAAAAGCGGCTGCTTCGCAGCCATCGCGAGCAGGCTCACTCCTACAATTTGAAACGCATTCCCCTGTAGGAGTGAGCCTGCTCGCGATTGGGTCTTCAGCCCGGACATCAAGCCTGAGGTTTAACCCGGTCCGAAGGCCGCCGCACCCCCGCCACAATCTTGTCCACCGCCTTGGTCGCCGCGACCATGCCAAATGTCGCCGTCACCATCATCACCGCACCAAAACCGCCAGCGCAGTCGAGCTTGACGCCGTCACCGACAAAACTCTTCTGCAAACAAATGCTGCCATCCGGTTTCGGGTAGCGCAGTTGTTCAGTGGAGAACACACACGGCACGCTGTAATGGCGGGTCATGGTGCGGGAGAAGCCGTAATCGCGGCGCAAGGTCGAGCGCACTTTCGAGGCCAGCGGATCGTTGAAGGTGCGGTTGAGATCGCAGACTTGAATCAGCGTCGGATCAATCTGTCCGCCTGCACCGCCAGTGGTGATGATCTGGATCTTGCGGCGTTTGCACCAGGCAATCAGTGCCGCTTTGGCGTTGACCGCGTCGATGCAGTCGATCACGCAGTCGATGTCCGGCGTGATGTATTCGGCCATGGTCTCGCGGGTAACGAAGTCGGCGACGGCGTGCACCGTGCAATCGGGGTTGATTCCGCGCAGCCGCTCGGCCATCACCTCGACCTTGGGCTTGCCGACGGTGCTGTCGAGCGCGTGCAATTGGCGGTTGGCGTTGCTGACGCAAACGTCGTCCAGGTCAAACAGCGAAATCTCGCCAACGCCGCAGCGGGCAATGGCTTCCGCCGCCCAGGAACCGACGCCGCCAACGCCGACGATCGCCACATGGGCCGCGCGCAAGCGCTCCATGCCTTCGATGCCGTATAAACGGGCGATGCCTGCAAACCGCGGATCTTCTGTACTCATGATCATTACCCCAAAAACCGGCGCGCATTATAGGGCTACGCAGCGGCAAGTTTTAAGCTGCAAGCGACAAGTGTAAGAACTTAAGTCAGAGACGGCTGCCCAATGTCAGGAATTTTCCCGTCAGTTGTACGGCTGGTTAACCGCCGGTGTAGGATGCGCGCCCGTCGGGCGTCTATCCGACCGAATCTTCGTTCCACAGCCTTTGGAACCCGAAACAGCTATGTCATCGCGTAAATTTGGACTCAACCTGGTAGTGGTGCTGGCCATCGCTGCCCTGTTCACCGGTTTCTGGGCGTTGGTCAACCGCCCGGTCTCGGCGCCGAACTGGCCACAGCAAATCTCCGGCTTCTCCTATTCGCCGTTCCAGCAGGGACAATACCCGCAAAAGGATCAGTACCCGTCTGATGACGAGATGCGCCGTGATCTGGAGATCATGAGCAAGCTGACCGACAACATCCGCATCTATTCGGTCGACGGTTCGCTGCAGAACATCCCGAAACTGGCTGAAGAGTTCGGCCTGCGCGTCACGCTCGGGATCTGGATCAGCCCCGACCAGGAGCGCAACGAGCGGGAAATCAGCAAAGCCATCGAACTGGCCAACACCTCGCGCAGCGTGGTGCGGGTGGTGGTCGGTAACGAGGCGTTGTTCCGCGAAGAGATTACCCCTGAAGCCTTGATCGTCCTGCTGGATCGCGTGCGTGCCGCCGTCAAGGTTCCGGTGACCACGTCCGAGCAGTGGCACATCTGGGAGAAATACCCGCAACTGGCCAGACACGTCGACCTGATCGCCGCCCACGTTCTGCCCTACTGGGAATTTATTCCGGTGGACAAGGCCGGCCAGTTCGTTCTGGATCGCGCTCGCGATCTGAAAAAGCTCTTCCCGAAAAAACCGTTGCTGTTGTCTGAAGTCGGCTGGCCGAGCAACGGGCGCATGCGCGGTGGCGCCGATGCGTCGCCAGCCGATCAGGCGATCTACCTGCGCACGCTGGTCAACAAGCTCAACCGCCAGGGCTTCAACTATTTCGTGATCGAAGCCTTCGATCAGCCGTGGAAGGCCAGTGACGAAGGCTCGGTTGGCGCTTATTGGGGCGTGTTCAACGCCGCGCGTCAGCAGAAATTCAATTTCGAAGGCCCGGTCGTCGCGATTCCGCAATGGCGCGTGCTGGCCATCGGTTCCGTGGTGCTCGCGCTGCTGTCGCTGACCCTGTTGATGATCGACGGTTCGGCCCTGCGCCAGCGTGGTCGTACGTTCCTGACCTTTATCGCGTTTCTGTGTGGTTCGGTGTTGGTGTGGATCGGCTACGACTACAGCCAGCAATACAGCACGTGGTTCAGCCTGACGGTCGGCTTCCTGCTCGCGCTCGGCGCGCTGGGTGTGTTCATCGTTTTGCTGACCGAAGCCCACGAGCTGGCCGAAGCGGTGTGGATTCATAAACGCCGGCGCGAATTCCTGCCAGTGCTGGGTGATTCCGATTACCGGCCAAAAGTCTCGATCCACGTGCCCTGCTACAACGAGCCGCCGGAGATGGTCAAACAGACCCTCGACGCCTTGGCCAATCTCGATTACCCGGACTTCGAAGTCCTGATCATCGACAACAACACCAAGGACCCGGCCGTCTGGGAACCGGTGCGCGATTACTGCGCCACCCTCGGCCCGCGCTTCAAGTTCTTCCACGTATCGCCACTGGCCGGTTTCAAGGGCGGCGCGCTGAATTACCTGATCCCGCATACGGCCAAGGATGCCGAAGTCATTGCGGTGATCGACTCCGATTATTGCGTGCACCCGAACTGGCTCAAGCACATGGTGCCGCACTTCGCCGATCCGAAAATCGCCGTGGTGCAGTCGCCGCAGGATTATCGCGACCAAAACGAAAGCACCTTCAAGAAGCTCTGCTACGCCGAGTACAAAGGCTTCTTCCACATTGGCATGGTCACCCGCAACGACCGGGACGCGATCATCCAGCACGGCACCATGACCATGACCCGGCGCTCGGTACTGGAAGAACTGGGCTGGGCCGACTGGTGCATTTGTGAAGACGCCGAACTGGGTCTGCGTGTGTTCGAAAAAGGCCTGTCGGCGGCGTATTACCACGACAGTTATGGCAAGGGCCTGATGCCCGACACCTTCATCGACTTCAAGAAACAGCGCTTCCGCTGGGCGTACGGCGCGATCCAGATCATCAAGCGCCACACCCGCAGCCTGCTGCGCGGCAAGGACACCGAACTGACGCGCGGTCAGCGCTATCACTTCCTCGCCGGCTGGCTGCCGTGGGTCGCCGATGGCATGAACATCTTCTTCACCGTCGGCGCGTTGCTGTGGTCGGCGGCGATGATCATCGTGCCGCAACGGGTCGATCCGCCGTTGCTGATTTTCGCGATCCCGCCGCTGGCGCTGTTCGTGTTCAAGGTCGGCAAGATCATCTTTCTTTATCGCCGCGCCGTCGGTGTGAATCTGAAGGATGCGTTCTGCGCGGCACTGGCCGGGCTGGCGTTGTCGCACACCATCGCCAAAGCGGTGCTGTACGGTTTCTTCACCAGCAGCATTCCGTTCTTCCGCACGCCGAAAAACGCCGACAACCATGGCTTCTGGGTGGCGATTTCCGAAGCGCGGGAAGAGCTGTTCATCATGCTGCTGTTGTGGGGCGCGGCACTGGGGATCTATCTGGTCAACGGCATGCCGAGCAACGACATGCGCTTCTGGGTCGCCATGTTGCTGGTGCAGTCGCTGCCGTACGTGGCGGCGCTGATCATGGCGTTTCTGTCGTCGCTGCCAAAACCTGCGGCAGTGGCGGAACCGGCGCCGGTCGTCTAAATCCGTACCGATGCACTAAACGGCGGCCAATGGTCGCCGTTTTGCTTTAAGATAACCGCCATTTTGCGGGGCTTGGCGCGGCATCCGGTCTGACTGACGGCACTGCCCCTGTGGGAGCGAGCCTGCTCGCGAAGGCTTTGTAACATTCAACCTTTAGGTTGTCTGATACACCGCTTTCGCGAGCAGGCTCGCTCCCACATTAGAAGCCAAGCCCATACCCCATGATCCGGAGTTTTCCATGACGGCCCACGCCGACCTATCGCCGACCCTTCAACTGGCCATCGACCTGATCCGCCGTCCTTCCGTGACCCCGGTCGATGCTGACTGCCAGAAGCAGATGATGCAGCGCCTGGGCGATGCCGGTTTCACTCTGGAGCCGATGCGCATCGAAGATGTGGATAACTTTTGGGCCACTCACGGCAACAACGAGGGCCCGGTGCTGTGCTTCGCCGGCCACACCGATGTAGTGCCGACGGGTCCGGTCACCGCGTGGCAGATCGATCCGTTCAACGCCGTGATCGACGAGCACGGCATGCTCTGCGGTCGTGGCGCAGCGGACATGAAAGGCAGCCTGGCGTCGATGACCGTCGCCGCCGAACGCTTCGTTGCGGATTACCCGAACCACAAGGGCAAGGTCGCCTTCCTGATCACCAGCGACGAAGAAGGCCCGGCGCATCACGGCACCAAAGCGGTGGTCGAGCGGCTCGTCGCGCGCAACGAGCGTCTGGACTGGTGCATCGTTGGCGAGCCATCGAGCACCACGCTGGTCGGCGATGTGGTGAAAAATGGCCGTCGCGGCTCCCTCGGCGCCAAGCTCACGGTCAAAGGCGTGCAAGGTCACGTGGCCTACCCGCATCTGGCGAAGAACCCGATCCACCTCGCCGCTCCGGCACTGGCAGAACTGGCCGCCGAGCATTGGGACCACGGCAACGATTTCTTCCCACCGACCAGTTTCCAGATTTCCAACCTCAATTCCGGCACCGGCGCGACCAACGTGATTCCCGGCGATCTGGTGGCGGTGTTCAACTTCCGTTTTTCCACCGAATCCACTGTCGAAGGCCTGCAGAAACGCGTTGCCGACATTCTCGACAAACATGGTCTGGACTGGCACATCGACTGGGCGCTGTCTGGTCTGCCGTTCCTCACCGAGCCGGGCGCGTTGCTCGATGCCGTGTCATCGAGCATCAAGGACATCACCGGCCGCGAAACCAAGGCGTCGACCAGCGGCGGCACATCCGATGGCCGCTTCATCGCGACCATGGGCACGCAAGTGGTTGAGCTGGGGCCGGTCAACGCGACCATTCACCAGGTCAACGAACGCGTACTGGCAGCGGATCTCGACGTACTGACCGAGATCTACTACCAGACCCTGATCAAGTTGCTTGCCTGATGCTCGCGTGCCCGATCTGTAGTGAACCGCTCAACACGGTGGACAACGGCGTGGCCTGCCCCGCCGGGCATCGTTTCGACCGCGCGCGCCAGGGTTATCTGAACCTGCTGCCAGTGCAGCACAAGAACAGCCGCGCCCCCGGCGACAATCAGGCAATGGTCGAGGCGCGGCGTGATTTCCTCAACGCCGGGCATTACGCGCCGGTCGCCAGGCGTCTGGCTGAACTGGCGGCCGGTTATGCGCCGGAGCGCTGGGTCGACATCGGTTGTGGCGAGGGTTACTACACCGCGCAAATCGCCGAGGCTCTGCCCAACGCCGATGGCTATGCGCTGGATATCTCGCGCGAAGCCGTCAAACGCGCCTGCAAACGCAATCCGGCGATCACCTGGTTGATTGCCAGCATGGCGCGTGTGCCATTGGCCTCGGGCAGTTGCCAGTTTCTGGCGAGTGTTTTCAGTCCGCTGGACTGGGAAGAGGCCAAGCGCTTGCTCAGCGTCGGCGGCGGCCTGATGAAAGTCGGCCCGACCCGCGGCCATCTGATGGAACTGCGCGAACGCCTGTACGACGAAGTGCGCGAATACACCGATGACAAGCACCTGGCCCTGGTGCCTGAGGGCATGGCATTGGCGCACAGTGAAACCCTGGCGTTCAAGCTGACGCTGGACAAGCCTGAGGATCGCGCCAACCTGTTGGCGATGACGCCCCACGGCTGGCGCGCCAGTGCCGAACGCCGCGCAGCGGTGATCGAACAGGCCGAGCCGTTCGTGACCACCGTGTCGATGCGCTACGATTATTTCGTTCTTCAATAACTTTTGGTCTCGGGCACAGGCCCGGGGCCGGCTAAATCCGCGAATGGATTTTTCAGACCCGCAGTGAGGACATCCATGCGCCAACCAGACATCGAGATTTACCTGAAAGACGCCGACGTCGACCACAAGGCCATCGCCGCCTGGCTCGGCAAAGCACTCGGCCCGTGCAGCGACTGGGTGCAGAAAGGCCAGACGTATAAATGCAAGGCCGGCAACGTGCCGGTGACCTGGCTGCCGAAAGCCGTGGGCAAGTGGAACAGCCTGTACCTGGAAAGCGACCAGACCCCGTGGGACGACGACATCGCCTGTGCCCGCGCAGCCTTTGCCGCGCTGAACGTTGAAGTGCGTTGCGCACCGGGTACGTGGGTTGAGGAAGAAGGTGAAGAAACGGCTGACCGCTGGATTCGCATCAGCGCCGATGGAGAAGAAGAGATCACCTGGAAAACCGCTTAAACACAGATCCCATGTAGGAGTGAGCCTGCTCGCGATTGCGGTGTATCAG
>NZ_JABWQS010000017.1:0-109051 GCF_014268545.1 Pseudomonas sp. SWRI81
TCTTTCGTCTCAACCGAGGCGCGCATTCTACAGCAGCCTCATTTGCTGTCAAGTGATTATTTTCAGAAGTTTTCGAAAAATTCTTCAACAACTTCAACCACTTGCGCTTCCGATCTCTCGTTAGCGGGAGGCGCATTCTACAGCGTTACTCGCTGCTGTCAACACCTCTTTTTCTCCGCTTTCGACCGAGAAGATCGAACCGTTGAAAGCGCCATACATCACTGCGATTCCAACTCCTTCCAGCCTTCGATGATCTGAAGCAAGCCGCTGTCGAAAACCGCATAACTCTTTGAATCTCAAGGAGTTTTCCGTTTCGACTGCGCCGGAAGTGGGGCGAATTATAGACTTCTAAAATTCGCCGTCAACCCCTATTTTCAACTTTATTCGGATTTCAACGTGATACGGGCAAAAGCCTTCTTGCCAGCCTGGCAAACATGAGTCGCACCCAGTACATATATAAAGGAGCGATCAACCACTTCACCATCAACACGCACACCACCCGCAGCCAGCAGATCACGCGCCGCTGCCGAGTTCTTCACCAGGCCTGCTTTATTAAGGACAGCCGCAATCGGCATATCTTCAGTCGAAGCCAGCTCGATCTCTGGCAAGTCATCCGGCAGCTCGCCATCCTTCATCCGATTACCCGCACCACGGTGAGCGTTAGCCGCAGCCTCCTCACCATGGAAACGGGCAACGATCTCTTCAGCCAGCTTGATTTTGATGTCACGGGGATTGGCACCCGCCTCAACGTCAGCCCGGAACGCATTGATTTCATCCATCGAGCGGAAGCTGAGCAATTCGAAGTAACGCCACATCAGCGCATCCGGAATCGAAACCAGCTTACTGTACATGACGCCCGGAGCTTCCTGAATACCGACGTAGTTACCCAGGGATTTGGACATCTTCTTGACGCCATCCAACCCTTCAAGCAACGGCATGGTCAGAATGCATTGAGCCTCTTGACCATAACCACGCTGAAGCTCACGCCCCATCAGCAGATTGAATTTCTGATCGGTACCACCCAACTCGACATCCGCACGCAGAGCGACCGAGTCATAACCCTGCACCAGCGGATAGAGGAACTCATGGATAGCGATGGGCTGATTTGTGGTGTAACGCTTGTCGAAGTCATCGCGCTCCAGCATGCGCGCGACGGTGTACTGCGAAGTCAGGCGAATGAAGTCCGCCGGCCCCATCTGGTCCATCCAGGTCGAATTGAACGCAACTTCGGTTTTCGCCGGATCAAGAATCTTGAACACCTGGGTCTTGTAGGTCTCGGCGTTTTCGAGCACCTGCTCGCGAGTCAACGGAGGACGCGTGGCGCTTTTGCCACTGGGATCACCGATCATCCCGGTGAAGTCACCTATAAGGAAGATCACCTGATGCCCCAAGTCCTGGAACTGGCGCAGCTTATTAATAAGCACGGTATGCCCCAGGTGCAGATCCGGTGCGGTTGGATCGAAACCAGCCTTGATACGCAGCGGCTGGCCGCGCTTGAGCTTCTCGATCAGCTCGGACTCGACCAATAGTTCTTCCGCACCACGTTTAATCAGCGCTAGCTGCTCTTCAACCGACTTCATAACAGACCCGCAAGGCTCAGACTCAAAGGGACCCAACCATACAAGATCGCGCACCAATTACAAGTTTTGCCCGGCGCGCGGACACCAATCCACTGACAGGAGGTCTGTAGACTTGCTTCAGAGATGATTTGGTTATATTTTATACAGTTATTTCATCTTCATCATGTCATTCATCTTTTCCAATTCATTCTTTTTTCAAAGTCAAAATTACCTATGACCACAGAACCGTCTAAAGCGCCTCCGCTTTACCCGAAGACCCACCTGCTTGCCGCAAGTGGAATCGCCGCCCTTCTCAGCCTGGCGCTGCTGGTATTTCCCTCTAGCGATGTCGAAGCCAAAAAGACGACTCTGAGTCTTGAGCTGGAAAGTCCTGCTGAACAACTGACACAAGACCAAGACGCTGCCGACGCAGCCCAAGCCACAAACGAACCCGCAACGTCACCGTTCGCACAAATCGAAAACAGCGACGAAAACAGCGACGAAAACGCCGCGCAAACCGCTGAAACCGCGCCGGCACCTGCTGCGCTTGCAGAAAAGCCGAAAGAGCCAGGCCATCGCGAAGTAGTCGTTTCCAAAGGCGATACGCTGTCCACCCTGTTTGAAAAGGTCGGCCTGCCAGCGGCGTCCGTCCATGAAGTGCTGGCAAGCGATAAGCAGGCCAAGCAATTCAGCCAGCTCAAACGCGGTCAGAAACTCGAATTCGAACTGAGCCCTGAAGGCCAGTTGACCAGCCTGCACAGCAAAGTCAGCGACGTTGAAACCATCACCCTGACCAAGAACGACAAGGGTTATTCGTTCAACCGTGTGACCGCCAAGCCAACTGTTCGCACTGCTTACGTCCACGGCGTTATCAACAGCTCGCTGTCGCAGTCCGCTGCGCGCGCCGGCCTCTCTCACAGCCTGACGATGGATATGGCCAGCGTCTTCGGCTACGACGTCGACTTCGCTCAAGACATTCGTCAGGGCGACGAATTCGATGTGATCTACGAGCAGAAAGTCATCAACGGCAAAGCAGTCGGCACCGGCCCGATTCTGTCCGCTCGCTTCACCAACCGCGGCAAGACCTACACCGCCGTTCGCTATACCAACAAACAAGGCAACAGCAGCTATTACACTGCCGATGGCAACAGCATGCGCAAGGCCTTCATCCGTACGCCGGTTGACTTCGCCCGCATCAGCTCGAAGTTCTCCATGGGCCGCAAACACCCGATCCTGAACAAGATCCGCGCCCACAAAGGCGTCGATTACGCAGCGCCACGAGGCACGCCGATCAAGGCTGCCGGTGACGGAAAAGTGCTGTTGGCCGGCCGTCGTGGTGGTTACGGCAACACTGTGATCATTCAGCACGGCAACACTTATCGCACGCTCTACGGCCACATGCAGGGTTTCGCCAAAGGCGTGAAAACCGGCGGTACCGTCAAGCAAGGTCAAGTCATTGGCTACATCGGTACTACGGGCCTGTCCACCGGCCCGCATCTGCATTACGAGTTCCAGGTCAACGGCGTTCACGTCGATCCGCTGGGCCAGAAGCTGCCGATGGCCGATCCAATCGCCAAGTCGGAACGAGCGCGCTTCCTGGCGCAGAGCCAGCCGTTGATGGCGCGCATGGACCAAGAGAAGGCCACCATGCTGGCTTCGAGCAAGCGCTAAGCCATGGCCCTGTATATCGGCGTGATGTCCGGAACCAGTCTCGACGGGCTGGACATTGCCCTGATCGAGCAGACCTCGGCGATCAAACTGATCGCCACTCATTACCTGCCAATGCCCGATTCCCTGCGCGCCGAGCTGCTTGGCTTGTGCGCGAGCGGCTCCGACGAGATCGCCCGCTCGGCTATTGCCCAGCAACACTGGGTCGAGCTCGCCGCTTCAGGTATTCATTCCCTCCTCGCTCAGCAACAGCTCCAACCCGAAGCTATCCGCGCTATCGGCAGTCACGGCCAGACCATTCGCCATGAGCCGGCGCGCGGTTTCACCGTGCAGATCGGCAATCCGGCCCTGCTGACAGAGTTGACCGGCATTACCGTTGTCAGCGACTTTCGCAGCCGCGATGTCGCGGCGGGCGGTCAAGGCGCCCCTCTGGTCCCAGCCTTTCATGAAGCCTTGTTTGAAGAGCGTACCGGCAACCAGGCAGTCTTGAATGTCGGCGGTTTCAGCAATCTCAGCCTGATTGAGCCGAACAAACCTGTAGCCGGTTTCGACTGCGGCCCGGGAAATGTTCTGATGGATGCCTGGATTCACCAGAACCGCGGCGAAAATTATGACCGGGACGGGCAATGGGCTGCGACAGGCACCGCTCAGCCAATCCTGCTAAAGGCACTGCTCAGCGACCCGTTCTTCGTTACCACGGGCCCGAAGAGTACTGGCCGTGAAGTCTTCAATCTGCCTTGGCTGGAACGCCATCTCTCGCGCCTGCCGATGTTTTCGGCCGAAGACGTGCAAGCCACGCTGCTCGAGCTGACTGCGCTGACCATCGTCGAGTCGCTGCAGAGTGCTCAATCGGACACTCAGGAACTGCTGGTCTGTGGCGGCGGCGCGCATAACGCCACACTGATGACGCGTCTGGGGCAGCTACTGCCCAATACCAAAGTCGCCAGCACGGCCACCCACGGCGTTGATCCTGACTGGGTCGAAGCCATGGCCTTTGCCTGGCTCGCCCGTTGCTGCCTCGAAGGCATTGCCGCTAATCGACCAAGCGTCACCGGCGCTCGCGGCCTGCGCGTACTCGGCGCCATCTACCCGGCATAATCGCCAGACACAAAAACGCCGCAGAACCGTAAGGCTCTGCGGCGTTTTGTTATCTGCAGTGGAATGCGTTCAGATCGAGAAGGAAGATCCGCAACCACACGTAGTGGTGGCGTTCGGGTTCTTGATCACGAAGCGCGAACCTTCCAGGCCTTCCTGATAATCCACTTCAGCACCGGCCAGGTACTGGAAGCTCATCGGGTCGACCACCAGACTTACGCCTTCTCGTTCGACGATAGTGTCGTCATCGGCCACGTCTTCATCGAAGGTAAAACCGTACTGAAACCCTGAACAACCGCCGCCCGTAACGAATACGCGCAGCTTCAAGCGATCATTCCCCTCTTCATCGACCAGGCTCTTCACCTTGTGCGCAGCACCTTGAGTGAATTGCAAAGCCGTGGGGGTGAAGGATTCGACGCTCATGCTGACTATCTCCCGGCGTTACGCCGCCATAATGCGTGATGACGCGCATTATCCGCTTGTCCTAGAAAATTGGTCAACTATTAGAAAAGCAGCGGCAAGCTTCAAGCGGTGAGCTTCAAGCTTGCGACTGATCTCTTGTAGCTTGTGGCTTGAAGCTCGTTGCTGCTTCTAAGGAAGCATCCCGGCGTGGGACAGACCAAAGCGCTCGTCCAGCCCGAACAGAATGTTCATGTTCTGCACCGCCTGCCCCGAGGCGCCCTTGACCAGATTGTCGATCACCGAAAGCACCACTACCAGATCGCCATCCTGCGGCCGATGCACGGCAATACGGCAGACGTTGGCGCCACGCACACTCCGGGTTTCCGGGTGGCTGCCCGCTGGCATTACGTCGACGAACGGTTCGTTGGCATAACGTTTTTCAAACAGCACCTGCAGGTCCACCGAACGATCGGTGACGGTTGCGTAGAGCGTGGAGTGAATGCCTCGAATCATTGGCGTCAGGTGTGGCACGAAGGTCAGCCCTACGTCCTTGCCCGCCGCACGACGCAAGCCCTGGCGAATTTCCGGCAGGTGACGGTGACCCTTCACCGCGTAGGCCTTCATGCTTTCCGACGTCTCGGAGTACAACGAGCCCACAGCCGCACCGCGACCGGCACCGCTGACGCCGGATTTGCAGTCGGCGATCAGACGCGAAGTATCCGCCAGACCGGCTTCGAGCAAAGGCAGGAAGCCCAATTGCGTAGCGGTTGGGTAGCAACCCGGAACAGCGATCAGGCGCGCTTGGCGAATCTGTTCGCGATTGACTTCCGGCAGACCATAAACAGCTTCATCCAGCAGCTCCGGCGCGCCATGCGGCTGGCCGTACCACTTGGCCCACTCTTCGGCGTCTTGCAGGCGGAAATCGGCTGACAGGTCGATCACCTTGGTGCCTGCTGCCAACAGTTCGCCGGCCAAAGCATGAGCGACGCCATGCGGTGTAGCGAAGAACACCACATCGCAAGCGCCCAGGGTCTTGATGTCCGGCACGCTGAAGGCCAGACCGTCATAGTGGCCACGCAGGTTCGGGTACATGTCAGCCACGGCCAGACCGGCCTCGGATCGGGAAGTGATGACCACTACCTCTGCCTGCGGATGTTGTGCCAACAGACGCAGCAGTTCGACACCGGTGTAACCCGTGCCGCCGACAATACCGACCTTGACCATAAACCTGCCCTCAACGAACCCACTGGAAAGCCGTCGATAATAGGGGCCGCGCGCGGCTGCGACAACCGTCAAGGTGACGCGCGGACGCTCAAGCCTCTACTATCTGGCTACCGTGAATGAGGGAATAACCAAAAATGCTCTATCTATGGCTCAAAGCGTTTCATATCGTCAGCGTCGTATGCTGGTTTGCAGGGCTGTTCTACCTGCCGCGACTGTTCGTTTACCACGCACAAAGCGAAGACTCGATCAGTAAGGAACGCTTCAGCATCATGGAGCGCAAACTGTATCGCGGGATCATGGGGCCGGCGATGATCGCCACGCTGATCTTCGGTGGCTGGCTGATCTACCTGAACCCGAGCATTTTCAGCCAGGGCGGCTGGATTCACGCCAAGCTGACTCTCGTCGTCTTGCTGATCGGCTACCACCACATGTGTGGCGCACAGGTAAAACGTTTCGCCCGTGGCGAGAACACCCGCAGCCATGTCTTTTATCGCTGGTTCAATGAAGTGCCGGTTCTGCTATTGCTGGCTATCGTAATTCTGGTCGTGGTCAAGCCGTTCTAACTTCAATACGTACAGATCTCTGGGGTGTCCATCATGTCGCTGCCCGCTCTGCTCGAACAACGTCTGCGTTTGCCTGTGGTGGCCGCGCCGATGTTCCTGATTTCCAATCCCGAGCTGGTGCTCGCCTGCTGCCGTAACGGCGTGGTCGGCAGCTTTCCGGCGCTGAACCAACGCGAAAGCAGCGGTTTCAAGGCATGGCTGGAACAGATCGAGGCGGGGCTGGCGACGCTGGACAATCCGGCCCCTTACGCCGTGAACCTGATCGTGCACAACAGCAACCCACGCTTGCAGGCGGATCTGGAGATCTGCGTCGAGCACCGTGTACCGATCGTGATTACCAGCCTCGGTGCGGTGAAAGAGCTGGTCGATGCAGTTCATAGCTACGGTGGCCTGGTGTTCCACGATGTAACCACGCGCCGGCACGCCGAGAAAGCCGCCGAGGCCGGTGTCGATGGTTTGATCGCGGTCGCCGCCGGCGCTGGCGGTCATGCCGGCACCTGGAGCCCGTTCGCACTGATTGCCGAAATCCGCGAATTCTTCGACAAGACCTTATTGCTTGCCGGATGCTTGAACCACGGCCACGAGATTCTTGCCGCGCAACTGCTCGGCGCAGATTTGGCCTACTTCGGTACACGATTTATCGGCACCCTCGAAAGCCATGCGCCTGACGCCTATAAAGAAATGCTGCTGACAGCCAAGGCGGCGGACATCATTCATACTCCGGCGGTGTCAGGGGTTCCGGCCAGCTTCATGCGCCAGAGCCTGGAGGCCGCCGGGTTCGACATGGCCGCGCTGCAAGGCAAGGGCGAAGTGAATTTCGGCGACAAGCTCAAACCGATCAACGACGAAGCCAAAGCCTGGAAGACCGTATGGTCGGCTGGCCAAGGCGTCGGGCAGATAAGTGATCTGCCAAGCGTGGATCAATTGATCGCTCGCCTTGATGCCGAGTACCGCCAGGCGCAGAAACGCGCAGCGCAATTGCCGCAACGCTGGCCACGTTAACCCTGCCAGGCCGATTGCCTGGATCGGCCTGACACTGACTCCCTTTGAATCTACTCGCGACAAGGATGCCCCGGCCATGAGCGAACCCCGCTACAAGATCGTATTCGACGGAGCTTTACAGCCCGGTGTCGACCTCGCTACCGCCAAGCTCAATCTGGCCGATCTGTTCAAAACCGATGTCACCGCCATCGAGCGCCTGTTCAATGGCCGTACGGTCGCCCTCAAGCGTGACCTGTCCCACAGCGACGCCCAGACCTATCTGCAAGCGCTGAGCAAAACCGGGATCGATGCGCGGATCGAAACGCAAACAGCCATTGAACTGAACCTGGCGGATGTTCACGAAAACACCGCCGCCGTGGCCGAACCGGACTCACCTTATGCACCACCGCGCGCCAGCGTCGGTGAACGCCTTCCTGAATTCGCGACGCTCAAGCCATTGAGTGTCGAAGGCCGGATCGGACGCCTGCGCTTTCTTGCCTGGACCATGGTCCTGAGCCTGGTGACCTTGCCCATCGTCGGCGTGTTCGCCCTGCTGGCCCTCGGGCTGGTCAGCGGCGACTCGACCACCGGGCTGATTGTCGGCGCGATTCTCGCGTGCTTCCTGTTTATCGGCTTCCTGATCGTCAGCATTCTGTTCAGCGTCCAACGTCTGCACGATATCGGCTGGTCGGGCTGGCTCTGGCTGTTGAACCTGGTGCCGTTCGTGGGCAGCTTCTTTCCTCTGGTCATCATGGTCGTCCCGGGCAATACCGGCGCCAACCGCTATGGCCCGCCACCTCCACCCAACAGCACGGCGGTAAAAGTGCTGTGTTCGTTGTGGATTGTATTTTTCGCACTGATCTTTGCCGGCGGAATACTCGGTGGCTTCTCGGCCGTTCAGGAGGAATACGAAAGCAGCCTGGAAAGCAGCTATGACAGTGGCGCGGTGAGCACTGATGAAATCGAGATCGAAGTCGAACCGCCGGTGAATTCCGCCGACGATGCAGCCGAAGCGGCGCAGGCCCCTGTAGACTCTGCGAAAGAATGAACAGCGCTCCCCGCCGTGACACCCGCGTCGCCGGCGCGGAGCTGTTGCGATGGAGAATTGCATGACCCGTTACGCTCTGATCACTGGCGCTTCCAGCGGCATCGGCCTGGCCATGGCCGAAGCGCTGGCCCGGCGTGGCCGCAGCCTGATACTGGTGGCACGACAGCGTGATCAGCTGGAAAGTATTGCCATCGAACTGACCCAGCGCTTCGACGTCGAGGTACTGTTTCGCGCCTGCGATCTGGGCGAGCCCTTGCGTTTGTCCGGGTTCCTGCTGGAACTGGAGGAAGGCGACCGGCAGATCGATCTGTTGGTCAATTGTGCCGGTATCGGCACCTGCGGACCTTTTCTGGCGCAGGACTGGATGACCGAGCAGGATCTGATCGAAGTGAACATTCTCGCCCTCACCCGCCTGTGCCATGCCATCGGCAACAGCATGGCACTGCAAGGCGGCGGGCAGATTCTCAATGTCGCCTCGATGGCGGCGTTCAATCCGGGGCCGTGGATGAGCACCTATCACGCCAGCAAGGCCTATGTGCTGCACTTTTCCGAAGCCCTGCGGATCGAGCTGAAAAAATGTGCGGTCAAGGTCTCGGTGCTGTGCCCTGGCCCGACACGCACAGCCTTTTTCCGCACGGCGCAAATGGACAGCGACAAACTCAACGACAGCCACAACCTGATGAGTCCCGAAGAAGTCGCGCTGTATACCGTACGCGCCCTCGACAAAAATCGCGCAATCATTATCCCGGGTCGACGCAATCGTTGGGTCGCCTTCGTCTCGCGATTCGGCTCGCGCTGGCTCAATCGGACCCTCGCCGGCATGGCTAACAAGTCTTACTGCCCGCGCTGAATCGCCCTACAGCAAAACACTGGGAGGGTTGATCTCCCGTGGGTACACTCAAGCCAGTCCAAACAACGGAGAAAACAGCAGTGGATACTCTGTTCACCAAGATCATCAATCGGGAAATCCCGGCCAACATCATTTACGAGGACGACCAGGTTCTGGCCTTCCACGATATTGCCCCGCAGGCACCGGTGCATTTCCTGGTGATCCCGAAGAAGCCGGTGCGTACGCTTAATGACCTGACCGAGGACGACAAGGCATTGGCCGGGCACATCCTGTTCACGGCGCAGCGTCTCGCGCTGGAGCTGGGCTGCGAGGAAGGCTTTCGCGTGGTGATGAACTGCAATGAACTCGGCGGGCAAACGGTCTATCACATCCATATGCACGTGCTGGGTCAGCGCCAGATGAACTGGCCACCGGGCTGATTCACGGCAACCGACGGTGGGAGCGAGCCTGCTCGCGAAGGCTTCGGCAGGCTCAGCAGATGGGTACCAGTGACTCTGCTTTCGCGAGCAGGCTCGCTCCCACCAATAGACCCACAGTGCGATCCAGCGCTGCGCGACCAATGACCCAACGCAAACCCTCGTCGGCCGATTCGGTTAAACTGGCCACCGAGATATTTCCCCGGAGGTCAGCATGACTACCCAACGTCACTACTCGCCCATTGACCGTCTTCTGCTGCAAGCCGATGCCGCGATGCGCACCCTGTTGCCCTTCAGCGGCCAGCCGTACCGCCCGTCGCCCGCCATCCTGCAGCCGGACACGCCGATGAGCGATGAAGACACCCGTCACGTCGCTGGCCTGATGCGCATCAACCATACCGGTGAAGTCTGTGCCCAGGCGCTGTACCAGGGACAGGCGCTGACCGCCAAGCTGCCTCAGGTGCGCGAGGCCATGGAACATGCGGCCGAAGAAGAAATCGATCATCTGGTCTGGTGCGAACAGCGCATCCATCAGTTGGGCAGCCATACCAGTGTCCTGAATCCGCTTTTTTACGGCATGTCGTTCGGGATTGGCGCCGTGGCCGGATTGATCAGCGACAAGGTCAGTCTGGGTTTTGTCGCGGCGACCGAGCATCAGGTGTGCAAGCACCTGAATGAACATCTGGAGCAATTGCCCGCCGAGGATGAGAAGTCCCGGGCGATTCTGGAGCAGATGCGCATCGATGAAGAACATCATGCGGAAAGTGCGCTGGACGCAGGCGGTTTTCGTTTTCCGGCGCCGGTGAAATTCGGGATGAGTTTGTTGGCGAAGGTGATGACCAAGAGTACTTATCGGATCTGAGATCTCGATTGCTGTAAATGGCCTCTTCGCGAGCAGGCTCGCGCCTACAGGGGGCTGTGTTCGAGCAATAAAAAAGGCGACTGCCGTGAGGGAGTCGCCTTTTTTGTGCCTGGAATCTTAAGTCGGCATGTTGCGCGCGTAGAAGATTTCGAGCATTTCGTGTTTCACACGATCAGTCACCTGAGCACGCTGCTCAGAGGACAGATTGCTGGTGGCGTCGCCGAACAGGTAGTTATCCAGTTCGAAGTTCTTCAGCAGCATTTTGGTGTGGAACAGGTTTTCCTGGTACACGTTCACGTCGGTCATCTGGTACGCGTCGCGGGTGTCTTCGGACAGGTAGTTCTGGATCGAGTTGATCTCGTGGTCGATGAAGTGCTTGTTGCCTTCAACGTCACGGGTAAAGCCGCGCACACGGTAATCCACGGTCACGATGTCCGAATCGAACTGGTGAATGAGGAAGTTGAGCGCCTTGAGCGGTGAAATGACACCACAGGTCGACACGTCGATATCCACACGGAAGGTAGCGATACCGTCGTCCGGATGGATTTCCGGGTAGGTGTGCACCGTGATGTGGCTCTTGTCGAGGTGGGCCAGGATAATTTCGGGCAACGGGCCCGGCGATTCTTCGATCTGGCTTTCGGTCGGGGTTACCGGCTCTTCCGAAATCAGAATCGTGACGCTGGCGCCCTGGGGTTCATAGTCCTGACTGGCGATGTTCAGGATGTTGGCACCAATGATCTCGACAACTTCTGTGAGAATCTGCGTCAGGCGTTTCGCGTTGTACTCTTGATTGATGTACTCGACGTAGGCCTGCTGGTCTTGCGGGGTTTCCGCGTAGCAGATGTCATAGATGTTGAAGCTCAAGGTCTTTGTCAGGTTATTGAACCCGTGGAGCTTGAGTTTGCTTTTCACCGTTAAAAACTCTCTATGTATGCGGCGCGGCCGCGTGATCAAGCATGCCCGTCAAATGCGAACAACGCACCTGCGTAGGACGGTTAACACCTCTTCGCGATGGCGATTTTGGTTATCTGTTCAGGCGAATGACCCGTCGGCTGACCGATCACTGCCCTGAAAAAAGTGGCGCATTATGCAGACGTCAGCGGGGGATCGCCAGAGTCTGCACTGCTTTTATGATAGTTGAATGTCGGATCAACCGAGTTCGACGATTTCGTAGTCGTGGGTAATCGCCACGCCAGCCGCGCCGAGCATGATCGAGGCCGAGCAATACTTCTCGGCGGACAGCTCGATGGCGCGTTTGACCTGAGCCTCTTTCAGACCACGGCCCTTGACCACGAAGTGCATGTGGATCCTGGTAAACACCTTCGGATCTTCAGTCGCACGCTCGGCTTCGAGGAAGGCTTCACAGCTTTCAACGGCTTGGCGGGACTTCTTCAGAATGCTGACCACGTCGAAGTTGCTGCAACCGCCGACGCCCAGCAGCAACATTTCCATCGGGCGAACCCCAAGGTTACGGCCACCGGCGTCCGGCGGACCATCCATCACCACGACATGACCGCTACCGGATTCGCCGAGGAACATGGCTTCGCCAGCCCATTGGATGCGTGCCTTCATCGCCCAGACTCCACTGTAAAAAAAGGGTCGCCAGCTTAGCACAGCGGTTTGGCCTGACAGCGACCGACGTCCTAGGACCGCTACCTCTAAGCTGTAGGTAATTTCTCGAATTTCCGACGAAGTGTCTGGTAAGCTGGCGCCAATTCGCTGGCGCGCCTGTCAGTCAGCGTCACGACCGCCTACGGCGCCTCATAAAAAAATCAAACATCACCGTGCAGTTTTTTCGGGATACAACCATGGTTGCTATTACCCCCACATCCAAAATCAAGAATCTCGACAAGCTGTTGATGCATTGCCAGCGCCGTCGCCATGCGGCCAAGAGCAACATTATCTGTGCCGGTGACCGCTCCGATACGCTGTACTTCATTATCAAGGGCTCGGTCACCATCCTGATCGAAGACGACGATGGCCGCGAAATGATCATTGCGTACCTGAACGCCGGTGATTTCTTCGGTGAGCTGGGCCTGTTCGAACAGGCGGGCCAGGAACAACAACGCAGTGCCTGGGTACGGGCCAAGGTCGAATGCGAAACGGCGGAAATCAGTTACACCAAGTTCCGCGAACTGTCGCAGCAGGATCCGGACATTCTTTACGTCCTCAGCGGACAAATCGCACAGCGCCTGCGCAACACCACGCGCAAGGTCGGCGATCTGGCGTTCTTCGACGTCACCGGTCGAGTCGCTCGCTGCCTGCTGGAACTGTGCAAACAGCCGGACGCCATGACTCACCCGGACGGCATGCAGATCAAAGTGACCCGTCAGGAAATCGGCCGGATCGTCGGTTGTTCGCGAGAGATGGTCGGTCGCGTGCTCAAGGATCTTGAGGAACGCAACCTGGTCGACGTGAAAGGCAAGACCATGGTGGTCTACGGGACACGCTAAGCGCTGTAGATCCGCGCCAGCATCAAGCGAAACAATTCATCCAGACGCGCCAAGGCCTGTGGCGCGTTGAATTTCTCATGCAGGGCGATGTGGCTTTCAGCCCTCACCCGCTGCTCCAGACCGCAGGCCTCATTGAAGCGATTGACCGCTGCGACCAATGCCTGGCGCTCGTCATCGATCAACATCGCACCGTGCACCAGCCCGACCGGACGCTGACCGCCCTGACTCTGGCGCCAGCGCTGGGCGGTGCCGACCATCTTGCGCCCGTCCAGATTGACGTTGAAACGACCGTCGCAAAAGGCGCCGTCGACTTCGCCCACCGACGAGGTGCCGCCCAATTCATCCAGTAACTGACAGATCGGATCGCAGAGACGGCGGTAGCCGGTTTCGATGCGATTCAAGTCGCCTTCGCTGCGCGGCGGCGCATACACCAAGGCAATATTGATCGTTGAAGCGGACTGCGGCACCGGCTCACCGCCGGTTTCGCGCAGCAGTACCGGCCAACCGGCGGCGGCGGAGACTTCGCAGGCGTGGTCGAATTCAGGGAGGCGATTGAGGCGGCGCGGCATGACCAGCGCGCGATCGGTGGGTTGCCAGAACAGCAGGCCGAATTCGGCGTCGCCGGCGCAGATCGAGGCCAACAAGTCTTGTTCGGCTTGCAGGCCGGATTCGATGGTCAGGGGGGTTGGCAGCGACATGGTGAGCTCCGGCAAGTCGAGTCTCTTTAGCGGATTCGAGGGCCCCATCGCGAGCAGGCTCACTCCTACAGGGGGAACGCGTTTCAAATGTAGGAGTGAGCCTGCTCGCGATGGCGTCGAATCAGTCGAGGGTCGAACCGCTTATCACCGGACCGCCACGTTCCGGGAAGAACAGGCGCTGCAATTCAATGCCTGGGTTCTCTGCGCGCATGAACGCTTCGCCGACCAGGAACGCGTAGACGTCGCTGATTTCCATCAACTCGACATCGGCGCGATTGAGAATGCCGCTTTCGGTGATTACCAATCGATCCCGCGGAATTCGCGGCAGCAGGTCGAGGGTGGTCTCCAGGCTGACATCGAAGGTGTGCAGATTACGGTTGTTAACCCCGACCAGCGGCGTGTCGAGGGTTTTCAACGCGCGCTCAAGTTCGTCGCCGTCGTGCACTTCCACCAGCACATCGAGACCGACGCCTTTGGCCACGGCTGCCAGCTCGGCCATTTTCACATCGTCGAGTGCGGAGACGATCAACAGCACGCAATCGGCGCCCAAGGCTCGGGCTTCAACGATCTGGTACGGATCGATCATGAAATCCTTGCGGATGACCGGCAGTTTGCAGGCGGCACGGGCCTGTTGCAGGTAAGCATCGGCGCCCTGGAAGTAATCGACATCGGTCAGCACGGACAGGCAGGTCGCCCCGCCCTTCTCGTAGCTTTTGGCGAGGTCGGCGGGTACGAAATCCTCGCGGATCACGCCTTTGCTCGGTGAGGCCTTTTTGATTTCGGCAATCACCGCAGGCTGTTTTTTCTTCGCCTGCGCCAGCAACGCTTGAGCAAAACCACGGGGCGCATCGGCCGCCCGGGCCAGGTTTTCCAGCTCACTGAGGCTTACACGGGCACTGCGCTCGGCAACTTCCTCGACTTTGCGCGCAAGGATCTTCTCCAGAACCGTCGGTACGCTCATCCCTCATTCTCCACTTTGAATACCGCGGTAAAGGCACCCAGCTCCTCGAGTTTTTCCCGAGCGAGGCCGGTGTGCAGGGCATCGTGCGCAAGCTCTACGCCCTGTTTCAAACTGTTCGCCACGTCGGCGGCATACAGCGCGGCACCGGCGTTAAGCACAATCATCTCGGCCGCTTTCTGGCCGTTTTCGGTCTTGCGCTTGCCCAGCGCATCGCGGATCAGCGCCAGCGACGCTTCCGGGCCTTCGACCGACAGGCCGTGCAGGCTCTGGCTTTTCATGCCCAGATCTTCCGGCTCGACCCAATATTCGCTGATTTCATTGTTCTTCAGCTCGGCGACGAAGGTCGGCGCGGCGAGGCTGAACTCGTCCAGCCCGTCCTTCGAATGCACCACCAGCACATGTTTGCTGCCCAATCGCTGCAAGACTTCGGCCAATGGCCGGCACAGCGCCTGGGTGAACACACCCACCACCTGATGTTTCACACCGGCCGGATTCGTAAGCGGGCCAAGCATATTGAACAGTGTCCGCAGGCCCAGGTCGCGGCGCGGGCCGGCGGCGTACTTCATGGCTTTGTGATGGGTCTGGGCGAACATGAAACCGATGCCGACGTTGTCGATACAACGCGCAACCTGAACCGGGGTCAGGTTCAGGTAGATGCCGGCGGCTTCCAGCAGGTCGGCACTGCCGCTCTTGCCGGAGACTGCGCGGTTGCCGTGCTTGGCCACGGTGCAACCGGCCGCAGCGACAACAAAAGAGGAAGCGGTCGAGACGTTGAAGATGTTCGCGCCGTCGCCGCCGGTGCCGACCACGTCGACCACGCCATCGAGGGTTTTCAACTCGACCTGATCGGCCAGCTCGCGCATCACCGACACGGCGCCGACGATTTCGTCGATGCTCTCGCTCTTCATGCGCATGGCCATCATGAACGCGCCGATCTGCGCGTCGCTGCATTGGCCAGTCATGATTTCGCGCATCACGTCGCGCATTTCATCGGTGCTGAGGTCGAGGTGATCGACGATACGGCTCAGGGCTGTCTTGATATTCATGGAAAGTCCTTAGCGCGTGCCGCCGGTTTGTTTGAGGAAATTGGCAAACAGTTCATGGCCCTGCTCGGTGAGGATCGACTCGGGATGAAACTGTACGCCCTCGATGTTCAGGGTTTTGTGACGCAGGCCCATGATCTCATCGACCGAGCCGTCGTCGTGTTGCGTCCACGCGGTCAGCTCCAGGCAATCGGGCAAAGTCTGGTGCTTGACGATCAGCGAGTGGTAGCGGGTGACGGTCAGCGGATGATTGAGGCCGGCAAAAACGCCCTTGTCCTCGTGGAATACCGGGCTAGTCTTACCGTGCATCACTTGACGCGCGCGTACGACATCGCCACCAAAGGCCTGGCCGATCGACTGATGGCCCAGGCAGACGCCGAGGATCGGCAGTTTGCCGGCGAAGTATTTGATCGCGTCGATGGAGACGCCGGCTTCGGTCGGCGTGCAAGGACCGGGGGACACCACGATGCGCTCAGGGTTGAGCGCTTCGATCTGAGCAATCGTCAATTCATCGTTGCGCACGACTTTGACCTCGGCCCCCAGCTCGCCGAGGTATTGCACAACGTTGTAAGTAAAGGAGTCGTAGTTGTCGATCATCAGCAACATGGCGTTTCGAACCTCTTGAATTCTGACTTGGAGACAGCCTTCAGATGACTTGCCCGCAGGGCGCTGCACGATGTCGGACGCCGGAACAGACGGCGACACAGCGGCATTTCAAACAGACAAGGAAGGCAAAGCGATACAGATCCGGCGGGGCCGGCGGAAAAGATTCAGGCGCGCCAACGCCAGCGGGCGTGTGCCTTGATGACTTGATCCAGAAGTTTGCTGGTGATCAACACGGGGAAGGTCTCGTTCATACGTTCCGGCACAGTAACTTAGCTGGGCAGAGCGTGCAATATGACCTTGGCTGCAAGGGATAAAACCAGACAGGGATTGGCGATCGATGGCAAAAGGCCGGAAGTTTTTGGTACTGTCGTTTCGTTCACCTACAACAATAAATAAACGGACTTGCTCATGAATAAAAAGACGTTGTTTGCACCCATGGCCGGCTGCCTGCTCGCGCTGGCCTGCGCCCAGGCGAATGCGGCGCCCAACCCCTATTCGAATTTCATTGTGTTTGGCGACAGCCTCAATGACGCCGGGACGTTCGCCGACAGCGGCGGGCCGGCAGGCGCCACCGAGCGTTACACCAACCGCACCGGGCCGCTGTATCAGGATGGCAGCGGCGAACTGTATTCGTTGAATTCCACCCAACTGCTGGGCGGCCGCCTGGGCTTCACGGCGGATCAGACAGCGTCGTCAAGTTCAGCCGTGCGCGCCGACAACGGTCAGGTCGACGGCAGCAACTGGGCGGTCGGCGGTTATCGCACCGACCAGATTCTCGACTCGATCACCACGCAATCGGCCACGGGCGAACGTACCCGCGCCGGCTACTTGCCGTCGAACGGTTTGCGTGCCGACCCGAATGCCCTCTATTACATTTCCGGCGGCGGCAACGACTTCCTGCAAGGCCGTGTCCTCAGTCTGCCCCAGGCCAGTGCCGCTGCCGATCGCCTGGCTGACAGCGTGCAAACCCTGCAAACCGCCGGCGCCAAATACGTGATGGTCTGGCTGCTGCCCGACGTTGGCTTGACCCCGGCCCTGAACGGCACGCCGCTGCAGGCCTTCAGCAGTACCCTCGCCAACCAGTTCAACAGCCAGTTGGTGACGCGTCTGCGAGGCATTGACGCGGAAATCATACCGTTGAATATTCCGGCGCTGCTCTCGGAGGCTTTTGCCGATCCGGGACGCTTTGGCCTGGCCACTGACCAGAACCTTACCGCGACCTGTTTCAGCGGCAACGGCTGCCCCGAAAACGCCCGTTACGGGATCAACAGTGCCACGCCGGATCCGACCAAGTTGATCTACAACGACGGCGTGCACCCAACCGAGTCCGGGCAGAAACTGATCGCCGACTACGCTTATTCCTTGCTGGCAGCACCGTGGGAATTGAGCCTGCTGACGGAAATGGCCCACGGCACCGTGCGTGCACATCAGGATGAATTGCGTAACCAGTGGCAGGCGGACTGGGAGAACTGGCAAGCGGTCGGCCAATGGCGCGCCCTTGTCTCTGCAGGCGGCCAGCACCTGGATGTCGACAGCCAAAGCAGCGGCGCCAGCGCCGATGGCAGCGGTTATAACCTCAACGTCGGCGGCAGCTATCGCCTCAACGATGCCTGGCGTGTGGGCGTGGCAGCAGGTTTCTACCGGCAGAACCTGGAGGCTGGACACAACGACTCTGACTACAAACTCAACAGCTACATGGGCACCGCATTCGCCCAGTTCCAGCAGAATCGCTGGTGGGCTGATGCCGCACTGACCGGCGGCAAACTCGACTACGACAACCTCAAGCGCAAGTTTGACCTCGGCGCCAGCGAGGGTGCGGAGAAAGGCGATACCGACGGCAGCCTGTGGGCGTTCAGCACCCGTATCGGTTATGACATTGCCCAGCCGGGCAGCGAATGGCACCTGTCGCCGTTCGTCAGCGCCGACTACGCCAGCGTCGATGTCGACGGTTACTCGGAAAAGAGCAATCGCGCCACCGCGCTGAGCTTCGATGACCAGAGTCGCGATTCGAAACGCCTGGGCCTGGGTATTCAGGGCAAGTACAACTTCACCGCGCAAACCCAGGTGTACGGCGAATACGCGCATGAGCGGGAGTACGAAGATGACGTGCAGAAGGTCAACATCGCGCTTAACACTTTGCCGGCCAATGACTTCACGCTTGAAGGCTACACACCGGCGAGCCACCTGAACCGCTTGAGCCTGGGAGTCAGTCACAAGCTGACGACGGATCTGGCGTTGCGCGCTGGTTATACGCTGCGCAAGGACGATGACTTCAAGCAGCAGGGCTTGAATGTCGGGGTTGTGCTGGATTTCTGAGTTGCAGACGCAAAAAAGCGGCGCCCTCACAGGCGCCGCTTTTTTTTGCCCCGACACAATCCAAATGTAGGAGTGAGCCTGCTCGCGATTGCGGTGGGTCAGTCAACGAATATGTTGAATATTAGTCCGCAATCGCGAGCAGGCTCACTCCTACAAGGGTTTTGTGTTGGCTCAGGCTTGCGGGGTTTGTTCGGCAAGGGCCACGGCGCGGAACATCGCGCGGCGCTTGTTCAGGGTTTCTTCCCATTCCAGCGCCGGCACCGAGTCGGCGACGATGCCGCCGCCGGCCTGCACGTGCAACTCACCGTTCTTGATCACCGCCGTGCGAATGGCAATGGCGGTGTCCATGTTGCCGTTCCAGGCGAAATAACCGACTGCGCCGCCATACACGCCACGCTTGACCGGCTCGAGTTCGTCGATGATTTCCATTGCGCGAATCTTCGGCGCGCCGGACAAAGTGCCCGCCGGCAGAATCGCCCGCAGCGCGTCCATCGCAGTCAGGCCGGCCTTCAACTGGCCGGTGACGTTGGAGACGATGTGCATCACGTTGGAATAACGCTCGATGACCATCTTCTCGGTGAGTTTCACCGAGCCGATTTCCGAGACGCGCCCAGTGTCGTTGCGGCCCAGGTCGATCAGCATCAAATGCTCGGCGATCTCTTTGTCGTCCGACAGCAAGTCTTGTTCCAGCGCCACATCGGCTTCTTCGGTGGCGCCACGCGGGCGCGTACCGGCAATCGGGCGCACGGTGATCAGGTTGTCCTCGACCCGCACCAGCACTTCCGGCGAACTGCCGACGACGTGGAAGTCGCCGAAGTTGAAGAAGTACATGTATGGCGTCGGGTTGAAGCAACGCAGGGCACGGTACAGATCGATCGGCGCAGCCTTGAAATCGATCGACATGCGCTGCGACGGCACCACCTGCATGCAGTCACCGGCAAGGATGTATTCCTTGATGGTGTCGACGGCTTTTTCGTAATCGTCTTGAGTAAAACTCGAACGAAACACCGGATCGGCCGACTGCTGCTTGCTGAAATCCAGGCCACGACGCGGGGTGATCGGCTGGCGCAGTTTTTCCAACAGCGTCTGCAGTTGCGCCTGGCCCTGCTCGAAGGCATCGGCCTGGGCCGGGTCGGCGAGGACGATTGCGTGCATCTTGCCGGCGAGGTTGTCGAACACCACGACCGCGTCGGACACCATGAGCAGAATATCCGGAACGCCCAGCGGATCCGGGTTCGGGCACTTGCCCAGGCGCTTCTCGACATACCGCACGCAGTCGTAAC
Source organism: Pseudomonas sp. SWRI81 (assembly GCF_014268545.1). Taxonomy (NCBI): domain Bacteria; kingdom Pseudomonadati; phylum Pseudomonadota; class Gammaproteobacteria; order Pseudomonadales; family Pseudomonadaceae; genus Pseudomonas; species Pseudomonas sp. SWRI81. Next base: position 20,029 of record NZ_JABWQS010000017.1, read on the forward strand.
CGAAGTAGCCGACCAGACCACCATTGAAGCGCGGCAGACCGGCGATGGTCGGCACGTTGTAGCGCGCCTTGAAGGTTTCGACAAAGGCCAGCGGATCATCGACATCGTGACTTTCGGTCTCGACGCCATCAACGGTGATGCTCACGTGATGGTCGTGGACCCGCAGCACGGTGCGGCACGGCAAACCGATGATCGAGTAACGGCCCCACTTTTCGCCGCCCTGCACCGATTCGAGCAGGTAGGAGTTGGGTTGGTCGGCCAGTTTCAGGTAGATCGACAGCGGCGTGTCGAAGTCGGCCAGGGTTTCGCAGGCCAGCGGGATGCGGTTGTAGCCGTCAGCGGCCAGACGCAGGAATTCTTCGCGGATCATAAGGTGCCTCGTGGTGTGAGGTGCAATCAGTCAGTCAGGCAAACGCGCCGGCAGGCCGGCCAGAATCAGTCAGGCGCGCCAACGCCAGCGGGCCAGGGCCTTGATGACTTTCATCCAGAGTTTGCGGGTGACCACCACGATGGCGTTTCCAGAAGGGGGTTGAGCAGCGTCGGGCAACGTTATCTCAGCGGCCGTGACGAGGCAACCGGGAATTAGTTTGCGCAGATCGTCGATCACCAGTGCCGGCGATTCCTCGGCAATTGGCCGGCCATGGTTATAGCCGTAACTCAGTGCCACACACTTGACCCCCGCCGCTTTCGCCGCCAGCACGTCACTGCGCGAGTCACCGACGAACAAGGATTGCGAGGCCGGAATGTTGGCCATTTTCATCACGAAGAACAGCGCGGCCGGGTCAGGTTTCTTCTGCGGCAGGGTGTCGCCGCCGATGATCCACTTGAAGTAACGGCCGATTTTCATCTGATCCAGCAGCGGCGCGACGAAACGCTCCGGCTTGTTGGTGATCAACGCCATGGCCACGCCTTGTTTGTGCAGCCACTTGAGGGTGTCGCGCACACCGGGATACACCACGGTCAGCTCATGGCTGGCGCCGTAGGCCTCCATGAAAATCTCCAGCGCACGCTCGGCCTCGGTGTCATCCACCGCCGTGTGATCGATGCCACCGGCCAGCGCGCGACGCACCAGCACCGGTGCGCCATTGCCAACCCATTCGCGCACCGCCGCGATGCCCGCAGGCGGGCGGCCGAGGGTGAGCAGCATGCGATCCACCGCCACCGCCAGATCGGGAACAGAATCGATCAGGGTGCCATCCAGATCGAACATCACCAACCGTGGCAGCTGCCCTGGGAACAACTGCTCAAAACCGCTCATGGCCGCGCCAGTGCCAGTTCGGAACGCATCTTGTCGATGACTTCCTGATAGTTTGGCGCGTTGAAAATGGCCGAACCGGCGACAAAGGTGTCAGCGCCAGCGGCAGCGATTTCGCGGATGTTGTTGACGTTGACGCCGCCGTCGATTTCCAGGCGGATGTCACGGCCCGAAGCGTCGATGATCGCCCGCGCTTCACGCAGTTTGTCGAGGGTGCCGGGAATGAACTTCTGCCCGCCGAAGCCTGGGTTGACGCTCATCAGCAAAACCATGTCGACCTTGTCGATCACGTACTTGAGCACGTCCAGCGGGGTCGCCGGGTTGAACACCAGGCCGGACTTGCAGCCACCTTCACGGATCAGTTGCAGCGAGCGGTCGACGTGCAGCGTGGCTTCCGGGTGAAAGGTGATGTACGTCGCGCCGGCCTCGATGAAATCGCCAACGATGCGATCCACCGGGCTGACCATCAGGTGCGCGTCGATCGGCGCGGTGACGCCGTACTTGCGCAGTGCGGCGCAGACCATCGGGCCGATGGTCAGGTTCGGCACGTAGTGGTTGTCCATGACGTCGAAATGGACGAAGTCGGCGCCGGCGGCGAGAACGTTGTCCACTTCCTCGCCGAGGCGGGCGAAGTCGGCGGAGAGGATCGACGGAGCAATTACGAAGGGCTGCATGACGCACCTGTGCTGAGCTAAATCACGATGGCGCGCATTGTATACCTCAAGTTTGTGCGCACGCACCGTGACCGCGATGATTGGGTTGTGCCATGAGTCCTCAGCGACTGTGCCTCAGTAGGCCGCGCGGTAGATCTTCTCGATGTCGACGGCGCTGAGCTTGCGCGGATTGTTGCGCATCAGGCGCTCGATCCCGGCGGCTTCCACGGCCATCGCCGGGATCGCCTCTTCCGGCACGCCGAAACTGCGCAGCCCGGCGGGAATTTCCACCGCCGCGCACAGTTCCGTCATCGCCTGCACGGCTTTGTCCGCCGCCTCGTTCGCGCTCAGATGAGCGGTCTTCACGCCCATGGCTTCGGCAATATCCTGCATGCGTTCGACGCAGGCCATTTTGTTCCAGGTCATGACATAGGGCAGCAACAAGGCGTTACTGACGCCGTGGGCAATGTTGAAACGCCCGCCCAGCGGATAGGCCAGCGCATGCACTGCCCCCACCCCGGCGTTGCCGAACGCCATGCCGGCCATCAGGCTGGCGGTGGCCATGTCTTCGCGCGCTTGCAGGTTGGCGCCGTTGGCGTAGGCCTTGGGCAAGGCGCTGGCAATCAGTTTGATCGCGCCGATGGCGAGGGAATCGGTGATCGGCGAGGCATTCACCGACAGATAGGATTCGATGGCGTGCACCAGCGCATCGACGCCACTGGCCGCGGTAACGCTGCGCGGACAGGTCAGGGTCATTTGCGGGCTGACCAGTGCGACATCCGGCAGCAGGAAATCGCTGACGATGCCTTTCTTCAGTTGCGCGACCTTGTCCGAAAGAATCGCGACGTTGGTCACCTCCGAGCCGGTGCCGGCGGTGGTCGGGATGGCGATCAGCGGCGGGCCTTTGCGCGGCACCTGATCGACACCGAACAGGTCCTCAAGTGCGCCGTGGTAACCGGCGTACGCGGCGACACTTTTGGCGATGTCGATGGCGCTGCCGCCACCGAGGCCGATCAAACCGTCATGCCCGCCTTCGCGGTAGGCGCGCATGCAGTCTTCGACGATGGCAATCTCCGGGTCGGGCAGCACACGGTCGAAAATCTCGTACTCGCGCCCGCCCAGTTGTACCAGCGCCAGCTCGACGGTGCCGGACTTGACCAGCGCGGCGTCGGTGACGATCAGCGGGTTGTCGATGTCCAGCCGGGTAAGTTCTGCCGCCAATTGTTCGATGGCTGCGGCGCCGGTGATCAGTTTGTGAGCGATTTTGAACTGGGACAGACTCATGGTGCGCAGCCTCTTATAGATAGGGGAGCTGGGCACAAGATTAGCTGGGGATTTGGGGTTGTCTGCTATTCAGGGTGTGAATGACCGAGAACTTTGCATACAACACAAATCCCTTGTGGGAGGGGGCTTGCTCCCGAAAGCGGTGGATCAGTTGAAACAATGTCGACTGACCCACCGCTTTCGGGGGCAAGCCCCCTCCCACATTTTTTGACCGAGTGCGGCGTCAGACCTGCGCAGTACGCAGTTTCTCGCTTCGGCCACGCAGCCATTCCAAAGTCAGCAGCAAGATCACCGAAGATGTGCGAGTTGGGCACAAGATTAGCTGGAGATTTGGGGTTGTCTGCTATTCAGGGTGTGAATGACCAAGAACTGTGCATACAACACAAATCCCTTGTGGGAGGGGGCTTGCTCTCGAAAGCGGTGGATCAGTTGAAACAATCTCGACTGACCCACCGCTTTCGGGAGCAAGCCCCCTCCCACATTTTTTGACCGAGTGCGGCGTCAGACCTGGGCGGTACGCAGTTTCTCGCTTCGGCCACGCAGCCATTCCAGGGTCAGCAGCAAGATCACCGAGAAGGCAATCAGCAACGTCGCGGCAGCGGCGATAGTCGGACTGAGGTTCTCGCGAATCCCGCTGAACATCTGCCGAGGCAAGGTTGCCTGCTCTGGCCCTGCCAGAAACAGCGTCACCACCACTTCATCAAACGAAGTGGCAAAGGCAAACAGCGCCCCGGAAATCACCCCCGGCGCGATCAGCGGCAAGGTCACCCGGCGAAACGCGGTCAGCGGCGAAGCCCCTAGGCTGGCAGCCGCTCGCACCAGATTGTGATTAAACCCCTGCAACGTCGCTGATACCGTAATGATTACAAACGGTACGCCGAGCACCGCGTGCACGACGATTAGCGAGAAGAAACTATTGCCAAGGCCCAGCGGCGCGAAGAACAGATAACTCGCCACACCGATGATCACTACCGGTACCACCATCGGCGAAATCACCAGCGCCATCACCAGCGATTTGCCCGGGAAGTCCCCGCGAGTCAGGCCGATCGCCGCCAGGGTGCCGAAAATCATCGCCAGCACGGTCGCGGCCGGAGCAACGATGATGCTGTTCTTCAGGGCGCGCATCCATTCGGCCGAGGCGAAGAAGTCGTGGTACCACTGCAGCGAAAAACCCTGCAGGGGGTAGACCAGAAAACTTCCCGAGTTGAACGACAGCGGCACGATCACCAGCACCGGCAGAATCAGGAACAACAGGATCAGGCCGCAGAGGATCCGCAGGCTGTAGAACCACACCCGTTCAACGGGCGACATGTAAGGACTCAGCATCGCAAATTCCCCTTAGCTCAGGCGCAGGCGACTGGCGCCCACCAGCCAGCTGTAGATCAGATAAAGCACCACGGTCGCCAGCAAGAGCAGACCGCCCAGCGCGGTGGCCATGCCCCAGTTGATGCTGGTGTTGGTGTAGAAGGCGACGAAGTAGCTGACCATTTGGTCGTTCGGGCTGCCGAGCAGCGCCGGGGTGATGTAGTAGCCGATGGCGAGGATGAACACCAACAGGCACCCGGCGCCGACGCCGGCGTAGGTCTGCGGGAAGTACACCCGCCAGAAACTGGCGAACGGATGGCAGCCGAGGGAAATCGCCGCGCGCATGTAGGTTGGCGAGATGCCTTTCATCACGCTGTAGATCGGCAGAATCATGAACGGCAACAGGATGTGCACCATCGAGATGTACACGCCGGTACGGTTGAACACTAGCTCCAGCGGCTTATCAATGATGCCCATCGCCAGCAATGCGCTGTTGATCAGCCCGCCGGATTGCAGCAGCACGATCCACGCGGCAACGCGTACCAGAATCGACGTCCAGAACGGCAGCAGCACCAGAATCATCAACAGGTTGCTCTGTCGCGACGGCAGGTTCGCCAGCAGGTACGCCAATGGATAAGCCAGCAACAGGCAGATCACGGTGATGACCAGCCCCATCCAGAAGGTGCGGGCAAAGATGTCGAGATAGATCGCCTGGTCCGGGGTCGCCGGGGCGAGTTCGCCGAGGTCATCGATTCGGTGGTCGACCGCCGCCAGCAGGTAATACGGAGTGATGCTGCTGGTGTTGCGTTTCACCGCTTGCCAATAAGCCGGATCGCCCCAACGCTCGTCCAGCGCTTCGAGCGCTTCTTTATAGGAGGCCGGTTCGCTGGCAAACGGCAGCGCCCGGGCGGTTTTGGTCAGCAGGCTGCGGTAGCCGGCCAACTCCATGTTCAAGCGCTTGGACAGATCGCCCAGCGTCTGGTTTTTGCGGGCTTCGGCGAGGTCTTCGCTGGCAGCCTTGTACACCGGTTCGGCGGGCAGACCGCGGCCGTCCCAACCCGCGATGGCCGTAACGGTGCGCGGCATGCCGCCGACCACTTCCGGGTTGCCGACGCTTTTATAGAGCAGCGCCACGATCGGCACCAGAAACACCAGCAACAGAAACAGCACCAGCGGCGCAATCAGCGCCTGCGCTTTCCAGCGGTTGACCCGCTCGGCGTGCTTGAGCTTCTGCTTCAAGGTGGGGCTGGCGCCCTCGTTCAGGGGAACGGCGATGGCCATGACGTACTCCGCAAATCTTTTGATCGTTACAGAGGTGGCAAGCCACCTCTGTTGAGTTGAAACACAGCAACCTGTGGGAGCGAGCCTTGTGGCGAGGGGATTTATCCCCGTTCGGCTGCGCAGCAGTCGTAAAACCTGAGAATGCGGTTTATCTGACCCACCGAGCGGGTATGGCTTTGGGGCTGCTTCGCAACCCAACGGGGATAAATCCCCTCGCCACACATTCACCCTTGCCATTTCCCGTACAGGTAAGAAAGTGGTTATTTCGCAGCCCAGGAATTAAAGCGCTGTTCCAGCTGCTCGCCGTTGTCAGCCCAGAAGCTGACGTCGATCTGCACCTGGTTGGCGATGTTTTCCGGGGTGGTCGGCATGTCTTTCAGGACATCCTTGGCCAGCAGCGGCACTGCCTGGGTGTTGGCCGGGCCGTAGGCGATGTTTTCCGAATAGGTCTTCTGCTGCTGCGGCTGCACCGAGAAGGCGATGAATTTCTTCGCCGCTTCGGCGCGCTTGGCGTCCAGGCCTTTAGGGATCGCCCAGGCGTCGAAGTCGTAGATGCCGCCGTTCCACACCACTTTCAGGTTGGATTCTTTCTGCACGGCGGCGATACGACCGTTATAGGCCGAGCTCATGACCACATCACCAGAGGCGAGGTATTGCGGCGGTTGCGCGCCGGCTTCCCACCATTGAATGCTTGGCTTGAGTTCATCGAGTTTTTTGAACGCGCGATCCTGACCGTCCTTGCCGGCCAGCACCTTGTAGACGTCTTTTGGCGCCACGCCATCGGCCATCAACGCGAATTCAAGGGTGTACTTGGCGCCTTTACGCAGGCCACGCTTGCCCGGGAATTGCTTGGTGTCCCAGAAATCCGCCCAACTGGTCGGTGCGGTTTTCAGCTTGTCGGCGTTATAGGCCAACACGGTCGACCAGACGAAGAAACCGACGCCGCACGGCTGGATCGCACCTTTGACGTAGTCTTCGGTCTTGCCGAACAGCGCCGGATCGAGTTGCTCGAACATGTCTTCGTCGCAACCACGGGACAGCTCTGGCGATTCAACTTCTACCAAGTCCCAGGACACGCTCTTGGTGTCGACCATGGCTTTGACCTTGGCCATTTCGCCGTTGTACTCGCCGGCAACAATCTTGCCATTGCCTGCTGCTTCCCACGGGGCATAGAAGGCTTTGACTTGCGCCGCCTTGTTCGCCCCGCCAAACGACACCACGGTCAAATCCGGGCCGGCGGCCATCGCGCCGGTTGCACCCATCAGGCCCAGAGTCAGGGCGGTGAACTTCAGGGATCTCAACATTTATTGTTCTCTCCACGTGCAGGGTTGGTGTTGGTATTGCCGGGGCGCTTAGTGCGCCTCTAAAAGAGGATCAAGCGCGCGAACGTGCTCGACCTGCCAGCCAAGCGGTACCACGTCACCGACGCTGAGCGCTGGATCGAGCTCGGCAATCGGTTGTTTCACGAAGAAGTCGGTCTTGCCGCAGACTTCCAGGCGCACCCGGACGTGGTCGCCCAGATAGATGAATTCCGCCACCCTCCCTGAGAAGCGGTTGACACATTGATCGCTGGAGCCGTTGAGGCTGACGCGTTCAGGACGAATCGACAGCGTGACTGGCTCACCGGTCTGGCCGACGTTGACCGCCAGCGCCTCGACCTTTTCGCCCCGACCCAACTCAACCACGCAGCGCTCGCCGCTCTGGCTGAGCAGGCGCCCGTTGAGGCGGTTGTTCTCGCCGATGAAATTGGCGACGAAGGTGTTTTTCGGTTCTTCGTAAAGCGTGCGCGGCGGCGCAATCTGCTGGATCTCGCCCTGATGGAACACCGCGACACGATCCGACATGGTCAGCGCTTCACCCTGGTCGTGGGTCACATAGACCACGGTCACGCCGAGGCGCTGGTGCAGGTGTTTGATCTCCATCTGCATGTGTTCACGCAGTTGTTTGTCGAGCGCGCCCAACGGTTCGTCCATCAACACCAGTTGCGGTTCGAACACCAGCGCACGGGCCAGCGCCACACGTTGCTGCTGACCACCGGACAACTGCGCCGGATAGCGCGAAGCGAACGCGTCGAGCTGGACCATGCTGAGGACTTTCTTCACCCGGTCGCTGACGTCGCTTTTGTTCAGGCCACGGACGGTCAGCGGGAAGGCGAGGTTCTCGGCCACGGTCATGTGTGGGAACAGTGCGTAGTTCTGAAACACCATGCCGATGTCGCGCTTGTGCGGTGGCACGTTGTTGATCGAGCGCCCGGCCAGGAGGATTTCCCCGGCAGTTGGCGTTTCGAAACCGGCGAGCATCATCAGGCTGGTGGTCTTGCCGGAACCGGACGGCCCGAGCAGGGTGAGGAACTCGCCTTTGCGAATGTCCAGGTTGAGGTCTTTGACGATCAGGTTCTCGCCGTCGTAGCTCTTCTGCACTCCACGAAAGCTGACCAGCACATCACTGGCCCCTGCGTTTGAATCGACCTGGCTCATACCCGCACCTTTGTTGTTGATGACTGCTTGTTCATCAAGCCTAGTGGCTGGCAGCAGCCACGCAAATCGGGGCGCAGGAGAGAATCGCTTAAGCGCGATGGAAGATTGGGGGTAGGGATTGCCCTACAAGGATGGCGCTAATGGATAAGGCAGTGGCAAGTGGCGAGCTGCAAGCCGCAAGCAAGGGCAAAAGCGTTTGTCGTGAATGGATATGCCCACACGCAAATCCCCTGTAGGAGTGAGCCTGCTCGCGATAGCGGTAGGTCAGTCGCTGAATTGTTTTCAGAAAGGACGCTATCGCGAGCAGGCTCACTCCTACAGTTTGATCGCGGTGATGCTCAGAGGAGTTTATGCTCCATCGCATATTTCACCAGCTCGGCCAGTGAAGTGATGTTGAGCTTCTGCATCAGCCTTGCCTTGTGCGTGCTGATGGTCTTGCTGCTCAGAGCCAGTTGCTGGGCGATGTCATTGACGTTGGCGCCCTGGGCCAGTCGTTCGAACACCGAGAACTCGCGCTCGGACAGCAAAGAATGCAGGGGGCGCGCGTCAGTCAACCCGACTTCGAAGACCATGCGATCGGCCAGATCCGGATCGATGTAACGCCCGCCCGCCGCCACTTTACGAATGGCTGTGAGCAACAGCGCCGGATCGCTGTCCTTGGTCGCATACCCGGCCGCGCCGACCTTCAGTGCGCGCGCGGCCATCTGCGCTTCGTCGTGCATCGACAACACCAGAATCGCCGGCGGGTTGTTCAGTGCGCGGATGCGCGGGATCGCTTCCAGGCCATTGACCCCGGGCATGGAGATGTCCAGCAACACCACTTCACAAGGGACGCTGCGCAGGGTTTCGAGCAGTTGCTCACCATTGCTCGCCTCACCCACCACTTGCAGGTCCTTGGCCAGGCCAATCAATTGCTTGATGCCCTCGCGAACGATGGTGTGGTCTTCGGCTACCAGTACACGGATCACATTTTTCTCCTCAGCCAATATTTCGCGAGCAGGCTCGCTCCCACCCTGAAATGCACTCCTCTGTGGGAGCGAGCCTGCTCGCGAAGAGGCCCGCATCAGCGCCACACAATGATCAGACTGCCTCTACCGGCACCCAGACATTCAGACTGGTGCCCTCCCCCGGCTCACTCACAAGCTCCAGCCGCCCGCCCATGATCAACACCCGCTCACGCATGCCAACCAATCCAAACGACGTCGGCCGCCCCTCGGCAACGACAAATCCTACGCCATCGTCGCTGACCGTCAGGCACAATTCATCGCCCGCAAGCTCCAGCGTCAATTCCACGGTATGCGCCTGGGCATGACGCATCACATTGGTCAGCGCCTCCTGCAGGATCCGGAACAGCCCCACCGCTTTGGCATCGCTAAGCGCCGGCAGGTTATCCGGCACCCGCACCAGACACGGAATCTGCGTGCGCGCTTCAAAACGACGCGCCTGCCACTCGATTGCCGAGGCAATCCCGGCATCGAGAATCGGCGGACGCAATGCCGTTGCTACATCACGGACCAACTGAAACAGCTGCGCGATCAGGCGCTTCATGCTGTTGAGCCGTTCGTTCAGACCCGGATCGAGTTGCGCGTAGGCCAGTTCGCACATCGACGTTTCCAGTTTCAGCACGGTCAGCATCTGCCCCAGTTCATCATGGACCTCACGCGCGATGCGCGCCTTCTCTTCTTCGCGCACGCTCTCAAGGTGCGCCGACAGCTCGCGCAGTTGCTCGCGCGAGGCGGCCAGCTCCAGTTCGATGCGCTTGCTTTCACTGATGTCCCAGACGATGCCGTCCCACACGTAAGCGCCATCTTCCAGCTGCCGGGTGATCGCCTTGATCTCGGCCCAGCGCTGTTCGCCATGGCGTGTGACGATGCGGCCCTGCCACGACCAGTCGCTGTCGGTGTCCAGTGCCTGATCCTGGGTGCGGTGATAACTGGCCTTGTCGTCGGGGTGCACCAGACTGCGCAGGCCCATGTCACGATGGGCGATGACTGCGGGCGCGTAGCCGACCAGACTTTCGCTGCCTTCGCTGATGTAGGCAAAATCGATCTGTCCGGTGACCGGCGCCCGCTCCAGTCGAAACACCAGGCCCGGGACGTTGGCGGCGATGCCTTGCAGCCGCGCCTCACTTTCCTGCAATGCGGCAAGTGCGCGTCGGCGGTCGGTGACGTCGGTGAGGTAGACCACCAGATATTCGCTGTCGCGAAAGCGCAGAAAGCTCAGGGATACGTCCGCTGGCAGTACGCTGCCATCGGCGCGCAGGCAACTGGTTTCGAAGCTCAGCGGCCCCTCTTCACTGGCCCGCGCACGCTTCCACAGATTGAGCCAGCGGTCCATGTGCAGGCCGGGTTCGAAGTCGATCAGCGGCCGTTCGATCAACCCGCCCGAGGGATAACCGAGCATGTTTTCCGCCGCCCGATTGGCGTAGCGCACATGACTGTCCCAGTTGACCCAAAGGATGCCGACAGTGCTTTGATCGATGGAAAACTGCGTCAGCCGCAACGCCTCTTCGCTGGCCGCCCGGAGCGCAATGTCTTCGCGTGCACTGAGCAAGCGCTGTTCGAGACTGTGCTGCTGGCGCCGCTGCCAGAACACGATCGCCACGCAACTGAGGAGCATCACCGCGAATAACAGGCTGAGGTTTTGCCAGAATCCCGGTGATTCGGCGAGCCGTGGGTATTTCGGCTGTAGCCATTGGTTATGCAGTTGCTCCAGATCCTTGGCCGGGATTGCGCGCAAGGCACTCTGGACGATGCCGGCCAACTCCGGCCAATCGCGCCGCGAGGCCACACGCAGCAATTGCGGCAGGCCGATATCACCGACCACCACCAGTTCGGCGAATTCCGGCTCTACCGACAGGCGCCCCAACTGCGCTTCGTCGACCACCGCGTACGCCGCCTGCTGACTCAACAGCAATTGCAACGCCTGGCGTTCCAGCGGCACACCTTGCAGATTCAGATGTGGATAGTTGCTGCGCAGATAATCGGCGGTGGTGCTCGGCATGCGCACGGCGACGCGGGTCTGGCTGTCGAGTTTTTCCAGATCGACCGCGCCGCTGCTTTTCCGGTCACTGACCACCAGTTGCGGCACGCGCATGTACGGATCGGAAAACTGCCAGAGGCGCAACGCGCCCGGGGTCTGGCTCAGACCCGGGGCGATGTCGATTTCACCTTCGCGCAAAGCGGCCTCCAGTTGCCCTAGATCCTGGAAGTTGCGCCAGCTCAGTTCGACACCCAGGGTTCTGGCGAGCAATTTCATCAGCTCGACGTTGGCCCCGGACAATCGCTGCAAGCGTCGATCGTAAGTCGCGTAGGGCGCCTGCAAGACCAGGCCGACGCGCAACTCAGGGTGCTGCGCCAGCCATTGCTGCTGGTCTGGCGTCAGTTGCGCGACATGTGCCGGTGGCGCAGGCGCCGCCCAGCCCATCAAGGGAAGCCACAAACAGCCGATAACCCACAGGCAGCAAAATCGCTTCATTGAAGTCTCATACACTGACAAATTCTGACCAACCCATTAGGCTGCCGGGATACATTTCTGGCCTGGAATAACCGATGCCCTCTGTCTATCGCCTGGCAATGCCAGCATTGTGCCTGTCGCTGATCCTGCCTTGTGCGTTTTCCGTCAGCGCCGCTGATCCGGCACCTGCCCCCGCGGCGGAAAAACCCGCCGAAGAACAACCCGTCGAACGTCAGCCACTGCTTGAGCGTAGTCAGGAAGAAGCGGCGGCACTGCAACGTAAGGTGCCGGCGCAGGAACAGCAACAACTGCAAGCAGGCAGCGAGACATTTCTGGCCCTGTGGAAGCAGGCCAACACCGCCGAACCGAAAGGCGCAGTGATCATCGTCCCCGGTGCCGGCGAAACCGCTGACTGGCCGCAGGCTATCGGCCCGTTGCGGCAAAAACTGCCGAACGCGCAGTGGAGCAGCCTGAGCATCACCCTGCCTGACGTGCAAGGCGACGCCATCGCCCCGCGCGTGGTCGAACCCGCCGCCGCGCCGAAAGCCCCGGAAACCGCAAGCAAGGACGCCACCACCGCGCAGCCGATCGAACAAGCCGCTGGCGGTGAAGCGGAAGTCGCCGAACAGGTGGTGGCCGAAACTGTCGAGGAACACGCCAAAGCCGATGCCGAGCGCATTTTTGCGCGGATCGATGCGGCCATCGCCTACGCCGAACAGCAGAGTGCGCGCAGCATCGTCGTGCTCGGTCATGGCACCGGCGCCTATTGGGCGGCGCGTTTTCTGAGCGAACGACAAACTGCGCAGGTGGAAAAACTGGTCATGGTCGATGCACAGACGCCGGCCAAGGCCCTGCCGCCGCTGGCGGAACTGACACCGACATTGAAGCTGCCGACGGTGGATATTTTCTACATGGACAAAGCGCTGGATCGCAACGCGGCGCTGGAGCGCATGCAGGCGAGCAGGCGCTTGAAGACCTCGGCGTTCAGCCAGGTGGCGCTGAAGGTGTTGCCGGACAAGAACGCTGAGCAGGAGCAATTGTTTCGGCGGGTGCGGGGCTGGTTGAGTCCTCAAGCTACTGACTGACTTTCAGACCGAGTCGGCCCTATTCGCGAGCAGGCTCGCTCCCACATTGGATCTATGCACACAATTCAATGTGGGAGCGAGCCTGCTCGCGAAGGGGCAGCACAAACGACATCCATCTACCGCCTAACGAAAATCCCGCCGCTCGCGAATCAAGGTATAGGCGTTATGCAACTCGCGCGTACGCTCCGTCGCCTCGCGCACCTGCGCCGCCGTCGCGCCACTGCCGGCAATCTTGTCCGGGTGGTGGCGACTGAGCAGACGCCGATACGCCCGCTTGATCTGCGCCGGCTCACTGCCCGCGGACACCCCGAGCAGTTTCATCGCCTCCTGATAACTCACCGCCGCGCTGACGATGGGCCGTTTACCCGGCTCGTAATCGCTGGCCAGCGCTTGCACCTGCTGCGGCGTCCAGCCCAGCCACTTGCCCCACTGCGCCAGCAACTCCCGCTCGCTGACCCCGGCACGACCGTCGGCCCAGACCATCCGCCAACAAGCGCGCAACACGCCTTCCGCCGCGTGGGGCTGAGCACTCAGGCGGCGCAGATAACCTCGCAAATGATCGCTGCCTGACTTGCCACGATTGAACGCGGCGATCGCCCGACGTGTCGCCGGCTCGCTCATTTCCAGCGCGCGCATCTCATTGCGCGCCTGCTGAATGTGCCCATCGGTGACGCGTCCGTCGCTCTTGGCGAGACGCCCAAGTAACACGAACAGCAATTCGTCGTTGCGCAGCATCGGCCGACCGCCGAGTCTTTCCCGCAAATGCCCCCAGCTCTGCAGGTGCAGGCGCCGGTCCAGCGCCTGCCCCAACAATGCCCCAAGCATGGCCCCCGGAATGCTGGCAATGGCAAAACCCGCTCCGGCTCCAATCAGAGTCCCTGGCCACAACATGTCAGCGACTCGCTTCTATCAAGGCTTCGGCTTCGGCCAGACGCTCATGCGTACCGACATCCACCCAGTGACCTTTCAGCCGCTCGCCTGTCACTTCGCCGTCGGCCATGGCCTTGCGCAATAACGGCGCGAGCTTGAAGGCGCCCTCGCTGCAGCCATCGAACAACTGCGGGTGGAGCACGGCGATGCCGCTGTAGGTCAGGGTCTGTGCATCAGGCTCGCCGTCCTGCACTTTGCCGTCGAACAGCGTGAAATCACCGTTCGGGTGATGCGCCGGATTATCCGCCAGCACCAGATGCGCCAGGCTGTTGATCGGCTGGTGCAACACGCTGAAGTCGTAATCGGTCCAGATGTCGCCGTTGACCACCACAAACGCATCGTCACCGAGCAACGGCAGCGCCCGGAAGATTCCACCTCCGGTTTCCAGCGGCTCGCCTTCGGGCGAGTACTGAATGCTCAGGCCAAACCGCGAGCCATCACCGAGGTAATCCTCGATCTGCTGACCCAGCCAGGCATGGTTGATCACGATGTCGTTGAAGCCTGCGGCCGCGAGGGTCCGCAGGTGATATTCAATCAACGGCACGCCACCGGCACGCACCAGTGGTTTCGGCGTGGTCAGGGTCAGCGGGCGCATGCGCTCGCCTTTGCCCGCCGCCAGAATCATTGCCTTCATGCCGTCGCTCCAGCACGCAAGCTGCTGAACAACGCTTGCAGTTCCGCCAGTTCGGGACGCCGGGCGATCACCGCGTCTATATAAGAGAAGAAGCGCGGCACGTCCGCCAGATAGCGTGGCTTGCCGTCGCGGTGGCAGATGCGCGCGAAGATACCGATGACTTTCAGATGGCGCTGCACGCCCATCAAATCGCTGGCGCGCAGGAAGTCTTCGAAGTCCGCATGCACGGGGATATCCAGCGCCGACGCTTGCTGCCAATAACTTTCCAGCCAGCCGCGCACACGTTCTTCAGGCCAACTGAGGAAGGCGTCCTTGAACAGGCAGGTCACGTCATAAGTCACCGGACCATAGACCGCGTCCTGAAAATCCAGCACGCCGGGATTTGGCTCGCTGATCATCAGGTTGCGCGGCATGTAGTCGCGGTGCACCAGCACTTTGGGCTGCGCCAGGGCGCTGTTGATCAACAGCTCACTGATGCGCTGCCACTGTTGCTGTTGGGTCGCATCGAACTCGACGCCCAGCTCGCGCTTGACGTACCACTCGGGAAACAGCTCCAGCTCGCGACGCAGCAAGGCAACGTCATAACCGGGCAGCGGCGCTACCATCGGCAATTGCTGAAAAGCCAACAGCGCTTGCAGGGCATCGTGAAATAACGCGTCGGCATTTTCGCCGTCGATCACGTCCAGATACGTCTTGTTGCCCAGGTCATTGAGCAAAAGAAATCCGCGATCGAGGTCTTCGGCGTAAATTTTCGGCACATTAATTCCGGATTTCGCCAGCAAAAAGGCGATATCCACGAACGGTTTGCAGTTTTCCTGCGGTGGCGGCGCGTCCATCACGACGAAGCTGCGACCGTCGCCCTCCCAGCGGAAGTAGCGGCGGAAACTCGCGTCGCTGCTGGCCGCGGTCAACGTGGCCGGGGGCACGGGGCCCCAGCCCTGCTCGGCAAACAACTTTGCCAACTGCTCATCGAGCCAAACTTTCAGGTGTTGCAAGCGTACATCTTGGTCAGGCATTGCAAGGGTCTCCGACGGCGCTAGCCGTCAAGCGGGTCATGCTTTATTATCCAGCATCTTTTTCAGACCATCGAGAGGCGTGCGGCCCACACCGCGGGCAGATGGCACGCAGGAAGCCCGGACTAATAAGATGGCATTGAAATCCCCCGCGTTTCGTAAAAAATTTCCGTTGTTGGTAACCGGCAGTCTGCTGGCTATGCAACCTCTGGCCAGTCCATTCGTTGTTGCCGCCGAGCAGTATGACTGCTCCGTCTCGGCGACGGGTGGCTGGGACTGTGCACCCAAATCACCCGCCGCGGCGTTGCCGCCGCGTCCGGTGCATGACGGCAGTGCCATCAGCTCCAGTGGCGAGGCCCCGGCCGACAGCGGCTCGGTTGCCGACACAGGGCCGAAAACGGCGCTGGTCACCGAAGCCAAGGGCCGTGGCCTGAAATCCCGTAGCGAAGACTACAGTCACCTCGACTGGGTTCCGCGCGAGAAGCTCACCGCCGCCCAACTGGCCGAGACCGGTCCTTATTGCTCCGGTGCCTATATCGAACCGGTTCGTCCTGGCATGAATGACAAGACGAACAAAAGCGATGCTCCGACCTTTATCGGCGCAAAAGCCTCGCGCTATAACACCGATGATCAAGTCGGTACGCTGGCCGGCGACGTCGTCCTGCGCCAAGGCAGCATGCAGGTCGAATCCGACGAGGCCAGCCTGTACCAAGCCGAGAGCCGCGCCGAGCTCAACGGTGACGTGCGCATCCGCGACAACGGCGCGCTGATCGTCGGCGACCACGCCGATGTCCAGCTCGACACCGGTGAAGCCAAGGTCGACAACGCCGAATACGTGATGCACAAATCGCGCATCCGCGGTAGCGCGCTGTACGCCAAGCGCGCCGAAAACGCGATCATCCGCTTGAAGGACGGCACGTACACCACGTGCGAACCGAACAGCAATGCGTGGCAGCTCAAAGGCAACAACATCACGTTGAACCCGGCCACCGGTTTCGGTACCGCGACCAACGTGACCTTGCGCGTCAAAGACATTCCGATTCTGTACACGCCGTACATTTACTTCCCGATCGACGACCGTCGCCAGTCGGGCTTCCTGCCGCCGACCATCGGTTCGGGCACAGACACCGGCTTCATGCTGGTCACGCCTTATTACTTCAACCTGGCACCGAACTACGACGCCACGTTGTATCCACGTTACATGAGCAAGCGCGGCATGTTGGTGGAAGGCGAGTTCCGTTACCTGACCAAGTCGAGTGAAGGTCAGTTTGGTGCGGCGTACCTCAATGACGAGGACGATGATCGCAAGCGCCAGTCGGATTACAGCGAGACTCGCTACATGTACAACTGGCAGCACAAGGGCGGTCTCGACTCCCGCTTGCTGACCGAAGTCGATTACACCAAGATCAGCGATCCGTATTACTTCCAGGATTTGCAGACCGATCAGATTGGTGTGAAAAGTTCTGACTATGTGAATCAGCAGGGCGCGGTCACCTACCGTGGTGACAGCTATACCGCACGCCTGAATGCTCAGCAGTACCAACTGGCGACTGTTTCGAACATCACGCCTTATGGTCGTTTGCCGCAGATCACCTTCAATGGTCAGTTGCCGTACCACCCGGAAGGTCTGAATTTCGATTACGAGACCGAGCTGGTACGTTTCGACCGTGACCTGCGCAGCGGCACGTTTGTACAGGAAGACGGCATCACCACCGAGCCGCGCCTGGACAATAATATTCAAGGCCTCGCTCGCGCCAATGGCGACCGTTTGAATCTGAAACCGGGTGTAAGCCTGCCGATGAACTGGACGTATGGTTTCCTCAAGCCATCCTTGAAGTATCAGTACACTCAGTACCAGCTTGACCTGGACAACACCGGTAAATCGCAGATCGATGTGATGACCGCAGAGCAGAAAAAGCTCAACGGCGAATTCGACAGCAACCAGAACCGCGGCGTACCGATCGCCAGCATCGATGGTGGCCTGTACTTCGACCGCAATACCTCGTATTTCGGCAAGAACTACCGCCAGACTCTGGAACCACGCCTCTTCTATCTCTACGTACCTGAGGTCGACCAGGAAGACATTCCGGTATTCGACACCAGCGAGTACACCTTCAACTACGCCTCGTTGTTCCGCGACAACCGCTTCTCCGGCGCAGACCGTGTCGGCGACGAGAACAAATTGTCGCTGGGTGTGACCAGCCGCTGGATCGAAGACAACGGTTTCGAGCGTCAACGCATCAGTGTCGGTCAGGCTCTTTACTTCAAGGACCGCGAAGTTCAATTGCCTGGTATCGCTTTCAAGGATCGTGATGACGCGAAATCCAACGTCTCGCCTTATGCGCTTGAATACGAGTACCGCTGGAACCGCGACTGGCGCACCACCGCCGACTACAACTGGGACCCGGACAGCCACAGCCCGCGTTCCGGCAGCGCGATGTTCCACTACCAACCGGAAGACAACCCGAACAAGGTTATCAACGCCGGCTATCGCTATCGCAATGACCAGGTCCGTTTCGACCAGAACACCGGTAAATGGAGTGTGGGCGGCGGTGATTACGGAACCCCGGGCACCCCTGGCTACGTCAAGGACTACTACAAGATCAAGCAGCATGATTTCTCGGTCATCTGGCCGATCGTTCCGCAGTGGAACGCAATCAGCCGCTGGCAGTACGACTACAACCGCAACCGTACCCTGGAAGCCTTCGGTGGTTTCGAGTACGACAACTGCTGCTGGAAACTGCGCCTGATCAACCGTTACTGGGTTTCCTATGACGAGTTCAGCCAGGAAGCTCCGCAAAACGAAAAAGGCGACCATGGCGTCTTCCTCCAAATTGTTCTGAAGGGACTCGGCGGCCTGACTGGCGCCAAGGTAGAGAGCTTCCTCGACAAAGGCATTCAAGGTTATCGTGAACGTGAAGACCAAGCTTTCTGATTGTCTGCGCCCGGTGCTGCTGGGCGCGCTGTTCCTGGGTACGGCGGCCAACGCCGCCGTACAGTCCATCGACAAAGTGGTAGCGATCGTCGACAACGACGTGGTCATGCAGAGCCAACTGGACCAGCGTGTTCATGAAGTTCAGCAAACCATCGCCAAGCGCGGTGGCGGCTTGCCGCCTCCGGGCGTGTTGGATCAGCAGGTGCTCGAGCGCCTGATCGTCGAAAACCTGCAACTGCAGATCGGCGAACGTTCCGGCATTCGCATCACCGATGAAGAACTGAACCAGGCTGTCGGCACCATCGCTCAGCGCAACAACATGACGGTTGATCAGTTTCGTGCTGCGCTGGCTCGCGATGGCCTGAACTATGACGACGCCCGCGACCAGATCAAGCGCGAAATGATCATCAGCCGTGTGCGTCAGCGTCGCGTGGCAGAACGCATTCAGGTCTCCGAGCAGGAAGTGAAAAATTTCCTCGCCTCCGACCTGGGCAAGATGCAACTGTCCGAAGAACTGCACCTGGCCAACATCCTGATTCCGACACCGGAAAGCGCCAACTCTGATGCCATTCAGAGCGCCGCGCGTCAGGCCATGGAGGTTTACCAGCAGCTCAAGCAAGGCGCCGACTTCGGTCAGATGGCCGTTGCCAAATCCGGCAGCGACAATGCGCTGGAAGGCGGCGACATGGGCTGGCGTAAAGCCGCACAACTGCCACCGCCGTTCGATCGCGAGCTGAGCAGCATGGCCGTTGGCGACATCACTCAGCCTGCACGTACGCCGGGCGGTTTCATCATTCTGAAGCTGTTGGGCAAGCGTGGCGGTGAAGCGCAGATGCGCGATGAAGTGCATGTGCGCCACATCCTGGTCAAGCCAAGTCCGATTCGCGATGAAGCCAAGACCAAGGCGCTGGTTCAGTCGCTGTATGACCGCATCACCGCTGGTGAAGATTTTGCCGAGCTGGCGAAAAACTACTCGGAAGATCCGGGTTCTGCCCTCAACGGCGGCGACCTGAACTGGATCGACCCGAACGTGCTGGTGCCGGAATTCCGCGAAGTGATGGCCTCGACCCCGCAAGGTCAGCTGTCCAGGCCCTTCCAGACCCAATACGGCTGGCACGTGCTGGAAGTCCTTGGCCGTCGCGCCACCGACAGCACCGAACAGGCCCGTGAGCAGCAGGCAATGACCGTACTGCGTAACCGCAAATACGATGAAGAGCTGCAAACCTGGCTGCGTCAGATCCGTGACGAAGCGTACGTAGAGATCAAACTCCCTGGTGCAGACCAGGCAGCGCAGTGAAACCCAAGCGTTTCGCGCTGACACCCGGCGAGCCCGCCGGCATCGGTCCCGACCTGTGCCTGCTGCTCGCCTCGCAAGCCCAGCCTCATCCCCTGATTGCCATCACCAGCCGCGACCTGCTCCTTGAGCGGGCCGCGCAGCTGGGACTGACCGTCAATTTGCTGGATGTCGGGCCGGACCGCTGGCCGGACGCTCCGGCACCGGCCAACAGTCTGTACGTCTGGGATACATCGCTCAGCGCACCGGTGATCGCCGGGCAACTGGATAAGGCCAACGCGGCTTTCGTTCTCGAGACCCTGACCCGTGCCGGCAATGGCTGCCTGAACGGCGACTTCGCCGGGATGATCACCGCGCCTGTCCATAAAGGCGTGATCAACGAGTCCGGCATCGCCTTCTCCGGTCACACTGAATTTCTCGCTAACCTGACCCACACCGCCCAAGTGGTGATGATGCTTGCGACCCGCGGTTTGCGCGTGGCCCTGGTCACCACCCACCTGCCCTTGCGCGAGATTGCCGACGCGATCACGCCAGAGCGACTGGAACGAGTCACGCGAATCCTGCACGCCGACCTGCAAGACAAATTCGGCATCGCCCGGCCCCGCATTCTGGTCTGCGGCCTCAACCCGCACGCCGGTGAAGGCGGACACCTGGGCCATGAAGAAATCGACATCATCGAACCGACATTAGAGCGCCTGCGCGGCGAGGGCATGGACCTCCGTGGCCCGCTGCCTGCCGACACTCTGTTTACCCCCAAATATCTGGAGCACTGCGACGCAGTGCTGGCGATGTACCACGACCAGGGCTTGCCCGTGCTCAAGTACAAAGGCTTCGGCGCTGCGGTCAACGTGACGCTGGGCCTGCCGATCATCCGCACGTCCGTCGACCATGGCACTGCCCTGGATCTGGCCGGCAGCGGCAAGATCGACACCGGCAGCCTGCAAGTCGCCCTGGAAACCGCCTACCAGATGGCCGAGACCCGTTTATGACCGAGCAATACCAACACAAGGCGCGCAAACGCTTTGGCCAGAATTTCCTTCACGATGCCGGCGTTATCGACCGCATCCTGCGCTCCATCCACGCCAGGCCTGACGACCGCCTGCTGGAAATCGGTCCAGGCCAGGGCGCACTGACCCAAGGCTTGCTCGGCTCTGGCGCACAACTTGACGTGGTGGAACTGGACAAGGATCTGATCCCGATCCTCAATCAGCAATTTGCCGGCATGAACAACTTCAACCTGCATCAGGGCGATGCACTGAAGTTTGACTTCAACACGCTCAACGCCGCACCGAACAGCCTGCGCGTGGTCGGCAACCTGCCGTACAACATTTCCACGCCGCTGATTTTCCATCTGCTGAACAACGCCGGGATCATCCGCGACATGCACTTCATGCTGCAGAAAGAAGTGGTCGAGCGGCTGGCCGCAGGCCCGGGTGGCGGTGACTGGGGTCGCCTGTCGATCATGGTTCAGTACCATTGCCGCGTTGAGCATCTGTTCAACGTCGGGCCGGGCGCATTCAACCCGCCGCCGAAGGTCGACTCGGCGATCGTTCGTCTGGTGCCGCACGCGGTGCTGCCGCACCCGGCCAAGGACCACAAGTTGCTGGAGCGCGTTGTGCGCGAGGCGTTCAACCAGCGGCGCAAAACCCTGCGCAACACCCTCAAGCAATTGCTCAGCAATGCCGAGATCGAAGCCGCCGGCGTTGATGGCAGCCTGCGTCCGGAACAGCTGGACCTGGCCGCGTTCGTGCGCCTGGCCGACCAGCTCGCGATACAAGTCCCGGCTGCCCCTGCCGCCGACTGACAGACGATGAACGCTATCGGGCAGGACGCCACTCTGGTTTACTGCCCGATACTTGCCTAGACTGATTCTCCATCAGCTACGCCCCGCGTTCCGCTTCGTTAAGGCCTTTTGCATGTCCGATTCCCGTTACCAGGTCGATGTCAGCGTCGTTACCCGCTATCTGACCGAACAATCGCAACCCGAGCACAGCCGCTTCGCCTTCGCCTACACCATCACCGTGCAGAACAACGGCCAGCTCCCTGCCAAGCTGTTGTCGCGGCACTGGGTGATTACCGATGGTGACGGCCATGTCGAAGAAGTACGCGGTGAAGGTGTCGTCGGTCAGCAGCCACTGATCGCCGCTGGCGAGAGCCACACGTATACCAGCGGCACGGTGATGACTTCCAAGGTCGGCACCATGCAGGGCACCTATCAAATGCTCGCCGACGACGGAAAACGTTTCGACGCGATCATCAAACCGTTTCGCCTCGCTGTGCCTGGGGCCCTGCACTGATGGCGACGTACGCTGTCGGTGACCTGCAGGGCTGCCTCGAACCGCTCAAGTGCCTGCTCAAGCAAGTCGCCTTCGACCCGGCGCTCGATCAGCTGTGGCTGGTCGGCGATCTGGTCAACCGTGGCCCGCAGTCGCTGGAAACCCTGCGTTTTCTCTATGGCATGCGCGGGTCTCTGGTGTGCGTGCTCGGCAACCACGACCTGCACCTGCTGGCCGCAGCGAAGAACATCGAGCGCTTGAAAAAAAGCGACACTTTGCGCGAGATCATCGAGGCGCCCGACGGCCCGGTGCTGATGGAATGGTTGCGCCAGCAAAAGCTGATGCATTACGACGAAATGCGCGATGTCGCCATGGTCCACGCTGGCGTCCCGCCGCAATGGTCGCTGCGCCGCGCCTTGAAGTGCGCCGCCGAAGTCGAGACCGCACTGCGCGACGATAATGTGTTCCCAGCCTACCTCGACGGCATGTATGGCAACGAGCCGACGAAATGGGACAACGACCTCAAAGGCATCGAGCGCCTGCGCGTAATCACCAATTACTTCACGCGCATGCGCTTCTGCACCGCCGAGGGCAAGCTTGACCTCAAAAGCAAGGAAGGCCTCGACAGCGCCCCGCCCGGCTACAAACCGTGGTTTCAGCACAAGGAGCGCAAGACCAAAGGCCTGCGCATCATCTTCGGTCACTGGGCAGCGCTCGAGGGCAATATTCACGAGCCGGGCATTTCGGCGCTGGACACCGGATGCGTATGGGGCGGCAGCCTGACGCTGATGAATGTCGACAGCGGCGAACGCCTGTCGTGCAAATGCGACGAGCATGGTGGGCTTGCATCCTCCGTCGCACCACTTATCCCCGAATCTTCGCCAGTCGGCGCGCCGCGTTAGACTGCACTTTCAGTTGAGCAACAGGAATACGCAATGACCGAATTCAAACGAATCCCTCCAGAACAGGCCAAGGCCCTGCGTGAGAATGGGGCTGTGGTAGTTGACGTTCGTGACCCTCAGACCTATGCCGCGAATCACATTCCCGGATCTCACCACCTGGACAACCATTCGATCGCCGACTTTATCCGCAACGCCGACCTTGATGCACCGGTGGTAGTGGTCTGCTATCACGGCAATTCCAGCCAGAGCGCTGCCGGCTACCTGATCAGCCAAGGCTTCACCGACGTCTACAGCATGGACGGCGGCTTCGAGCTGTGGCGTGCGACTTATCCGTCGGAAACCGCGCAAGAAGCTGTCGAATAATTTTTTTGTCACGCGCAGGCCCCGGCTCCCGCGGGCCTGCGCGCAGCAGACGAACGGTCTGCCACAACTAATTACGTATCTCGCCTTTACCTCTCAAATTCCCAACTATCCTTAAGCGCAGGCCATCCAAATCAGGGGAGAGCCGGTACACCGGCGCGCGGGTCATCGGGAGTAGCTTTCGCGGTTTGTCGACCGTGGGAGAATTCTGGGGGGTAAACAGCAGTTGCCATAACGACTGCTGCCAGCATCGACTGACTGATCCGGCGTCGGCTCCACGTATCGAGCGAGGTGACGTCATGAGTATCTTTAGCCACTTCCAACAACGCTTCGAATCCACACGCCAGGAAGAATTCTCCCTGCAGGAGTACCTGGAACTGTGCAAAAAGGATCGCAGCGCCTACGTTTCCGCCGCCGAACGTCTATTGATGGCGATCGGCGAGCCGGAACTGCTCGACACTTCGACCAACTCGAGGCTGTCGCGCATCTTCTCCAACAAGGTGATCCGCCGCTATCCGGCCTTTGAAGACTTCCACGGGATGGAAGAATGCATCGACCAGATCGTCTCGTATTTCCGCCACGCCGCACAGGGCCTGGAAGAGAAGAAACAGATTCTTTATCTGCTCGGGCCCGTCGGTGGCGGTAAATCGTCCCTGGCCGAGAAGCTGAAACAGCTGATGGAAAAAGTGCCCTTTTACGCAATAAAGGGCTCGCCGGTCTTCGAGTCGCCCCTGGGTCTGTTCAACGCCACCGAAGATGGCGCGATCCTCGAGGAAGACTTCGGCATTCCCCGGCGCTATCTCAATACCATCATGTCGCCTTGGGCGACCAAGCGCCTGGCCGAATTCGGCGGCGACATCAGCCAGTTCCGCGTGGTCAAGCTGTATCCGTCGATCCTGAACCAGATTGCCGTGGCCAAGACCGAGCCGGGCGACGAGAACAACCAGGACATCTCGGCGCTGGTCGGCAAGGTCGATATTCGTAAACTCGAGGAATTCCCACAGAACGACGCCGACGCCTACAGCTACTCCGGTGCGCTGTGCCGGGCCAACCAGGGCCTGATGGAGTTCGTCGAAATGTTCAAGGCACCGATCAAGGTGCTGCACCCGCTGCTGACCGCCACTCAGGAGGGCAACTACAACAGTACCGAGGGCCTCGGTGCGATACCGTTCACCGGGATCCTGCTGGCTCACTCCAACGAATCGGAGTGGCACACCTTTCGCAACAACAAGAACAACGAGGCGTTCATCGACCGGATCTACATCGTCAAGGTGCCGTACTGCCTGCGCGTCAGCGATGAAGTGAAGATCTACGACAAACTGCTCTTCAACAGCTCGCTGTCCAAAGCCCATTGCGCGCCGGACACCCTGAAGATGCTGGCGCAGTTCACCGTGCTGTCACGCCTCAAGGAGCCGGAAAACTCCAACATCTATTCGAAGATGCGCGTCTACGACGGCGAAAACCTCAAGGACACCGATCCGAAAGCCAAGTCGATTCAGGAATACCGCGACTCGGCCGGCGTCGACGAGGGCATGAACGGTCTGTCGACCCGCTTCGCCTTCAAGATTCTGTCCAAGGTCTTCAACTTTGACCCACACGAAATCGCCGCCAACCCCGTGCATCTGCTCTATGTACTGGAACAGCAGATTGAACAGGAGCAATTCCAGGCCGAGACCCGCGAACGTTATCTGCGCTATCTGAAAGAATACCTGGCGCCGCGCTACATCGAGTTCATCGGCAAGGAAATCCAGACGGCGTACCTGGAATCCTACAGCGAGTACGGTCAGAACATCTTCGACCGTTACGTACTGTACGCAGACTTCTGGATTCAGGATCAGGAATACCGCGATCCGGAAACCGGCGAAATCCTCAACCGCGTGGCCCTGAACGAAGAACTGGAAAAAATCGAAAAACCGGCCGGCATCAGCAATCCGAAGGATTTCCGCAACGAAATCGTCAACTTCGTGCTGCGTGCCCGGGCCAACAACAACGGCAAGAATCCGACCTGGCTCAGCTACGAAAAACTGCGGGTGGTCATCGAGAAGAAAATGTTCTCGAACACCGAGGACCTGCTGCCAGTCATCAGCTTCAACGCCAAGGCCAGCAAAGAGGATCAGCAGAAACACAACGATTTTGTTACACGCATGGTCGAACGTGGCTACACCGACAAACAGGTACGACTTCTGTCCGAATGGTACCTGCGGGTCCGCAAGTCGCAGTGAGGCAGCTGCAAGCTATAAGCCACAAGCTGCAAGAAACAAGCGCTCGACCCCGGATTCAGCGGGATTCGCTTCTACTTGCAGCTTGCAGCTCACAACTTGAAGCTGCCCGGAGGGCCACCTATGAGCTATGTGATCGACCGACGCCTCAATGGCAAGAACAAGAGCACGGTGAACCGCCAGCGTTTCCTGCGGCGTTATCGTGACCACATCAAGAAGGCCGTCGAAGAGGCGGTCAGCCGGCGCTCCATTACCGACATGGAACACGGTGAACAGATCAGCATCCCCGGTCGCGACATCGACGAGCCGGTGCTGCACCATGGCCGCGGCGGCAAGCAGACCGTGGTTCATCCCGGCAACAAGGAATTCACTGCCGGCGAACACATCGCGCGGCCACCGGGTGGCGGCGGCGGGCGAGGTCCGGGCAAGGCCGGCAATTCCGGCGAAGGCATGGACGAGTTCGTCTTCCAGATCACCCAGGAGGAGTTCCTCGAATTCATGTTCGAGGACCTGGAACTGCCGAATCTGGTCAAACGCAACCTCACCGGAACGGACACCTTCAAGACCGTGCGTGCCGGGATCAGCAACGAGGGCAACCCGTCTCGTATCAATATCATCCGCACCTTGCGTTCCGCCCACGCGCGCCGTATCGCCCTGTCCGGCAGCAGCCGGGCAAAACTGCGTGAAGCCAAGGAAGAACTGGCGCGCCTCAAACGCGAAGAGCCAGACAACTTCGGCGATATTCAGGAACTTGAAGCTGAAATAGAAAAACTCAGCGCGCGCATTCACCGGGTGCCGTTTCTCGACACTTTCGATCTGAAATACAACCTGTTGGTCAAGCAGCCGAATCCCAGCTCCAAAGCGGTGATGTTCTGCCTGATGGACGTTTCCGGCTCGATGACCCAGGCGACCAAAGACATCGCCAAGCGTTTTTTCATCCTGTTGTACCTGTTCCTCAAGCGCAATTACGACAAGATCGACGTGGTATTCATCCGCCACCACACCAGCGCCCGGGAAGTCGACGAAGAAGAATTCTTCTACTCGCGGGAGACCGGCGGCACCATCGTTTCCAGTGCCCTGAAGCTGATGCAGGAGATCATGGCCGAGCGCTACCCGAGCAACGAGTGGAACATCTACGCCGCACAGGCCTCCGACGGCGACAACTGGAACGACGACTCGCCGATCTGCCGCGATATCCTCATCAACCAGATCATGCCGTTTGTGCAGTACTACACTTACGTGGAGATTACCCCGCGCGAACACCAGGCGTTGTGGTACGAATACGAACGCATCGCCGAAGCCTTCTCTGACACTTTTGCCCAGCAGCAACTGGTCTCGGCCGGAGATATCTATCCGGTCTTCCGTGAACTCTTCCAGCGCAGGTTAGTGACATGACCGCCAAAGAGCAGAAGCGCCAACCCATTTCCACCGGCTCCGAATGGACGTTCGAGCTGATCCAGACCTACGACCGTGAAATTGCCCGTATCGCGGCCCGTTATGCGCTGGATACCTATCCCAACCAGATCGAAGTGATCACCGCCGAGCAAATGATGGACGCCTACGCCTCGGTGGGCATGCCGCTGGGTTATCACCACTGGTCCTACGGCAAGCACTTCCTCAGCACCGAAAAATCCTATAGTCGCGGACAGATGGGGCTGGCGTACGAAATCGTGATCAACTCCGATCCGTGCATCGCCTACCTGATGGAGGAAAACACCATCTGCATGCAGGCGCTGGTGGTGGCCCACGCCTGCTATGGCCATAACAGCTTTTTCAAGGGTAATTACCTGTTCCGCACCTGGACGGACGCCAGCTCGATCATCGACTACCTGGTGTTTGCCAAGCAGTACATCATGCAGTGCGAAGAGCGCCACGGCATTGACGCGGTGGAAGACCTGCTCGACTCCTGCCATGCCCTGATGAACTACGGTGTCGACCGTTACAAGCGGCCGTATCCGATCTCCGCCGAGGAAGAACGTCGGCGGCAAAAGGATCGCGAGGAACATCTGCAGAAGCAGATCAATGACCTGTGGCGCACCATCCCAAAGGGTGCCGACAAATACAGCGACAAAGACAACGCCCGTTTCCCGGCCGAGCCGCAGGAAAACATCCTGTACTTCATCGAAAAGCACGCTCCGCTGCTGGAGCCGTGGCAGCGCGAGATCGTGCGGATCGTGCGCAAGATCGCCCAGTATTTCTATCCACAGCGCCAGACCCAGGTGATGAACGAAGGCTGGGCAACGTTCTGGCACTACACGCTGATGAATGACCTGTATGACGAGGGCCTGGTCACTGACGGCTTCATGATGGAGTTCCTCACGTCGCACACCAGCGTGGTGTTCCAGCCGGGGTTCGACAGCCCTTACTACAGCGGCATCAACCCCTACGCGCTGGGCTTTGCCATGTACCGCGACATCCGGCGCATGTGCGAAGCGCCCACCGAGGAAGACCGCCACTGGTTCCCCGACATCGCCGGTTCCGACTGGCTGTCGACCATCAAGTTCGCCATGAGCAGCTTCAAGGATGAAAGCTTCATCCTGCAGTACCTGTCGCCCAAAGTGATTCGCGACCTGAAGCTGTTCAGCATTCTCGACGACGACCAGAAAGATGACCTGCTGGTGCCGGCAATCCATGATGAAACCGGCTACCGGATCATCCGCGAAACCCTCGCGGCGCAATACAACCTCGGCAATCGTGAGCCGAACGTGCAGATCTACAGCATCGACCGGCGCGGCGACCGCTCCTTGACCTTGCGGCACCAGCAGCACGACCGCAAGCCGTTGGGCGACTCCACTGACGAGGTACTCAAACACCTGCACCGCTTGTGGGGTTTCGACATTCACCTGGAAACCCTGCAGGGCGACCAGATCATGAAAACCCATCACGTGCCGCCGCGCAGTGAACACAGCGAGGGGGATTACGGCCGGCTCGACCTCGCCGTGATTCATCTTTGAGCAGGTTTCAGCCTCCGAAAGTCTGACGCAAGGGTTATCCTGTCGGACTGACGGAGGTTTTTTATGCAGGTTTACAAGGTTGGCGGCGCGGTACGTGACCGTCTGTTGGGATTACCGGTCACTGACGTGGACCGGGTCGTGGTCGGCGCCACCACGGAAGAAATGCTCGCCCAGGGATATCGTCCGGTCGGCGCAGACTTCCCGGTGTTTCTGCACCCGAAAACCGGAGAGGAGTACGCCCTCGCCCGCACGGAGCGCAAAAGCGGTCGCGGCTACGGTGGTTTCACTTTTTACGCCAGCCCGGAAGTCACGCTGGAAGAAGATCTGATCCGCCGCGACCTGACCATCAACGCGATGGCCGAGGACGATGAGCTCAATCTGACCGATCCGTACCATGGCCAGCGTGATCTGGAAGCTCGCATCCTGCGCCACGTTTCTCCGGCGTTCGCCGAAGATCCCTTGCGGGTGTTGCGCGTTGCCCGCTTCGCAGCGCGTTACGCCGGGCTGGGCTTTACGGTCGCCGACGAGACAATGGAACTGATGCGCCAGCTCAGCGAGTCCGGCGAACTGCAAGCGCTGACCGCCGAACGCAGTTGGAAGGAAATTTCCCGGGCACTGATGGAAAATCATCCGCAAGTGTTCGTCGAGGTGTTGCGCGACTGTGGTGCGTTAAAAGTGCTGATGCCGGAAGTCGACGCCTTGTTCGGTGTGCCGCAGCCGGAGACGCATCACCCGGAAATCGACACGGGCCTGCATACGTTGAGCGTGCTGGAGCAGTCCGCCTTGCACAAGCAGCCACTGACGGTGCGCTGGGCCTGCCTTCTGCATGACTTGGGCAAAGGCCTGACACCCGAAGAACAATGGCCGCGGCATATCGCCCATGAACACACCGGATTGAAGCTGATCAAAGCGGTCAACGAACGCTTCAAGGCGCCCAAGGATTGTCAGGAACTGGCGCTGCTGGTCGGGAAATATCACACCCACGGTCATCGGGCACTGGAATTGAAAGCCTCGACGTTGCTGGAGTTGCTGCAGAGTTTCGATGTCTATCGTCGGCCGCAGCGCTTCGAGGAATTTATCGCCGCGTGCGAGATGGACGCTCGTGGCCGTAAGGGCTTGGAGCAGCGCAGTTATCCACAGGCGGATTATTTGCGCGGAGCCGCCGTCGCAGCGCGCGGGGTTGCGGTGCAGCCGTTACTGGAAAAGGGATTCAAGGGGCCTGAGCTGGGTGAAGCGCTGAAGCGTGAACGGCTCAAGGCTTTGAAGGCTTACAAAGAAGCGGCGTCGATTTAAAAAAGCATCGCGAGCAGGCTCACTCCTACAGGGGAATGCATTCCAAATGTAGGAGTGAGCCTGCTCGCGATGGCGCCCTGGATATCACCGCGAATCCAAAGGTGTCAGTTGCACACCCCGCCATTCGAATGCAACCGGCGCCAACACCTGATCGATCTTCGCCTCGGCCCATAATGTCGCGAAGCTCTTTCCCACGCCCGGATGCACCCGATCCGGCGCGATCAGCGACAGCGGCCACAAGACAAAAGCGTTCTTCAGGATTTCCGCCCGCGGCAAAATCAATCCATCGAAGTTTCCCACCAGATCGCCGTACAGCAGCACGTCGATATCCAGCGGCAAGCCCTTGCGGTCCGGCGCGTAACGACCGTTATCCGCCTCGATGAATTTAAGCCGCCGATCCAGCTCCATCAACGGCAGGTCGGTGTACGCCGAGACCACGAAATTGAAGAACGGCCCGCTCTTGATCCCCACCGGCTGGCTTTCAAATACCGCCGAACAGCGGATATCCACCAGAAACGTAGCCAGCGCATCGAGACCGGCGCGCAAATGGGTTTCGCGCTCGATATTGCTACCGAGCCCGAGATAGACCTGAGTCAGCGACATCCGCGCTCGATCTCCACACCCACGCCGCCCTTCGCAGCCGGCACGGCACCGGGCTTGGTCAGTTTCAGGCGCACCCAGGTGATCTTGAACTCACTCATCAGCACTTCAACCAGACGCTCGGCAAACGTCTCGACCAGTTGAAACCGGGCCTGTTCGGCAAACGCCTGGATACGCATGGAGACACTGGCGTAATCGAGCGCCAGTGTCAGGTCGTCACCGGCCGCGGCCGGGCGATTGTCCCAGGCGAAGCTCAGATCAAGACGCAGGCACTGTCGGATGTCGCGCTCCCAGTCGTAGGCACCGATCACGGTGTCGACTTCCAGGCCCTCGATAAACACTCTGTCCAAGCACTTCTCTCCGCTGCACGACAAGGGCGCAATGCGCCGTTAGAATCAGGGCGTCCTCGCCCGGAATAGTTAGCATGTTTTGGTTACTGGCGACTCTCGCCTACCTGCTCGGCTCGCTGTCCTTCGCCATTTTGCTCAGCCGCCTGACCGGACATCCGGATCCGCGAATGAGTGGCTCGGGTAATGCCGGCGCCACCAACATGCTGCGCCTGGCCGGTCGCAAACTGGCGATCCTGACCCTGCTCGGTGATTTGTGCAAAGGCCTGCTGCCGGTGCTGATCGCCGCAGCCGCGGGCCTTTCGTTGCAGGATCAGGCCTGGATCGGCGTATGCGCCGTGATCGGTCACCTGTTCCCGCTGTACTTCCGCTTTCGTGGCGGCAAGGGCGTTGCCACCGCCGCCGGCATGCTGCTGGGCCTGTATCCACCCGCTGCGCTGCTGGCCGTGTGCGCCTGGCTGCTGACGTTCTACCTGACCCGGACCAGCTCGCTGGCGGCATTGATCGCCACGCCGCTGACCCTGCCATTGCTGGCCTGGCAGGAACCGGAGGCGCTGTTGCCGATGAGCGCGCTGACATTGCTGATCGTCTGGCGTCACCGCGGCAATCTACGCGACCTGTTTGCCGGGCGCGAACGGCATTTTTAAATACCGTTCACGGGCGCCGTCTTTTACAAGGCCGACAATTGCTCCATCGGCCAGCGCGCCTGCACGCTGATCGCCAGGCTTTCCTGCTGACCGGCCTGCAGACGCTGGCAACCGGCGAAGGCAATCATCGCGCCGTTGTCGGTGCAGAACTCGGGACGCGCGTAGAACACATCGCCTTTCAGATCGCCCAGCATTTTCTCCAGCGACACACGCAGCGCCTTATTGGCGCTGACGCCGCCAGCAATCACCAGGCGCTTCATGCCCGCTTGTTTCAGGGCGCGCTTGCACTTGATGGTCAAAGTCTCCACCACGGCCTGCTGGAACGCCAGCGCGATGTCGCAACGGGCTTGTTCGCCGTCGTCCCCGGCGCTGACACATTGCTGCCAGGTATTGAGGGCAAAGGTTTTCAAGCCGCTGAAGCTGAAATCCAGACCAGGACGGTCGCACATCGGCCGCGGAAAGGTGAAACGTCCAGCGACGCCCTTCTCGGCCAGTTTGGCGATTTCCGGCCCGCCCGGATAATTGAGGCCCATCATCTTCGCGGTTTTGTCGAAGGCTTCGCCGGCCGCGTCGTCAAGGGTTTCGCCGAGCAGGCTGTATTGACCGATGCCATCGACCTGAACGAGCTGCGTATGACCACCCGAAACCAACAAAGCGACGAACGGGAATTCGGGCGGTTTCGGCTCAAGCATCGGCGCCAGCAAGTGGCCTTCCATGTGGTGCACACCGAGCGCCGGGATCCCCCAGGCAAACGCCAGTGCCTGCGCGCAGGACGCACCGACCAGCAGCGCGCCGACCAGGCCGGGACCGGCGGTATAGGCGATCGCATCGATCTCGGTCGGCACGCAGTCGGCCTCGGCCAACACCTGACGGATCAAGGGCAGCATGCGTTTGACGTGGTCACGCGAGGCCAGCTCCGGCACCACACCGCCATAGACGCGGTGGAGGTCGATCTGGCTGAACAGCGCGTCGGCCAGCAGGCCGCGTTCACTGTCATATAATGCGACGCCGGTTTCGTCGCAGGAGGTTTCTAATCCCAGTACTAGCATGGGTTTGCGCCTTGTTTAGGCTGAATTCGAAGGCGCGCATAATAGTCGCCACGTGATGCCCCGACCAGCGGTTTTCGATCAGAGGCTTTGCATTCCGAGCGATGAGGGGTTAACATCCGCAACCCTTAAAAACCGACGTCTTCAAGTGCTCTTTTGCCGCGAGGATGTTGACCCCGGTAATGAATGAAGGTAGCTCTGGATGCCAGCCGTCAAAGTAAAAGAGAACGAACCCTTCGACGTAGCTCTGCGTCGTTTCAAGCGCTCCTGCGAAAAAGCCGGTGTACTGGCTGAAGTTCGTAGCCGCGAATTTTACGAGAAGCCAACTTCTGAGCGTAAGCGCAAGGCAGCAGCTGCTGTTAAGCGCCACGCCAAGAAAGTTCAGCGCGAACAGCGCCGCGCCGTTCGTCTGTACTAATACACAGACGTTCGTAGCAAGCTTCTTGCCTAAGCCCGGCCCTCAGCCGGGCTAATGGCATTTGCGTAAAACGCTTGATGCTTCACCGTCGAAGCCGCCGATGCGACCGAGACAAATCTGCTTCACCGCGTCAGGCCTGGCTCTTTTGCCAGCGGTGCACGTCTTTTCTGACGAGCCTTTCAAGGCTACTGACGAGCACACCCACTGATTCCTCTTACGACGATCAGCCCAAGGCACCTGCATGCGTGCCCGTTTTATTGAGCTATCCGAGGCCTGCAACCGGCCGTCAGCGGATTCAGCGCAACACTTTCAAATAGTCGAAGACTGATAGGTACTAACGTCAGTGGATTTTCGGCAGATACACTTCCCGACAGCGATCACGCAGACGACACCGGTCGAGCCGCACTTTTTGTGCGTTTCCAACAATCGCCCGCGTCCTACAGCCTGTCGCAACGGACTTATTGCAGCGCAGACGACGAGAACGCCATGG
Source organism: Pseudomonas sp. SWRI81 (assembly GCF_014268545.1). NCBI lineage: Bacteria > Pseudomonadati > Pseudomonadota > Gammaproteobacteria > Pseudomonadales > Pseudomonadaceae > Pseudomonas > Pseudomonas sp. SWRI81. Next base: position 53,183 of record NZ_JABWQS010000017.1, read on the forward strand.
CCGGGCTGATTCCCCAGAGCTTCATTGACGACCTGCTGAACCGCACCGACATCGTCGACGTGGTCAGCTCGCGCGTGCAATTGAAGAAGGCCGGCAAGAACTACACCGCCTGTTGCCCGTTCCATAAAGAGAAAACCCCGTCCTTCAGCGTCAGCCCGGACAAGCAGTTCTACTACTGCTTCGGCTGCGGCGCTGGCGGCAACGCCCTCGGCTTTCTCATGGATCACGACAACCTGGACTTCCCCCAGGCTGTCGAAGACCTGGCGAAAGCCGCCGGTATGGAAATCCCCCGCGAAGAAAGCGGCCGCGAGCGTAAGCCACGCCAGCCGACCGACTCGCCACTGTATCCGCTGCTTACCGCCGCCGCCGACTTTTACCGGCAGGCACTCAAGAGCCATCCGTCGCGCAAGGCCGCGGTGGATTACCTCAAGGGTCGCGGCCTGACCGGCGAGATCGCCCGGGATTTCGGCCTGGGTTTTGCGCCACCGGGCTGGGACAACCTGCTCAAGCATCTGAGCAGCGATACACTGCAGCAGAAGGCGATGATCGAGGCCGGCCTGCTGATCGAGAACGCCGAAACCGGCAAGCGCTACGACCGCTTCCGTGATCGAGTAATGTTCCCGATCCGCGACACCCGGGGGCGCATCATCGCTTTCGGTGGCCGCGTACTGGGCGACGACAAGCCCAAGTACCTGAACTCACCGGAAACTCCGGTATTCCATAAAGGCCAGGAACTCTATGGCCTTTATGAAGCGCGCAAGAACAACCGCAACCTCGACGAAATCATTGTCGTCGAGGGCTATATGGACGTCATCGCCCTCGCCCAGCAAGGCTTGAAGAATGCCGTCGCCACGCTGGGCACCGCGACCAGCGAAGAACATTTGAAGCGCCTGTTTCGCGTCGTGCCCAACGTATTGTTCTGCTTCGACGGCGACCAGGCCGGCCGCAATGCCGCGTGGCGTGCGCTGGAAGCGACACTACCGTGCCTTCAGGACGGGCGCCGCGCGCGATTCCTGTTCCTGCCCGAGGGCGAAGACCCGGACACGCTGGTTCGTGCCGAAGGCACCGATGCCTTCAAGGCGCGCATCAATCAACATGCGCAACCGCTGGCCGATTATTTTTTCCAGCAACTGACCGAAGAAGCCGATCCGCGTTCGCTCGAAGGCAAGGCCCACATGGCCACCCTCGCGGCGCCGCTGATCGACAAGGTTCCAGGGGCGAACCTGCGTATCCTGATGCGCCAGCGCCTGACCGAAATCACCGGCCTGAGCAGCGAGACCGTCAGTCAGCTTGCCCAGAGTGCGCCGCAGGAAGCACCGCCCGCCTACGATCCGGGCATCGATTACGATGCCATGCCGGATTATGGCGACTACCATCAGCCGCAGGCACAGGACATGTATGTGCCGCAGCAGGAATGGACACCGAAGAAACCCGGCGCCGGCGGCAAGAAGTGGGACAAAAAACCCTGGGACAAGAATGGCAAGCGTGGCGGCGATCGCGATCAGCAACGCCCGCGCACGCCGATCGGCGTCGAATCGCCGACCCTGACAGCCCTGAGAACATTGCTTCATCACCCGCAGCTGGCCGGGCGCGTCGAAGACGCCGGGCACATTGCCGATGAAAATCAGACCAACGCCCAGTTGCTTGTGGCGCTGCTGGAAGCCGTACAGAAGAATCCCCAGCTAAACTCATTTCAGTTGATCGCACGATGGCACGGCACCGAACAGGGTCGCTTGCTCAAGGCACTGGCAGAAAAGGAGTGGCTGATTGACGGAGATAACCTTGAACAACAGTTTTTCGACACCATTACTAGCTTGTCAGCCCGCCAACGCGAGCGAAATCTGGAACAGTTGCTCAGGAAAGCGCGACAAAGCGAACTGAGCCTGGAAGAGAAAAATCAACTGCGCGACCTTTTAAGTCGCAATGTTTCCGCATCAAACCCGACCTCAACTGGCGCGTGAGGTCATAGCTCAGGTATAATCCTCGGCTTGTTTTTTGCCCGCCAAGACCTTCAGTGGATAGGGTGTTATGTCCGGAAAAGCGCAACAGCAGTCTCGTATTATTGAGTTGATCAAACTGGGTCGTGAGCAGAAGTATCTGACTTACGCCGAGGTCAACGACCACCTGCCCGAGGATATTTCAGATCCTGAGCAGGTGGAAGACATCATCCGCATGATTAACGACATGGGGATCCCCGTACACGAGAGTGCTCCGGATGCGGACGCCCTTATGTTGGCCGACGCCGATACCGACGAGGCCGCTGCGGAAGAAGCAGCCGCTGCGTTGGCGGCGGTGGAGACCGATATTGGTCGCACCACTGACCCGGTGCGCATGTACATGCGTGAAATGGGTACGGTCGAGCTTCTGACCCGTGAAGGCGAAATCGAAATCGCCAAGCGGATCGAAGAAGGCATTCGTGAAGTGATGAGCGCAATTGCGCACTTCCCTGGCACGGTTGACCACATTCTCTCCGAGTACACCCGCGTCACCACCGAAGGTGGTCGCCTGTCCGACGTCCTCAGCGGTTATATCGACCCGGACGACGGCATCGCGCCGCCTGCCGAAGTGCCGCCGCCTGTCGAAGCGAAAGTCGCTAAAGCCGACGACGAAACCGACGACGAAGAAGCCGAAGCATCTTCCGATGACGAAGAAGAAGCCGAAAGCGGTCCGGACCCGGTCATCGCTGCCCAGCGCTTCGGCGCTGTGGCCGACCAGATGGAAATCACCCGCAAGGCCCTGAAAAAGCACGGTCGTCACAACAAGGCAGCGGTTGCCGAGTTGCTGGCCCTGGCCGAGCTGTTCATGCCGATCAAGCTGGTGCCGAAGCAATTCGAAGCCCTGGTCGAGCGTGTGCGCAGTGCCCTGGATCGTCTGCGTCAGCAAGAGCGCGCGATCATGCAGCTGTGCGTACGTGATGCACGTATGCCACGCGCCGATTTCCTGCGTCAGTTCCCGGGCAATGAAGTCGACGAAAGCTGGTCCGACGCCCTGGCCAAAGGCAAGAGCAAGTACGCCGAAGCCATCGGTCGCGTGCAGCCGGACATCATCCGTTGCCAGCAGAAACTGATCGCGCTGGAAACCGAGACCGGCCTGACCATCGCAGAAATCAAGGACATCAACCGTCGCATGTCGATCGGTGAGGCCAAGGCCCGCCGCGCGAAGAAAGAGATGGTTGAAGCCAACCTGCGTCTGGTGATCTCGATCGCCAAGAAGTACACCAACCGCGGCCTGCAGTTCCTCGACCTGATTCAGGAAGGCAACATCGGCCTGATGAAAGCGGTGGACAAGTTCGAATACCGTCGTGGTTACAAGTTCTCGACTTATGCCACCTGGTGGATCCGTCAGGCGATCACTCGCTCGATCGCCGACCAGGCCCGCACCATCCGTATTCCGGTGCACATGATCGAGACGATCAACAAGCTCAACCGTATTTCCCGGCAGATGTTGCAGGAAATGGGTCGCGAACCGACCCCGGAAGAGCTGGGCGAGCGCATGGAAATGCCTGAGGACAAGATCCGCAAGGTACTGAAGATCGCCAAAGAGCCGATCTCCATGGAAACCCCGATTGGTGATGACGAAGACTCCCATCTGGGCGACTTCATCGAAGACTCGACCATGCAGTCGCCAATCGATGTCGCCACGGTGGAAAGTCTGAAAGAAGCGACTCGCGAAGTGCTGTCCGGCCTCACTGCCCGTGAAGCCAAGGTACTGCGCATGCGTTTCGGTATCGACATGAACACCGACCACACACTCGAAGAAGTGGGCAAACAGTTTGACGTAACGCGTGAGCGGATCCGTCAGATCGAAGCCAAGGCGCTGCGCAAGCTGCGCCACCCGACGCGAAGCGAGCATCTGCGCTCCTTCCTCGACGAGTGATACCAGAACCCCCGGCCCAGGCCGGGGGTTTTGTTTTGTGGCAGATTAAATACCGCGCACCACCCTCCCCGCCGTTACCCCGTCTACACTCGAAACAACCCTCCAAAAGCCATAACGAGAGCGTTATGCACAGACTGGCGCCTGCGCTTTTTCTGCTGTCATTGATGATCTGGACCGCAACGGCTGACGCGCTGACTCTGACCGATGAAGAACGCAGCTGGCTGGCGGCCCATCCTGACCTGCGCCTGGGTGTGGACGCGTCGTGGCCGCCGTTTGAGTTCCGTGATGACCAGAATCGCTATCAAGGCCTGGCCGCCGACTACATAGACGTGATCCGCGAACGCCTGGCGATCAGGCTCACCCCTATCGAACCGGTGAGCTGGACGGTGGTGCTGGAGCAGGTCAAGAAAGGCAAGATCGACTTGCTGCCCGGCATCATGTCCACCCCGGAGCGCCAGAACTACCTGGCGTTTACCCGCCCCTATCTCGACTTTCCGATCGTCATCCTTGCCCATGTCGGCGGGGCACAGCCGCGCAAACTCGATGATCTGTACGGTTTGAAAATTGCCGTGGTGGAAAACTACGCACCCCACGAATTGCTGCGCACGCACCATCCGGATCTGAATCTGGTAGCGATGCCCAACGTCAGCTCGGCCTTGCAGGCACTGGCCACCGACGAAGTGGACGCTGTCGTCGGCGACCTTGCCTCCAGCGTCTGGAGCCTGCGCCAGCTCAAGCTCGACGGGCTGTACGTCAGCGGCGAAACCCCGTATCGCTATCAACTGGCGATGGCCGTGCCCCGCGACAACAAAGTGCTGGTGGGGATTCTCGACAAAGTTCTCGCCGACATGACCCCCGCCGAAATCAGCAGTATTCAGGAGCACTGGGTCGGCAATGTCCTCGACCACCGTACGTTCTGGTCGGATCTATTGATTTATGGCCTGCCGGGTCTGTTGCTGCTGATGACCATCCTTGCCGTGGTGATTCGCATCAACCGTCGTCTGAGCTCGGAAATAACCCGACGCATCGACCTCGAACAGGAATTGCGCAGCAGCGAGTATCACTATCGCGGCCTGGTCGAGAGCCTCTCGGCCATCGCCTGGGAAGCGCGCATGAGCGACTTCACTTACAGCTATGTTTCGCCCCACGCAGAAAATCTGCTTGGTTATCCACAATCCCATTGGCTGATTCCGGGCTTCTGGCACAACATCATCCACCCGGCCGACCTGACCCGCACACAGAATTACTGCAAGCAAGCCTTGAGCGAGGGGCGCGATCATATCGTTGATTATCGCGTCATCACTGCCGACGGCCGCTGCCTGTGGGTGCGTGACATCGTCAGCCTGATCGAGCATGGTCACGAGCCGGTGATGCGCGGGCTGATGATCGACATCAGCGAAATCAAGCGCACGGAGGAGGCTCTGCGACTGTCGGAGCAGAAGTTCGCTTCGGTCTTCCAGCAATGTCCGGATATTCTGGTCATCGCGCGTTTGTCCGACGGCTGTTTGCTGGAGGTCAACGAGGCCTTCGAAGAGCAGATCGGCCTCACGGCTGAGCAAGTGGTAGGCCAAACCGCCACCAACCTGAATATCTGGGGGATTCCCGGTGTCGGGCCGGGGCTGTTGCAACGCTTGCAGGCGGGCAGCATCCGCAATCTGGAAATGCCCTTTCGCCGTAACAACGGCCAATTGTTCACCGGGCTGATTTCCGCCGAGCCATTCGACCTCGACACCACGCCGGCGCTAGTGGTTGTGGTGCGCGACATCAGCCAACTCAAGGAAACCCAGCAACAGCTGCAAACCTCCGAAGAGAAGTTCGCCAAGGCCTTCCACGCGTCACCGGACGGCTTGCTGCTGTCGCGCCAGAGTGACGGCCTGCTGCTTGAGGTCAACGAAGGTTTCAGTCGCATCACCGGGTTCAACAGCGCCATGTCGGTAGATCGCTCGACGCTTGACCTGGGCATCTGGGTCAACCTCAACGAACGCAAACAGATGCTCGACCTGCTGCAGCGCGACGGTTTCGTTCGAGACTTCAGTTGCCATATCCGCCGCAGCGACGGGCAGATTCGCCTGTGCGAAGTGTCCAGTCGCCCGCTGCCGATCGGCGACGAAGACTGCATGCTGACCATCGCTCGCGATATCACTGAACGCCATTTGATGCAGGAAAAACTGCAACAGGCCGCCACCGTGTTCGAGAGCACCGCCGAAGGCGTGCTGATTACCGACACCCAGCAACACATCAGCGCGGTCAACCGGGCGTTTACCGAAATTACCGGCTACAGCGAAAGCGAAGCGCTTGGACATACACCCCGCCTGCTCGCCTCAGGCCTGCATGACAGCGCGTTTTACGCTGCGATGTGGCATCAATTGACCGACGAGGGTCACTGGCAGGGCGAGATTTCCAACCGGCGCAAGAACGGCGAGTTGTACCCGAGCTGGCTGACCATCAGCGCCGTGCGCAACCGTGACAAGTTCATCACTCACTTTGTCGCGGTGTTCGCCGACATCTCCAGCCTCAAACATGCCCAGGCCAGGCTCGACTATCAGGCCCACCATGACCCGCTCACCGGCCTGCCGAACCGTACGCTGTTTGAAAGCCGCTTGTTGGCGGCACTGAACAGTCAACAGGAAAACGGCAGCCTGGGTGCCGTGCTGTTTCTGGATCTGGACCGCTTCAAGCACATCAACGACAGCCTTGGCCATCCGGTCGGCGACCTGCTGCTCAAAGGCATCGCGGTGCGCTTGAAAGAACAACTGCGCGACATCGACACGGTCGCGCGACTGGGCGGCGACGAATTCATCATCCTGCTGCCCGGCCTGCAACAGGCCAGCGATGCCGACAACATCGCGACCAAACTGCTCAACTGCTTCAGCGCGCCGTTCCAGGCTGGTGAACATGAGTTTTTCATCAGCGCCAGTATCGGCACCAGCCTCTATCCTCGCGATGGCTGCGATGTCGCTACCTTGGTGAAGAACGCCGATGCGGCGATGTACCGCTCCAAAGCCAAGGGCCGTAACCGCGTCGAAAGCTACACCCGCGACCTCACCGCCCAAGCCAGTGAACGCGTCGCCCTGGAACACGAACTGCGCCGGGCAATCGAGCGTGATGAACTGTTCCTCTATTACCAGCCAAAAATCAGCCTCATCGACCACCGTCTGGTCGGCGCCGAAGCCTTGATCCGCTGGCGGCATCCAACGTTCGGCGAGGTCCCGCCGGAGCACTTCATTGCGTTGGCCGAAGAAAACGGCATGATCCTGCAGATCGGCGACTGGGTCCTTGAGACCGCGTGCCGGCAAATGTTCGAGTGGAACCAGGTCTACGACAGTCTCGGCCCGCTCTCGGTAAATCTCGCCGGTGCGCAATTGCGCCAGCCGAACTTGCTCGGGCGCATCGAGCAACTGCTCAGCGACAACCGCCTGCAGCCGGAATTACTGCAACTGGAAATTACCGAGAATTTCATCATGAGTCAGGCCGAAGAGGCACTGGCGGTCCTGCATCAACTCAAACGCCTCGGCGTACAACTGGCAATCGACGACTTCGGCACCGGCTACTCTTCGTTGAGTTACCTCAAGCGCCTGCCCCTGGACATCCTCAAAATCGACCAGTCTTTCGTCCGCGGCCTGCCCGACGACCCCCACGACGCAGCGATTGTGCGCGCCATCATTGCGCTGGGACGGAGCATGCAATTCACCATTATTGCCGAAGGCGTCGAAACCCAGGCGCAACAGCAATTCCTCGCCACTGAGGGCTGTGAACAGATCCAGGGCTACATCGTCAGCCTGCCGCTACCACCGGACGAATTCGCCGCAACGTTTCTGCAAGTAACCGTATCGGATTTTTCGGATAGCACAGCCGCGAAACCGTCGCTATAATCCGCGGCCTACTGAGGGCCTATAGCTCAGTTGGTTAGAGCAGAGGACTCATAATCCTTTGGTCCACGGTTCAAGTCCGTGTGGGCCCACCAAATTAAAAGCCGCGCTGAATGCGCGGTTTTTTTTTGGCGTTTAATTTCTCAGTCTTGCTAATCGCGACGCTCGGAAGACAGCTGCGATATCTGTAGGAAGATTCTGAAGTGATGTTTCTGGCACGTTTGCAGCGTTGTTAGGTTCTCCTGCGAGCTAGTAATCTCCGGACGCCATCGCCGCCCAGGATTGTTTCCATGCTCACAAATGCTGCTCCAACAACAAAGGAAGCAGCCGGCCAAGCAACCTGGACCGATCTTGCTTTACCCGACTTGCGAACGCTCTCGAAAGAACTTCGATCAGCCGCAATCGAGGAAATAAAGAGGGCTGACGATGCAGCGGGTGCCTTGGGAATACTCCTTGAATACTTCGGATTCATTGATGAATCAATCATGGCCGTCACCATCCTGACGCCTATTGGAAACGTTGCGGTTGCGAGAGAAAAACTGGCCCACATCGTTGAGAAACGCCCGGATTCCCGCGAGCGCTATGTTCGACACGCTATCGATACCTTAACGGGCCCCTTTGAAATATGGAGAATTCGTTACGATAACGGCGGACATCGAATGGCATTCATCAATGCCTATGAGGCCAAAAACGACATGCTTGTGGTTGTGGACACTCGCAATGGACACGTTTTATGGAATTTCATGCACGCTCCGGCGAGAGCGATGAACAGGCATCGAAAAGGCGTGCTTTTGTATAGGCGGTACATTCTTACGGACAAAAAAAGGGCAGCCATCGGGCCGCCCATAACATCTAAATCCCGATATTTGCATCCCCAGGAAATGGGATGAAGAGGTCTCACCTGACACCGATGTTGCAGCATCGCTGAGGTACCTACGTCTGCTATCGCCCTGCAAGGCAACAGATTTCGCGCTCTTGTTGGCATTCTTGGGAAACAGGGCAGACAAGTCAAATCAATTGTCAGAACATTTGTTTCAGCGGAGCCACACGTAGCCACTTTGTTATCGCTCAAAAGCCTATCGTCGTTTGCCTGTAAAGTGCGCCCCGTTCCGACCCAACGCTTATGGAGCTTCCCTTGCCTGACACCCGCCCCCCCATCCTCGACGAAATCGACCGCCAGTTGATCGCCGCTCTGCAGATCAATGCCCGCGAAAGCGTGGCCATGCTCGCTCGGCAACTGGGGATTGCTCGCACCACCGTCACTTCGCGTCTGGCACGCCTGGAAAAAGCCAAAGTGATTACCGGTTACGGCGTACGCCTCGGTCAGCGCGTGGTCGACGGCGGCCTGCAGGCATACGTCGGGATCAAGGTGCAGCCGCGCTCTGGCAAGGAAGTGCTGCGCCGTTTGAGTGCGATGGCGCAGGTGCAACAGCTCTGTGCGGTGAGTGGCGAGTTTGATTATGTGGCTTGGCTACGTACGGATTCGCCAGAACAGCTCGATCAGTTGCTGGACCAGATTGGCAGTGTCGATGGGGTGGAGAAAACCACGACTTCGATTATTTTAAGTAGCAAGATTGATCGGGGACAGCCGGTTTAAGATATTGGCAGGACTCCCGGGTGGGTGACAGGACCTCTTCGCGAGCAGGCTCGCGCCTACAATCTGGTCGGTGTGCAGTCAGCGATCGTCAAATTGAATGATTGATCGGCAAAACGACGACACTTTGCGTCTTATTAACGTGTTCTAGCCTCCCTAGAATGGCTGGCATCTTTTCCTATACTCAGACGCGAATCCTGCGTCGGGTCGCCAGTAAGGTCAGCCAATGAACAAGAACAATCGCCATCCTGCAGACGGCAAGAAACCAATCACGATTTTCGGTCCGGACTTTCCGTTCGCGTTTGACGACTGGATCGAGCACCCCGCCGGCCTGGGCAGTATTCCTGAGCATAACCATGGCGCCGAAGTGGCAATTGTCGGCGCGGGCATTGCCGGTCTGGTGGCTGCGTATGAACTGATGAAACTCGGTTTGAAGCCGGTGGTGTACGAGGCATCGAAGCTCGGCGGCCGTCTGCGCTCGCAAGCCTTCAACGGTACCGACGCCATCGTCGCGGAACTCGGCGGCATGCGTTTCCCGGTGTCTTCCACGGCGTTCTATCACTACGTCGACAAGCTCGGTCTGGAAACCAAACCTTTCCCGAACCCGCTGACGGGTGCCTCAGGCAGCACCGTGATCGACCTGGAAGGCGAAACCTATTACGCAGAAAGCCTGAAGGATCTTCCAGCATTGTTTCAGGAAGTGGCAGACGCTTGGGCGGATGCGCTGGAGGCCGGTTCGCAGTTCTCCGACATCCAGCAAGCCATTCGCGATCGCGATGTGCCGCGCCTGAAAGAGTTGTGGAACAAGCTTGTGCCGCTGTGGGACGACCGGACCTTTTACGACTTTGTCGCCACCTCGAAAGCCTTCGCCAAATTGTCGTTCCAGCACCGTGAAGTGTTCGGCCAGGTCGGTTTCGGCACCGGCGGCTGGGATTCTGACTTTCCCAACTCCATGCTGGAAATTTTCCGCGTAGTGATGACCAACTGCGATGATCACCAACACCTGGTGGTCGGCGGCGTCGAGCAGGTCCCACAAGGCATCTGGCGCCATGTGCCGGAGCGCTGCGTGCATTGGCCCGCGGGCACCAGTCTGAAATCCCTGCACCGTGGCGCACCGCGTTCCGGTGTGAAAAAAATTGCCCATGCCCCGGGTGGCCGCTTCGCCGTTACCGACAACAACGGTGACACCCGCGAATACGCCGCCGTGCTGACCACCTGCCAGAGCTGGCTGCTGACCACGCAGATCGAATGCGACGAAAGCCTGTTCTCGCAGAAGATGTGGATGGCTCTCGACCGCACGCGCTACATGCAGTCGTCGAAGACTTTCGTGATGGTCGATCGGCCATTCTGGAAGGACAAGGACCCCGAGACCGGCCGCGACCTGATGAGCATGACCCTCACCGATCGCCTGACCCGTGGCACCTACCTGTTCGACAACGGCGACGACAAGCCGGGCGTGATTTGCCTGTCCTATTCATGGATGAGCGACGCGTTGAAAATGCTCCCGCATCCGGTGGAAAAACGCGTTGAGCTGGCGTTGAACGCGTTGAAAAAGATCTACCCGAAAGTCGACATCGCCGCACGCATCATCGGCGATCCGATCACCGTGTCATGGGAGGCCGATCCGTATTTCCTCGGTGCCTTCAAAGGCGCGCTGCCGGGCCATTACCGCTACAACCAGCGCATGTACGCGCACTTCATGCAGGACGAGATGCCGGCCGAGCAGCGCGGGATTTTCATCGCCGGCGACGATGTGTCGTGGACGCCGGCGTGGGTCGAAGGCGCGGTGCAGACTTCGCTCAATGCGGTGTGGGGAATCATGAACCACTTCGGCGGGTCCACACATAAAGAGAACCCCGGCCCGGGTGATGTGTTCAAAGACATCGGCCCTATCGCCCTGCCCGAGTAAGAGGAATCCCTGATGCGCGTAGCCGTTTACCAATGTCCGCCGCTACCACTCGACCCCGTCGCCAACCTGCATCGCCTGCATCAAGTGGCGATGGAGGCCAAAGGCGCTGATCTGCTGGTGCTGCCGGAGATGTTCATGACCGGCTACAACATCGGCGCCGAAGCGGTCAGCACCCTGGCCGAGGTCTACAACGGTGAATGGGCGCAGCAGATCGGCCGGATCGCCAAGGCTGCCGGCTTGGCGATCGTTTACGGTTACCCCGAGCGCACCGCTGACGGGCAGATTTACAACGCTGTGCAACTGATCGACGCGCACGGCGAGCGCCTGTGCAATTACCGCAAATCGCATCTGTTCGGCGACCTCGACCGGTCTATGTTCAGCCCTGGCGATGCGGAGTTGCCGGTGGTTGAACTGAACGGCTGGAAGCTCGGATTCCTGATCTGCTACGACCTGGAATTTCCGGAAAACACTCGTCGTCTGGCCTTGGCCGGCGCCGAGCTGATTGTGGTGCCGACAGCAAACATGATTCCGTTCGACTTTGTCGCCGATGTCACCGTGCGTGCCCGCGCCTTCGAAAACCAGTGCTATGTGGCTTACGCCAATTACTGCGGGCATGAAGGCGATATTCAGTACTGCGGGCAAAGCAGCCTCGCCGCGCCGGACGGCAGCCGTATCGCTCTGGCAGGTCTGGACGAAGCGTTGATCGTTGGCGAACTGGACCGACAACTGATGAACGATTCACGCCAGGCCAACCGCTATCTCAGCGATCGCCGTCCAGAGCTTTACGGCGCGCTCAACCGGCGCTAATCCGCTAGCATGGGCACTTCACTGTTCTGGAAGTGCCCATGCCTGCGCCGACTCACCCCCGCCCCCAAATTGAAACCCTGGCCAACGGCCTGCGCGTGACCCTGCGCCATGTGCCGGGCCTCAAGCGCAGTGCCGCCGCATTGCGGGTGGCCGCTGGCAGTCACGACGTGTCGCTGGCATGGCCGGGGCTGGCGCATTTTCTTGAGCACTTGCTGTTCCTCGGCACCGAGCGTTTTCCCACAGACGAAGGGCTGATGGCCTACGTGCAACGTCACGGCGGGCAGGTGAATGCCAGCACCCGCGAACGCACCACGGATTTTTTCTTCGAGTTGCCTGTGTCGTCCTTCAGCGCGGGGCTCGAGCGTCTGTCAGACATGCTCGCCCGGCCACGTATGAATCTGGACGATCAACTGCGTGAACGGGAAGTGCTGCAGGCCGAATTCGTCGCCTGGTCGCAGGATCCGACAGCGCAACAGCAGTTTGCCTTGTATGAAGGTCTACCAGCGGAGCATCCGTTGCGCGGTTTTCATGCGGGCAATCGGGACAGCTTGCAGGTCGAATCGCCTGGGTTTCAGTCGGCGCTGAAAGATGTCCATCAGCGGTTTTATCGAACCGGGCAAATGAGCCTCAGTCTGGTCGGTCCGCAGAGTATTGATGAATTGCGGGAGTTGGCGCGGCAATTCGCAGCGGTGTTGCCGGTTGGGGATAAAGTGGCCCAGGCCGCACCGCCACCGCTGACGGTGAAAAGTTATCAACAGGTTGGCGCTCACGCGAACCTGTTATTCGCTTTCGAGGCTTTGCCCCAGTCATCCGCCGAGGCGATGGCCTTTCTCTGCCATTGGTTGAACAGCGCCAAAACCGGTGGATTGCTCGCGCATTTGCGCCAGCAAAAACTGGCCGATGGTTTGAAAGCCACGCCGCTCTACCAGTTTGCCGGGCAAGCGCTGCTGCATCTTCAATTCCATGCCGACGGCGAGCACTTGAACGCCATTCACGAACAGCTGCTGGATTGGCTGAGCTTCTTCGCCCGTCAGGACTGGACGCCGTTGCGCGAGGAATACGCCGCCCTGCTTCAGCGCCAGCAGCAAGTCCGCGGCGCGTTGCAACTGGCGCGAATCGACGTCGAGCAGCATGCATTCGGCCTGTCCGAATCGGCTGCCGCCGCGCTTGAGCGCATCCTGCGGGAAATCGGCGTTGTGGATAACTTCAGCGATCAGTGGCACCTGCCCGCAGCCAATCCTTTCTTGCGCGCCAGTGAACCGCTGGCCAACGCCGGGCTGATTCGCGGCCAGACCAGCGCCCACCGTGGCCTGCGCACCTTCGCCCAGGATCGCTCGCGCAGCCGTCGCGAACGGTCTCCTATGCAGTTCAGCCAGACGCTGCCGGACTGCGGCGATGAAGGCGCGATTTATCTTCGTTGGCAGGTCGAGGCGGCAGCCAGCGTCGATCTGCGTTCAAGATTACAGCGCAGTCTGCAGCAAACCCGGCAAGACGCGTCCGAAGCCGGCGTGGAGTTGTCTTTCAGCGCCGCAGGTAACCAATGGCTGCTGAAGATGACCGGACTTCAGGAACCGATGCCTAGCATCCTTGAGCATGCGCTGAAATGTCTGACGATGATCGAAGCCGTTTCGCCGCGCGATGAGCTACAGATACCGTCGATGCCGATCCGCCAACTACTCGAAGCGTTGCCGGAAAAATGCCTGCCCACGATTGAAACCAGCGATGACGCCAATCAGCTGTGGACAACTTCGCGCTGGGACGGCCTCGCTCTAGGGCTAAATCAACAGACCCAGTCAGCCATGGATCTGGCGCTGAGCCGCATTCCCGGCACGCCGGACACTCAGCTACCGGTGACACCGATCACCCAAGGCCAGTACCAATGGAGCCAGATCAACACGGCCTCCAGCGAACACGCCTTGCTGCTGATCTGCCCGACTGCCAGCCGCGACATCGCTGATGAAGCAGCATGGCGCCTTCTGGCTCAGTTGTGCCAGACGCCTTTTTATCAGCGCCTGCGTGCCGAACTGCAATTGGGTTACGCCGTATTCAGCGCCCTGCGCCAGTTGTACGGCAAGACTGCGATTGTCTTTGGCGTGCAATCGCCGACGACTGCGGCGGGCAAGTTGCTCGAATACACTCAGGAGTTTTTCAACGGCATTCCCGCGTTGATCGAAACGCTCGATGAAGCAAGCCTCAAGCAGCAGCGCCAAAGCCTCGCCGATCAGTTCGACGACGCCACGTTTTCCACTAAGGATGCTGCCGACTTGCTGTGGCAGGGCAAACTCGCTGGCCATTCGTCGGATTACTGTGAGCAGTTGGTCGCGGCGATCCAGCAGCTGAATCGCCAGGCTTTGCTCGATGCTGCGCAACGTCTGATCAATGCCGAGGGCGGTTGGCATTGCCTGGCCAATGAATCGATGCCGGACGCGCCGTGGCAAGCGGCAAACTGATCATTACCGAGGCCGCAAAGAGCTTTCTCAAAGATTCAGGGGTCATCGCGCTGAAATTTTGAGTAACATAGCCGCCTAACTAATTGGAACATCGTCGCGCTGCCGTGGACTATACCTATGGATAGCGCTATCCCAACCCACAGAAGGAGACACCTCATGGCCTGGACCAAACCTGCTTACACCGACCTGCGTATCGGCTTCGAAGTCACCATGTACTTCGCCAGCCGCTGAGTTCTGCTTACGTAGAATTGCAGTGCAACGCCTCGGCTCGCCGGGGCGTTTTATTTTCCGCGTTGAAATGATGGAGCGTTCATGTTCGTCCAGATTCTGGGTTCGGCCGCCGGTGGCGGTTTTCCGCAGTGGAACTGCAACTGCGTCAACTGCGCAGGCTTTCGCGACGGCAGCCTGAATGCCAAGGCCCGCACCCAATCGTCCATCGCCCTTTCCGATGACGGTGTGAACTGGGTGCTGTGCAACGCCTCGCCGGACATCCGCGCGCAACTGCAAAGCTTTGCCCCGATGCAACCGGGCCGCGCCCTGCGTGACACCGGCATCAGCGCGATCATCCTGATGGACAGCCAGATCGACCACACCACCGGCCTGCTCAGTCTGCGCGAAGGCTGCCCGCATCAGGTCTGGTGCACAGACATGGTCCACGAAGACCTGAGCACCGGTTTCCCCCTGTTCAAGATGCTTACGCACTGGAACGGCGGTTTGAACTGGAACCGTATCGAACTCGATCAGAGCTTCACCGTCGCAGCCTGCCCGAACCTGCGCTTCACTCCACTGCCATTGCGCAGCGCCGCACCGCCGTATTCGCCGCACCGTTTCGATCCACATCCGGGTGACAACATCGGTTTGATCGTCGAAGACCTCAACACAGGTGGCAAGCTGTTCTACGCGCCGGGCCTGGGCAAAGTCGATGCGCCACTGCTGGAAATCATGGCGGGCAGCGATTGCCTGTTGGTCGACGGCACGCTGTGGGACGACGACGAAATGCAGCGCCGTGGCGTCGGCACCCGCACCGGTCGCGAAATGGGCCACCTGGCGCAGAACGGCCCCGGCGGCATGCTCGAAGTGCTGGAGCAATTGCCTGAACAGCGCAAGGTGCTTATCCACATCAACAACACCAACCCGATTCTTGACGAGGATTCGCCGGAGCGTGCGGAGCTGGCTCGGCGTAATGTTGAGGTGGCGTTTGATGGCATGAGTATTGTGCTGTAGCGCATGACCCCTTCGCGAGCAGGCTCGCTCCCACAGGGGTTTTGTGTACGCCGCAGACCCAATGTGGGAGCGAGCTTGCTCGCGAAAGCGCCCGACCAGACTCCACAGAATCCAATGGTTGTTCAGGAGAACAAACATGCCCGACACGCCAATGTCCCCCGCCGAATTCGAAGCGGCCCTGCGCGCCAAAGGCGCCTATTACCACATCTACCACCCCTACCACGTGGCGATGTACGAAGGCCGGGCGACCCGCGAGCAGATTCAGGGCTGGGTCGCCAACCGTTTTTACTACCAGGTGAACATCCCTCTGAAAGACGCGGCGATCCTCGCCAACTGCCCGGATCGGGAAATCCGCCGCGAGTGGATTCAGCGCCTGCTCGACCACGACGGCGCGCCCGGTGAAGACGGCGGCATCGAAGCCTGGCTGCGTCTGGGCCAGGCTGTCGGCCTCGATCCAGATCAATTGCGCTCGCAAGAGCTGGTGCTGCCCGGCGTGCGTTTCGCCGTCGATGCCTACGTCAACTTCGCCCGCCGCGCCAGTTGGCAGGAAGCCGCCAGCAGCTCGCTGACCGAGCTGTTCGCGCCGCAGATCCACCAATCGCGCCTCGACAGTTGGCCGCAGCATTACCCGTGGATCGACCCGGCCGGCTACGAATATTTCCGCACCCGCCTCGGTCAGGCGCGCCGTGACGTCGAGCATGGTCTGGCGATCACGCTGGAACACTACAAGACCCGCGAAGGCCAGGA
The DNA here is from genome assembly GCF_014268545.1 of Pseudomonas sp. SWRI81. Taxonomy (NCBI): domain Bacteria; kingdom Pseudomonadati; phylum Pseudomonadota; class Gammaproteobacteria; order Pseudomonadales; family Pseudomonadaceae; genus Pseudomonas; species Pseudomonas sp. SWRI81. Next base: position 69,659 of record NZ_JABWQS010000017.1, read on the forward strand.
GCGCATGCTGGAAATTCTACAGTTCAAACTGGACATTCTTTGGAGCATGCTCGACGCCATGAGCATGGCCTACGAACTGAACCGTCCGCCGTATCACAGCGTGACCGAACAACGGGTCTGGCATAAAGGAATCACCTTATGAGTTTCGACCGCACCTGGACACCGAAATGGCGCCCCGGCTACCGGTTTCAGTACGAACCGGCGCAGAAAGGCCATGTGCTGTTGTATCCGGAGGGCATGATCAAACTGAACGACAGCGCCGCGCTGATCGGTGGCTTGATTGATGGCGAACGCGATGTTGCCGCAGTCATCGCCAAGCTCGAAGAGCAGTTCCCCGACGTGCCTGAGCTTGGTGATGACATCGAGCAATTCATGGAGGTTGCCCGTGCAGAGCACTGGATCACCCTTGACTGATCTGCCGGCAAAACCTGAAGTCGGCCTGCCGCTGTGGCTGCTCGCCGAGCTGACTTACCGCTGCCCGCTGCAATGCCCGTACTGCTCCAATCCACTGGATTTCGCCGAGCAAGGCAAAGAGCTGAGCACCGAGCAGTGGATCAAGGTCTTTCGCGAAGCGCGGGAAATGGGCGCCGCGCAACTGGGCTTTTCCGGTGGCGAACCGTTGGTGCGCCAGGACCTCGCCGAGCTGATTCGCGAAGCACGGCAGTTGGGTTTCTACACTAACCTGATCACCTCCGGCATTGGTCTGACCGAGCAGAAAATCAGCGTTTTCAAAAAGGCCGGGCTCGATCACATTCAGATCAGCTTCCAGGCCAGTGACGAGCAAGTGAACAACCTGCTCGCCGGTTCGAAAAAAGCCTTCGCGCAGAAGCTGGAAATGGCCCGGGCGGTAAAGGCCCACGGCTATCCGATGGTGCTGAACTTCGTCACCCATCGGCACAACATTGACAAGATCGACCGCATCATCGAGCTGTGCATTGCGCTGGAAGCCGACTTCGTCGAACTCGCCACCTGCCAGTTCTACGGCTGGGCGCAGCTCAATCGGGTCGGCTTGTTGCCGACCCAGGAACAATTGGTCCGCGCCGAACGCATCACCAACGAATACCGGGCGAAACTGGAAGCCGAAGGGCATCCGTGCAAGCTGATTTTCGTCACTCCGGACTACTACGAAGAACGCCCGAAAGCCTGCATGAACGGCTGGGGCAGTATTTTCCTGACCGTGACCCCGGACGGCACCGCCCTGCCCTGCCATGGCGCCCGTCAGTTGCCGGTGCAATTTCCCAACGTGCGCGATCACAGCATGCAACACATCTGGTACGACTCGTTCGGCTTCAACCGCTTTCGCGGTTACGACTGGATGCCCGAACCGTGCCGGTCCTGCGATGAAAAAGAGCAGGACTTCGGCGGCTGCCGCTGCCAGGCCTTCATGCTCACCGGCGATGCCAGCAATGCCGACCCGGTGTGCAGCAAGTCGGAACATCACGGCGTGATCCTCAAGGCCCGCGAAGAAGCCGAGCACGCCACTCAAACCATTGAACAACTGGCCTTTCGCAATGAACGAAACTCGCGCCTCATCGCCAAGGGCTGAGCCTTTCAGCGCCGCCCAAGCCGTCGCCGCCGGGACCGACTTCGCCGAATTGCAGCTCGGCGCCCACGGCTTGTTCTGGAATGAATATCGCCCCGAAGATGCGGCCTGTCGCATCTGGCATTGGCGCGACGGCGTGGCGAAACGTCTGACACCCGATGGTTTCAGCGTACGCAGCCGTGTGTACGAATACGGCGGTGGAGCGTTTTGTCTGACGCCTGACGGTGTGGTTTTCGTCAATGAAGCGGATCAACAGCTGTATCGGCAGACGCTGGAGAGTGAGCCGCAAGCGCTGACTTCGGCTGATTGCCGTTATGGCGATCTGCATTTCGCCAATGGTCGGATCCTGGCGGTCGAGGAGCAGCAGGATCAGCATCGCCTGGTGGCAATCGATCTGGTGAGCGGCGCACGGCAGGTCCTGGCCGAGGGCGCCGATTTTTATGCGGCGCCGACGCTCAGCCCGGATGGCCAGCGTCTGGCGTGGGTCGAGTGGAGCCGGCCGCATCAGCCGTGGACCTCGACACGCCTGATGATCGCTGACGGTGATTTTTCCGTGCCTCGCTGTGTCGCCGGCGACCAGATGGAAGAGTCGATCCAGCAGCCGCGTTTTGACGCCCATGGCCGTTTGTATTGCCTGACTGATCGTGGCGGATTCTGGCAACCGTGGGGCGAAACGTGCGACGGACTGCAAGCGCTGTCCAGTGCCACAGCCGATCATGCGCCCGCGCCGTGGCAACTGGGCGGCTGCACCTGGTTACCTGTCGGCGATCGCGTGTTAGCCAGTTGGAGCGAAGGCGGCTTTGGCCGTTTGGCTCTCGGCAATCAAGACTTCACCGGCGATTACAGCCGCTTCCGTCATCTGGCGCTGGATGAGCAGTTTATCTACTGCATTGCCGCGTCACCGCTCAGCCCTTCTGCGGTGATTGCCATTGATCGAGCGACGGGCGCAGTGAACGTTTTGGCGGGTGGCGTGGCTCCATTGCCCGACGAACGCATCAGCCACCCGCAAACCTTGCGCTATCCCAGCGGTTCGGGTGAGGCGCACGGCTTCTTTTATCCGACCATGAGCGATGAGCCAAAACCGCCGCTGGTGGTGTTCATCCACGGCGGCCCGACGTCGGCCTGCTACCCGATACTCGATCCGCGCATTCAGTACTGGACACAACGTGGCTTCGCCGTCGCCGACCTCAACTATCGCGGCAGCAGCGGTTATGGCCGCGAATACCGCCGAGCGTTGCACCTGCGCTGGGGCGAGGTGGATGTCGAGGATGCTTGCGCGGTGGTCGGCTACCTGGCCGAACAGGGTCTGATCGACGGCAACTGCGCGTTTATTCGTGGTGGCAGCGCAGGCGGCTATACGACTTTGTGCGCACTGGCGTTCAGGCAGGTTTTCCGCGCAGGCGCCAGCCTCTACGGCGTCAGCGACCCGGTCACATTGGCCCGGGCCACGCACAAGTTCGAAGGCGATTACCTGGACTGGCTGATCGGCGATCCCGGGCAGGACGCCGAACGCTACGCCGCCCGCACTCCGCTGTTGCATGCGAACAACATTCGCGTGCCGGTGATTTTCTTTCAAGGTGAGCTGGATGCCGTGGTCGTGCCACAACAGACCCGCGACATGGTTGCGGCGCTGGAGCAAAACGGTATTGGTGTCGAGGCGCATTACTACCCCGACGAACGCCACGGCTTTCGCCGCGCGACCAATCAGGCGCATGCGCTGGAACAGGAGTGGACATTTTATCGGCGGGTAATGGGATCAGAGCTTGCTCAGAACTAGCGGTGCCTCATTCGCAAGCAGGCTCGCTCCCACATAGGACTTATGTACAACACAGATCCAGTGTGGGAGCGAGCCTGCTCGCGAAAGCTATCTAATAGACGCTACCGGACTCAACGCTTGGCGATGATATACACCGCATGCACGATGCCCGGAATGTAGCCACACAACGTCAGCAGAATGTTCAACCAGAATGCCCCGCCAAACCCGACCTGCAAAAACACGCCCAGTGGCGGCAACAGAATAGCGATGATGATGCGAATGAAATCCATGGGGCAGCTCCTGAATGGGGGTTGGCTCGCCTGAGCCATACAAGCTAATCGACCAGCGCCGTTCGTCAGGGTTCACTGCAATAGCTGCACCCGACTCAAGCCAGAATTTTCAGTCCATGTTTCTGCACGATGCTCAGCAACTTCAGAGCCATTCCGCTGGGATGTTTGTCACCCGACTCCCATTGTTTTACTGTCGATGCACTGGTGTTCAGATACCGTGCAAACACCGGTTGGCTGACTTTGTTGCGCTCGCGGAGTGCCTTTATTTCCTCGGCCGGGATCGCTGCAGGTACCGATGCCAGACAGGACTCATCGAACTCCCGCATCGTTGCCTTGCTAATGGCTCCGACAGCGAGTAACGCACCGGCTGATTCGTGTATCGATTCAAAGACTTCACTTTTGAATTTCTTGCTCATGAAATATCTCCACAAATTCCTTCATCGCCAACAAATCTCCGATTTGCTCTTCGGTCAGTTGCGCATAGGCCTTCGCCAACTTACGTAAATCCCTTAATTCAATTGGGGTGATATTGCTCTGATCCTGTTTGGCGAACAGTACCTGATAGATCCAATAATGCCCGCCCTTTGCCAAGACAATCGAACGGTGACGGTTAGCATTCAAACGCTTCTTCCACACGCCCCCGCCAAGATCGTCCGCTTGCCCCTGAAGCATCTGGAGAAACGCTCCTTGCAACTCCTCGTCGGTAATCCATGCCCTGCCGGCCTGTAAGGCAAAACGTTTGGTCTTGAACAGCCTGAATGACATAGGTATCCCTTCCAAAAACATACCACCTAGTGGTACATATCGCAAAACAGCTTTTCGTCAATTTCGAGTGGGCCGCGCCCGCATCCTTTGCTGGCGTTTTCTAAAAGACCATTCGCGTCAAAATCTCTCAAGCTCTAAATCCCATCTGCAAAACCCGGCCACAAAAAAACGCCCCACGCCAAAAGAATCAGGCGTGGGGCGTGCGTTATACCGCGAGACGGTTCTTTCAGTTCGGCAGTGCTTGCCCGCTCAGACGGCTATCCCCTTGCGGCATTGCAGCTGTGCCGTGCGTACGCGGGAAAAAGCGCGACCCAACCGCAGAAGCATTTCATCGATGTTGGCTTTGCTGACGGTAAGGGCCGGAGTGAAGCGCAGGCAGTCGGCTTGCGCGGCGTTGAGTATCAGGCCTTCGTGCAGCGCGGCGTGAACGACGGCGTCGGCGCAGTTTTCGGACAGGGTCAGCCCATAAAACAGGCCTTGGCCGCGCAATTCGCCATGGCCGTAGCGCTGCGCCAATCGCGCCAAACCCGCGCGCAGATGCTCGCCGTTGTCATTGATCTGCTGGAGGAAGCTACGGTCGTGCACGCTGTCGAGTACCACCAGGCCGGCCGCGGTCATCAGTGCGTTGCCGTGATGCGTGCCGCCCAGTTCGCCGACGGCGAAGCAACAGGCCTTGCCGCGGGCCAACAGTGCCGCCAACGGCACACCGCCGCCCAAGCCTTTGCCAAGCACGACGATATCGGCGCGTACGCCATAGGACTGCTCGGCGAGCAGGGTGCCGCAACGCCCGATGCCGGTCTGCACTTCGTCGAGTATCAACAGAATGCCTAACTCGCGACACAGTCGCTCGACGCCTTTGAGATAGTGCTCGGTCGCCGGTACAACGCCGGCATCGCTCTGGATCGGCTCAAGCATGATCGCTACGGTCTGCGCATCGACCGCCGCATGCAGTGCTGGCAAGTCGTTGAAGGGTACCGGATCGAAACCCGGTAGCAACGGCGCAAAACGATTGTGCAGATTGTCGCTGTCCGATGCCGAGAGCGTCGCCAGGCTGCGCCCATGGCAACCTTGCTTCGCGACGATGATGCGCGAGGCACCGCCGCGGTGCAGTTGCCCCCATTTGCGCGCCAGTTTGATCGCGGCTTCACAGGCTTCGCTGCCGCTGTTGAGCAGATACGCCTGATCGCTGGCGGTGCTGGCGCACAGGCGTTCGGCCAGGCTGAGCATGCCGCGATTGTGCAGATTGAAACCGGGATTGATCAGCGCCTGAGCCTGGCTGGCGATCGCCTTGACCAGTGCCGAAGGGCTATGGCCAAGGCTGTTCGCGCCGCCGGCCTGGGAAAAATCCAGATAGGCGCGGTCTTGACTGTCCCACAGCCAGGAGCCCTGCCCGCGAACGAAGACCTGTCGGGGACGTTCGACGCTGGGCATCAGCCGCTCGGCGCTCAGCGTATCGCTGTCTGCCGATTGAGCAACCTCGCTGGCGAGGTCATCAAGACTCGGCGCCTGACGCCGCAAACTGAACAGATTCATGGATAAAAACCTCGCTTGAGGTTTTTTGAACTGCCTATGCAAAGACTCGGTATGCGAACGCTATTCATCGCGCTTTCTGGCCCTGTAAGCCTTACGAATGCGGTTAGACTAGGCTCACGGGCGGCTTCAGGCCATTTCGATTTCCCAGCATTTTCGATAAGCATTACTTATGGACTTCAAGCAACTGCGTTATTTCGTCGCGGTCTACGAGGAAGGTCATGTCGGCCGCGCCGCAGAACGCCTGTCGATCTCGCAACCGGCGCTGTCACAGCAGATCCGCCAACTCGAACAAAACCTCGACGTCAGCCTGTTCGAACGCAGCAGCAAGCGCCTCTTGCCGACCCTCGCCGCGCACACGTTGTACAACCACGCGTTGCCACTGCTTGATGGCTTGCAGCGAGCGCGCGAGGCGTTGGGCAATTTCAAGGGGCAGGCACTGCGCACGTTGGCGATCGGTGTGCTGCAAACGGTGCACACCAGCCTCGTGCCGCAGATGCTCGAACGTGTGCGCAAGGCGCAGCCGCATCTGGTGGTGCAGATCTATGAACTGACCGGGCTGGAGATCGAGCGGCGTTTGCTCAACGGTTCACTGGACATCGGCATCAGCTATCTGCCGCCGCGCCAACCGGGTCTGCATGGCGTGCAGCTCTACGAAGACGAGCTGACACTCGTCATCCCGGCAGATCATCCTTTGCGCGAATTCAAGAAAGTCTCGATGCGTCAGGCGGCGGAACTGCCGATGTTGTTGCTGGGTGAAGAATTCCAGATCCGTCAGATCTGGCAGGCGCAACTGAGCAGCCTCGGGCGTCGCCCGCAAGTGCAGGCAGAGCTGAACAATATGCTGGGGATTCTCGACAGTTTGCCTCACACCAAACTGGCGACCGTGCTGCCGGGACGCTCGCAAAAGGAGTACGACGATCAGGCCCTGCTGTGGAAACCGCTGAGCGAGCCACGGGTGCCGCTGCAAGTCGGCCTGGTGTGCCGCGACGTACAACGCCAGCAGGCCTCGTTGGCGCTGCTGCGCACGTTGCTCGAAGAAGTGATGGAGCGCGAAGTGAAGCCGGCGCTTGATCCACGGGTCTGAACACTTTTTCCAGACAAAAGAAAACCCCGCCGAAGCGGGGCTTTGCAGACTGTTTCCCTGACATCCATTTCACTCCGCCACCCTGGCAGAATCCTACGTGTCCGTGTTGTTACTTTGCGCTTCCTGCGCGACGTCCATGAAATGTAGAGTAGCTCTGGATCCAATCCTCGCCTATGGGAGAACAGCAGCACGTCGTGTAAGAAAATGCTTACACGGCGCGCACGGGTTCAGAACTGCGCCGCATCCAGCAGGAACAGGGATTCGCTACCAGCCTTTACCGACGCGCTCAAGGAGTGGATGCGCGGCAGCAGACGGGCGAAATAGAAGCGCGCGGTGCCTAGCTTGCTGGCGTAGAAATCGTCTTGGGTTTCCTTGCCCAGCGAAGCCTTGGCCATCAACGCCCACATATAGGCGTAGGCGGTGTAGCCGAACGCTTGCAAATATTCGACCGATGCCGCGCCGATTTCGTTCGGATTGTTTTTCGCCCGGTCCAGCAGCCACGCGGTCAGCTCGTCGAGGGTATCGACAGCGTCGTTCAGCGGCTTGGTGAACTCGCCCAGATCGGCACTGGCGGTTGCGGTGAAGTGGCGGATCTCATCGGCGAACAGCTTGTAGAACGCACCGCCGCTGCCGACGATCTTGCGCCCGACCAGGTCCAGCGCCTGGATGCCGTTGGTGCCTTCGTAGATCTGCGTGATGCGCACGTCACGCACCAGTTGCTCCTGGCCCCACTCGCGAATGTAACCGTGGCCGCCAAAGATCTGCTGACCGTGAACCGTGGTTTCCAGTCCCAGATCGGTCAGGAATGCCTTGGCGACGGGCGTCAGCAATGCCACCAGATCCTCGGCACGCTTGCGGGTGGTCGGGTCTTCGCTGAACTTCGCGGTGTCAAGCTGCATCGCCACATACGTGGAGAACGCACGGCCGCCTTCGTTCGAGGCTTTCATGGTCAACAACATGCGCCGTACGTCCGGGTGGACGATGATCGGGTCAGCGACCTTGTCCTTGTTTTGCGCACCGGTCGGCGAACGGCTTTGCAGACGGTCGCGCGCGTATTCGACGGCGTTCTGATAAGAGCGCTCGCCGGTTGCCAGGCCCTGAATGCCGACGCCCAAACGCTCGTAGTTCATCATGGTGAACATCGCAGCCAGGCCTTTGTTCGGCTCGCCGACCAGATAACCGACCGCTTCGTCGAAATTCATCACGCAGGTCGCCGAAGCCTGGATGCCCATCTTGTGTTCGATCGAACCGCAATTGGCCGGGTTGCGCGCGCCCAGGCTGCCATCGGCATTGACCATGAACTTCGGCACCAGGAACAGCGAAATGCCCTTCGGACCGGCCGGGGCGTCCGGCAGCTTGGCCAGCACCAGGTGAATGATGTTTTCGGTGAGGTCGTGTTCGCCGCCGGTGATGAAGATTTTGGTGCCGCTGACCTTGTAGGAACCGTCAGCCTGAGGTTCGGCTTTGGTGCGAATGATCCCCAGATCGGTGCCGGCGTGCGGCTCGGTCAGACACATGGAACCGGCCCAGACGCCGGCATACATGTTTGGCAGATACGCCGCTTTCAGTTCTTCGCTGGCGTGGGCGTTGATCGACAGGCAGGCGCCGGCGGTCAGCATCGGGTAGAGACCGAAGGCCAGGCTGGCGGAGTTGACCATTTCTTCGACCTGCGCCGACACGGCTTTGGGCATGCCCATACCGCCGTAGGCCGGATCGCCGCCAACGCCGACCCAGCCGCCTTCGGCATAGGTCTGGTAGGCCTGTGGGAAACCGGCCGGTGTGGTGACGGCGCCGTCGGCCCAGTGACAGCCTTCTTCGTCAGCGGCGCGGCTTAAAGGCGCGATGCTTTTACTGGTGACCTTGCCCGCTTCTTCGAGAATCGCTTCAACGGTTTCCGCATCGACCGTCTCGGCCAGCGCCGGCAATTCGGCCCAGAGTTTGGCGACTTCGAACACTTCATTGAGGACGAAGCGCATATCACGCAGCGGCGCTTTGTAGTCAGCCATGGCAAACCTCGCAAGATCTAAACAGGTGGTTCGTGGAATGATGTTTTCGTTGAGCCTGAGTGTACCCCAACAACTTTTGCGACACATAGGGTCAACCGGTGACTGATTTGTTATTTTTAGTCATTAACTTTGAGCGACATTGAAGTGCTGCAAGGAAACCTGTGGAGAGGGTGCTTGCTCCCGCTCGGATGCGTAGCAGCTGCCAACCGGTGAGCGCTGCGCACTCAAGCGGGAGCAAGCTCCCTCGCCACACAAAGCGGTGTCAGAGCGCAAACGACTCCGCCGGCAAAGTCATCAAGCAATCACTCCCCGCCTCGATCGCCGCTTGATGCGCAGCCGTACGCGGCAACAAGCGCTTGAAGTAAAACTCGCAGGTCGCCAATTTACCGCGCAGATAATCCGCCTCCCCCTCGCCTGTCTCCAACTGAACCTGTGCCACCAGCGCCATGCGCAGCCACAAATACCCGAGGATGATGTAGCCGCTGTACATCAGGTAATCCACCGACGCGGCGCCGACTTCGTCCGGGTTCTTCATGGTCGCCATGCCGACCTTCATTGTCAGGCCGCCCCACTGCTGATTCAGCGTATCAAGCTGCGCAACGAAGCTGCCCAGTTGCGGATGCCCGGCATTTGCCGCGCAGAACTTGTGAACGATTTTGGTAAAGCCACGCAGCAACTTGCCTTGACTGCCCAGCACTTTGCGTCCGAGCAAGTCCAATGCCTGAATGCCGTTGGTGCCTTCATAGATCGGTGCAATGCGGCAATCTCGTACCAGTTGCTCCATGCCCCATTCGCGGATGAAACCGTGGCCACCGAAAATCTGCATGCCGAGGTTGGTCACTTCCAGCCCGGTGTCGGTCATGAACGCCTTGCAGATCGGCGTGAGGAACGCCAACAGGTCTTCAGCGTCCTGACGCGCCTCGGCATCTGCATTTAAATGGGCGACATCGAGCATTTGCGCAGTGAAGTAGGTCAGTGCGCGGTTGCCTTCGTTGAAGGCTTTCATCGTCAGCAACATCCGGCGCACGTCCGGGTGGACGATGATCGGGTCGGCGGGTTTATCCGGAGCCTTGGCGCCAGTCAGCGAGCGCATCTGCAAGCGGTCGTTGGCATATCTGACCGCGCCCTGAAAACTCGCCTCGCCCAGACACAGCCCCTGCATGCCGGTGCCGAGCCGCGCGTGGTTCATCATGGTGAACATGCAGTTGAGGCCTTTGTTCGGCTCGCCGATCAAATAACCGGTGGCGGCATCGAAATTCAACACGCAGGTGGCCGAAGCCTTGATACCCATTTTGTGCTCGATCGAGCCACAGGAAACGCCGTTGCGCTCGCCCGCTTCGCCTGCCGCATCCGGCAAGAATTTCGGCACGATGAACAGGGAAATGCCCTTCGTTCCGGCCGGCGCATCCGGCAGCTTGGCCAGTACCAGATGGATGATGTTGTCACTCAGATCATGTTCGCCGGCCGAGATGAAAATCTTGCTGCCGGTGATCGCGTAGCTGCCATCGGCCCGTGGTACCGCGCGGGTTTTGATAATGCCCAGATCGGTGCCGCAATGGGCTTCGGTCAGGCACATGGTGCCGGTCCATTGTCCGGCGGTGAGTTTGCTCAGGTAGGTGTCTTTCTGCTCCGCGGTGCCGTGGGCGTGAATCGCCGACATCGCGCCATGGGTCAGGCCCGGATACATGCCCCATGAGGTATTGCTGGAGCCGACCATTTCGCTGATCACCAGCCCCAGCGAACTCGGCAGGCCCTGACCGCCGTAGGCCGGATCAGCGGCCAGGCCGTGCCAGCCGCCCTCGACGTATTGTGCGAAGGCTTGTTTGAAGCCTGTAGGCGTTGTCACCACACCGTTGTCGAAATGGCAGCCTTCCTCGTCACCACTGCGATTGATAGGTGCCAGAACGTTCTCGCAGAACTTCGCGCCCTCTTCGAGGATCGCGCTGATCATGTCCGGGCTGGCGTCATGCGCGCCCAGATTGGCGTAGTTGGCGTGGAAATCGAAGACGTGATCGATCAGAAAACGCATGTCGCGCAGAGGCGCTTTGTACTCGGGCATGGTGGATTCTCCGTCAGCAGATTTTTCCAACCTACTGCCGGCCACCACGCGCCACAATCACTGTGCGGACGCTGAATGCGCCGTCATCACTCAACCCGCAGCGGTGTCCATGCGCACCGCGCCGCGGCGGTTCTGCCCGAAGGCCATCACGCAGTTTCGCCCGGCACCCTTGGCGCTGTACAACGCCTGATCGGCTGACTTGAGCACTTCTTCCGGAGTGCGCTGCTCGACGCGTTCGGCAACGCCAATGCTGACCGTCACCGACACGGCGCTGACCCCGCTGCCACTGCGGCGCTGGCGTCCTTGCTGGTCATCCTGCGGGCGGTTTTCCTGATTACGCAATTGAATGCTGTAGGACGCAATCGACTCACGAATCACTTCCAGATGCGGCATGCACTCCTCAAGAGTTTTGCCTGCAAAGACCAGGGCAAATTCCTCGCCGCCATAGCGATACGCCCTACCGCCACCGCTGATTTTCGACAGCTTGCTGGCGACCAGACGCAGGACCTGATCGCCGACATCGTGGCCGTGGGTGTCGTTGAATTTCTTGAAGTGGTCGACGTCGCTCATCGCCAGCACGTAGTTGCGACCCAGGCGCTGCATACGCTCGTTGAGGGCGCGACGTCCCGGCAGACCGGTGAGCTCGTCGCGGAAGGCCATTTGATAGGCTTCGTGCGCCACGGCCGCCGCGATCATCAACATCACCTGGCTGCACATGATGTTCAGGGTGAACGGCAGGATGAAGGTTTTCGGCAGCATCCAGAACACCCCGAGCAAGCCCACCAGTTGGGCTGCATGCAGGGGGCGCGGGTTGCGCCAGTATTGCCAGGCCAACAGCAGAAATGCCGAAATGAACACCGGATAGGAAAGTTGGATCAGGCTCATCCACGCCCCATGCAGCGCCGGCCAGCGAATCTCCGAGAGCCAGAGCAGCAACGCCTGCGGGTAACTTTGCTCGAGTCCCAACGCAACGCTGCCGAATGCCAACAGCACGGCGAACCGCGCGACCATGTCCTGGAACAGATGCGTGCGTTCCTGCCATGCCGCGAACAGGCCAAACAATAACGGCAACAGCAGGCAGACCAGATGAAAAACCACCGCCGCGTCTTCGCGGACCTTGCCGTGATCGCGGTAAAAGTCAGTCTGGGTGTCGAGCAAAAAGTAGGCAATGTACACGGTGAGCATCAGAAACAGCTCGCGCTGGCGTCGGTAGACCGCGCAATACGCACCACCCAGCAGCAACACCAGCGTCGGCAGCACGTTGAATAGAGAGGTGAAGAACACGCTGAGGTCTTTGACGTACGCAGCCGCCAGCCCCGCGAGCAACAACAGCAGCGATGGTAGGAAATGGCTGAAACGTACAGCGGAAGAACGCGGCAAGGGTAAGCTCCGACCCGTCATATCAAAGAGATGGCATTGTGCCTGCAAAGCGCAGTTAAGCACATACAATGTGATGCAGATCACATGCAGCCTCTTTAACGGCCGAAAAGCTGACTATCTGAGCGATTCATCAACAAAAAAAAACCGCTGCCCCCAGTGGGAGCAGCGGTTTTCATGAGACAGCGCTAAGGCTTAGTAGCCCAGTGCGAAGTCTTCTTCCTTCATGTCCATCAGGTTATTGGCGCCCGACAGCATAGTGGCCACGTGAGTACGGGTGCGTGGCAGGATGCGCTGGAAGTAGAAGCGCGCGGTCTGCAGCTTGGCGGTGTAGAACGCCGCGTCGCCTGTGCCTTCTGCCAGCTTCTCGGCTGCCACACGCGCCATGTCGGCCCAGAAATAAGCCAGGCAGGCATAGCCGGAGTACATCAGGTAGTCCACGGAGGCCGCGCCGACTTCTTCACGATCTTTCATGGCCGCCATGCCGACCTTCATCGTCAGCTCGCCCCACTCCTTGTTCAGTGCAGCCAGCGGCGCGACGAATTCCTGAACGGCTTCGTTGCCTTCGTTGGTCTGGCAGAACTTGTGGACGATCTTGGTGAAGCCTTTCAGAGCCTCGCCCTGGGTCATCAGCACTTTACGGCCCAGCAGGTCGAGTGCCTGGATGCCGGTGGTGCCTTCGTACAGCATCGAAATGCGGCTGTCGCGAACGTTCTGCTCCATGCCCCACTCGGCGATAAAGCCGTGGCCGCCGTAGATCTGCACGCCGTGGTTGGCGGCTTCGAAACCGACTTCGGTCATGAACGCTTTGGCGATCGGCGTCATGAACGCCAGCAGTGCGTCGGCTTTCTTTTTCTCTTCTTCGTCAACGCCGTATTTGACGATGTCGACCAGCTTGGCGGTGAAGTACACCATTGCGCGGTTGCCTTCGGCGAACGCCTTCATGGTCAACAGCATGCGGCGCACATCAGGGTGCACGATGATCGGGTCAGCGGCCTTGTCCGGTGCTTTCGGGCCCGTCAGCGAGCGCATTTGCAGGCGATCGCGAGCGTATTTCAGACCACCCTGGAAACCGATTTCGGCGTGAGCCAGACCTTGCAGCGCGGTGCCCAGACGTGCGGTGTTCATAAAGGTGAACATGCAGTTCAGGCCTTTGTTCGCCGGGCCGATCAGGTAACCGGTGGCGCCGTCGAAGTTCATCACGCACGTGGCGTTGCCGTGGATGCCCATCTTGTGTTCCAGCGAACCGCAGGTCACAGCATTGCGTGCGCCAACGGTACCGTCAGCATTCGGCAGGAACTTGGGAACGATGAACAGCGAAATCCCTTTGGTGCCGGCCGGTGCATCCGGCAGGCGCGCCAGTACAATGTGGACGATGTTGTCGGCCATGTCGTGTTCACCGGCCGAAATAAAAATTTTGGTACCGGAGACTTTGTAGGAACCGTCGGCCTGAGGTTCGGCCTTGGTGCGCAGCATGCCCAGGTCGGTGCCGCAGTGCGGTTCGGTCAGGCACATGGTGCCGGTCCATTCGCCGGAAACCAGCTTGGTCAGATAGGCTTCCTGCTGCTCAGGGGTGCCGTGCTCGGAAATAGTGTTCATCGCGCCGTGCGACAGGCCTGGGTACATGCCCCACGACCAGTTGGCTTCGCCAACCATTTCGCTTACCGCCAGGCCCAGCGACTCAGGCAGGCCTTGACCGCCGTGCTCGACGTCATGCGCCAGGCTTGGCCAGCCGCCTTCGACGAATTGCTTGTAAGCCTCTTTGAAGCCAGTCGGGGTTTTCACGCCGGACTCGCTCCAGGTGCAACCCTCAAGGTCGCCCACGCGGTTCAGCGGTGCCAGTACCTGCTCACAAAACTTGGCGCCTTCTTCGAGAATGGCGTCAACCATGTCCGGAGTTGCGTCTGCGCAAGCCGGAAGGCTCTGATAGTGCGCTTCGTAGCCGAGCAGTTCGTCACGAACGAAGCGAATATCACGCAAGGGGGCCTTGTAGTCAGGCATAGCGATAAACCTCTGCTGATGTAACCGGGAATGAACGACCGCGTAGATTTGTTGTGACGGTCAAACAGTTGTTTGAAACATACGTTTACGCCGAAATCTTGTCAAGCGTCGATCTTTTGCCGTTCGTCTTCGCCTTTTTCAAACGCCGGACACAGCAAACCGCCGCAGGCTCGGACGAGCCACGGGCGCAGAGAGAAGATTAGTTGAGCAAGAAGGACTTACCACGAAAAACGCCGCGACAAGGCGCGGCGTTCAATCAGCAGCAGACGAAACGTCAGGCAAAAGTATCGATGATCGTACCCAGCACTTCGTCAGAGGCTTTGACGACTTTGACACCCAGCTCCGCCTGGAGCTTGCCCTGGGACAACTCGATGATGTTGCTGGCCAGGTCCGACTGTTGCGCACGATCCACACCGCGCAGGCGATCGACCTGAACTTCGGACGACTGGCTGGTCACCGAGCGTTCAATAGTGTTATTGGCGATCTGGCTGGCAGCCTGATCGACACGGTTCTGCCCTGACTGAATCGAGCTCAGCCCCGCATAAAAAGCTGTGTTGCCGGAGATTTCCATAGTCGCTCTCATCCCTGTAAAGGATCAATGGCAGCCATTGAAGCAGACACGCCAGAAAAACACCCGTCAAAAACACTAATGGCACAGTGCCCAGTCATAGCGAAAAACTTAGTCGAGCAGATCCAGCTGTAAATACTCGGCCACCGCTTCGGCACTCGGCGCCTTGAGTTTCGGCACTCGGCCCAGGCAAGGTGCGGGAATGCGCTCGGCCAGAGTCGCAAGGTTTTCCTCCAACCGCGAAGTCTTCGGATCGATGATGTTCGCCACCCATCCCGCCAATTGCAGGCCGTCGCGGGCAATCGCCTCGGCCGTCAGCAACGCATGACTGATACAGCCCAGCCTGACGCCTACCACCAAAATCACCGGCAGCTTCAGCGCAATCGCCAGATCCGACAAATTATCCTGGTCCGCCAACGGCACCCGCCAGCCCCCCGCGCCTTCAATGAGGGTGAAGTCGGCATTCATTGCGAGAATCGCGCGCATCGGCGCCAGCAGCGATTGCACGGTCAGCGCCACGCCCGCTTCCCGCGCCGCCAGATGGGGAGCGATCGCCGGTTCGAACGCCACCGGATTGACCTGTTGATAAGTCAGCGGGATCGAACATTCGGCCAGCAGCGCCAGCGCATCGGCATTGCGCAGGCCTTTTGGCGTGACGTCACAACCGGAGGCCACCGGTTTGCCCGCTGCGGTACTCAATCCTGCCGCACGCGCGGCGTGCAGCAACCCGGCGGCGACGGTGGTCTTGCCGACATCGGTATCAGTGCCAGTGATGAACCAGGCTGCGCTCATAGCGGTTTCTCCAACACGGCGTAGACCACCTGGTAAGTCGCCGGCAATCCCGACGCCTCACGGAAACGTTCATAAGCCTCGACCAGACCGAGAATTCGGGCTCGCCCCGTCAACCCGCCCGGCCGCCCCGGATTCAGATTGTGCGCGCCCAAGGCTTTCAATTCATGGGTCAGGCTGCGCACGTCCGGGTAGTGCAACACGTGAGGCTGATTATCCAGCTCTAACGTGCGCAAGCCGCTGGCCGCACACAGTCGCTCGTAGCGAGCGAATTCGCGAAAACGATTGACGTGTACCCGCCCATCGACCTGCCGCCAGCTATCGCGCAACTCAATCAGCGTCCCCGTACAAAGACTGGTAAAGGCAAAGATCCCGCCCGGTTTCAGCACGCGAAACGCTTCGCCGAGTACCGCCTCGAAATCCTCGCACCACTGCACCGCGAGGCTGGAGAAAACCAGATCGCAGGTCGAGTCCCGCAACGGCAATCGCTCTGCATCCCCGGCGATAAAATGCTCGGCGCCGCCGACAGGCCGCGCATGCCTGAGCATGCCCTCGGCAATATCCAGCGCCAAACCGTGACCCTTGGCAAAACGCGAGGCCAACGCGCGAGTGAAATAACCGGTGCCACAGCCCAGATCCAGCCAGCGCGACGGCTGCAATGCCGCCGGCAGACGCTGCAGCAACTGGGTACCGACATCACGTTGCAACTCGGCGACGCTGTCGTAGCTGGCCGCCGCACGGGAGAAAGAAGCCGCCACCTGGCGCTTGTCAGGCAAGCCACTCGGTTGTCCAAAAGACAAATCAGTCATCACCGCACTCGTGTAGAAAAGCCTGGATCGCACCCGCCACTCCGTGTGGGTCCTCCAGGAGAAACGCATGACTGGCCTGTTCGATCAGACCGATTTCAATATCGGGCAACAAGGCGAACAACGCTGCCGCCGCCTCGGCCGGCACCAGCGCATCGAGGCCGGCAAACAGATGAAACTGCGGACCGCGAAAGCCCTGCAACGCTGCACGGGTGTCGAGTTGCGCAAGCAGTTCCAACCCCGCCAGCAGCACATTGGCCGTGGTGTTCGGAGCGCCGCCGAGGAGCAAGCGCGACAAGCCCCGCGGGTCTTCCGCACCTTGGGTGCACAGCAGCGCAAAACGTTTGAGGGTCAACCGAGGATCGGCGCTGCACCCGGCGAGAAACGCCTCGAACGTCGCCCCGGTCATCGCGTTCGGCCACTGTTCATGAGCGACGAAGGACGGATTACTCGCCAGCGTCACCACGCCGCAGCAGCGCTCGCCGCGCCGCGCCGCCAGCCCTGACGCGAGCATGCCACCCAGCGACCAGCCACCGAGCCAGATATCCTGAGGGATGCGCTCATCGAGTTCATCGAGCCAGTCCTGCAGGTCACTGGAGTCCAGCTCCGGCAACGGTTCGATGTCGACCTGCAGATGTTCATCGAGTCCCCGCAGCGCCGCCGCCAAGGGTTCCATCGGCGAGACACCGAGGCCCCAGCCGGGCAGCAGAATCAGGCGATTACGCATGGCAGGGCTCCGATGACAGTTGGGCAAAGCAATCGGCCAGTCCTTCTAACAATAGCTGCACCTGCGCCTCGCTGTGGGCGGCGGTCAAGGTCACTCTTAATCGCGCGCTGCCGGCAGGCACGGTCGGGGGACGAATGGCCGTGACCATCAGCCCGCGCTCGCGCAGCATTTGCGACAACCGCAGCGCACGGCCCGCGTCGCCGACCAGGATCGGCTGGATCGGCGTGAAGCTGTCCATCAGCGCAAGCCCGATCTGCTCGGCGCCTTGGCGGAACTGGCGGATCAGTGTCTGCAAGTGCTCACGACGCCAGTGTTCAGTGCGTAGCAGCTCGAGGCTTTTCAGCGTCGCACAGGCCAGCGCGGGCGGCTGGCTGGTGGTGTAGATGTATGGGCGGGCAAACTGGATCAAGCTTTCGATGAGTTCTTCGCTGCCAGCGATAAATGCCCCGGCGGTGCCGAAGGCTTTGCCGAGGGTACCGACCAGCACCGGTACATCGTCCTGGCTCAAGCCGAAATGCTCGACGATGCCACCTCCGTTGGCGCCCAACGGGCCGAAGCCATGGGCATCGTCGACCATCAGCCACGCGCCTTTGGCCTTGGCCTCTCGCGCCAGCGACGGCAAGTCGGCGAGGTTTCCGTCCATGCTGAACACACCGTCGGTGACCACCAGCGTGTTGCCTGTGGCTTTCTCCAGGCGCTTGGCCAGGCTTGTCGCGTCGTTGTGCAGATAGCGATTGAAACGCGCCCCGGACAACAGACCGGCGTCAAGCAACGATGCATGATTGAGACGATCTTCCAGCACGGTATCGCCCTGCCCGACCAGCGCCGTGACGGCGCCGAGGTTGGCCATGTAACCGGTGGTGAACAGCAGCGCACGGGGCCGGCCGGTGAGATCGCCGAGCGCTTCTTCCAGGGCGTGATGCGGGCCGCTGTGACCGATCACCAGATGCGACGCGCCACCGCCGACGCCCCAACGCTCGGCGCCAGCGCGCCAGGCTTCGATCACCTGCGGATGATTGGCCAGGCCCAGATAGTCGTTGTTGCAAAAGGCGAGCAACGGCTTACCGTCGACTATTACTTCGGGCCCCTGAGGGGACTCCAGCAGCGGACGCTGGCGATAGAGATTTTCCGCGCGGCGGGCAGCAAGGCGTGCGGCGAGATCGAAAGACATGCAGGCCTCGATGTTCAAATGACGCAGGTCCCTGTGGGAGCGGGCTTGCTCGCGAATGCTGTGTGACATTCAACGGTGATGTCGACTGGACTGACGCTTTCGCGAGCAAGCCCGCTCCCACAGGGGTTTTGCATTCCTTCAGAGGAATCCGCGCAGTTCTTAAACCGCAGCGTTATAGAACTGCTCGCTACTCTTCTGCTCGACCAGTGCCTGCTCGATCGCGGCCTGGTGAACCTCATCGGCGTGTTCTTCGCGAGCTTCCGGCTGGATGCCCAGACGTGCGAACAGCTGCATGTCCTTGTCCGCCTGCGGGTTGGCGGTGGTCAGCAATTTATCGCCGTAGAAAATCGAGTTGGCGCCAGCAAAAAACGCCAGGGCCTGCATCTGCTCGTTCATCGCCTCGCGGCCGGCGGACAGGCGCACGTGGGATTGCGGCATGAGAATGCGCGCCACGGCGAGCATGCGGATAAAGTCGAACGGATCGACGTCGTCGGCGTTTTCCAGCGGCGTTCCGGCGACTTTCACCAGCATGTTGATCGGCACCGATTCCGGGTGCTCGGGCAGGTTGGCCAACTGGATCAGCAGATTGGCGCGGTCATCCAGCGATTCGCCCATGCCGAGAATGCCGCCGGAGCAGATTTTCATCCCTGACTCACGTACATAAGCCAGCGTCTGCAGGCGCTCGCTGTACGTGCGGGTAGTGATAATGCTGCCGTAGAACTCCGGCGAGGTGTCGAGGTTGTGGTTGTAGTAATCGAGACCGGCCCTGGCCAGCGCTTCGGTCTGTTCCTGATCGAGGCGACCGAGGGTCATGCAGGTTTCCAGGCCCAGGGCTTTGACGCCCTCAACCATTTTCAACACATACGGCATGTCTTTGGCTGACGGATGTTTCCACGCCGCGCCCATGCAGAAGCGCGTCGAGCCGATGGCCTTGGCGCGTGCCGCCTCTTCAAGGACCTTCTGCACTTCCATCAACTTCTCTTTTTCCAGACCGGTGTTGTAGTGCCCGGACTGCGGGCAGTACTTGCAGTCTTCGGGGCAGGCACCGGTCTTGATCGACAGCAAGGTCGAGACCTGCACGCGGTTGGCGTTGAAATGGGCCCGATGCACCGTTTGCGCCTGGAACAGCAAGTCGTTGAATGGCTGTACGAAGAGCGCTTTGACTTCGGCCAGTGACCAGTCGTGACGCAGGGTGGCGGTGGTGCTCGCACTCATGGGGAGTTCCTTGGTTATGCTTGGCTGGCGCTGCGGGAATGGAATACCCACAGGCGCTACACGGATGTTCGGCATATTTAAGGAAGACGCATGCACTGTCAACCACGTTACGAAGGTACGGTTTACATCTGTTTAAAAAACATACAGACCTGCCTGCTCTGCGATGAGCCCGCCGAAGCACAAATGCCAATGTGTGTGGCGTGTGAAAGCGAACTGCCCTGGCTCGTTAGCCATTGCCAGAGCTGCGCTTTGCCGTTGGCCGCAGACGGGCTGACGTGCGCAGAGTGCCTGCTAGAGCCGCCGACCTTTGAGCAGGTCGCCGCACCCTGGGTTTATGGCTTCCCGGTGGACAGCCTGATCACCCGCTTTAAACACAACGCGAAATGGCCGTTTGGTCACTTGCTCGCCGACGTTCTCGGGCAATACCTGCAACATCGCTTCGATGAAGGCTTGCCGCGTCCTGACGGGTTATTGCCGGTGCCGCTGGCGCGTAAACGCCTGCGTCAACGCGGCTTCAACCAGGCGGCGATGCTGGCGCGCTGGTTGAGTGTTTCGCTGGACTTGCCGTATGAAGAGCAGCTTTTGCGGCGGATCGTGGACACCGATGCCCAGCAGGATCTGGATGCCAAGGCGCGCCAACGCAATTTGCGCAACGCCTTCGCGTTGGCGCCGGATGCCGATGTGAAGGGGCGGCATTGGGCGCTGGTGGATGATGTGCTGACCACCGGTGCGACTGCTCAGGCGCTGGCGCGGTTGTTGATGGACGCAGGTGCGGCGCGGGTAGATGTGTATTGCCTCGCCCGCACGCCGAAACCCGGCGCCTGAAGCCCACTAGATCCCCTGTAGGAGTGAGCCTGCTCGCGATAGCGTCGGCACTGCTTACATCTATGCTGATTGATCCACCGTCATCGCGAGCAGGCTCACTCCTACAGGTTTTGTGTTCGGCTTGACTCATGCGTTGCAAGTGGCCAACGTCCAATTCACCGCCCAAGTCAAAAGCGCCGCAGATATGTCCATGCTTTCTCTCTTGTCCCAACACATCGTCCGCCGCCCGCAACGCATCGCTCTGTTGCAACACATCGCCGAACAGGGCTCGATCACCCGTGCGGCGAAGAGCGCCGGGCTCAGTTACAAAGCGGCATGGGATGCGATTGATGAGCTGAATAACCTTGCGCAGAAACCTCTGGTCGAACGTGTCGTCGGCGGCAAGGGTGGCGGCGGCGCCAGGCTGACCCTTGAGGGCGAGCGTGTGCTGCGCCTGTATCAGAAGCTGCAAGCCTTGCAGGCGCAGGTGCTGGAAGCGGCGGAAGACGCCAGCGATCTCGATTTGCTCGGGCGGCTGATGCTCCGGACCAGTGCGCGCAATCAGTTGCATGGCAGGGTCGTGTCGATTCAGGCACAGGGTCGCAATGACCTGATTCGCCTCGAACTCGCTGAAGGCCTGGGCCTCGACGCGCAGATCACCCACGACAGCACCGTGCATCTGGAATTGCAAAACGGCACGGAAGTGGTGGCGCTGATCAAGGCCGGCTGGCTCGAATTGCTGGGCAACGATCAACCGGCAGCGCCCGGACACAATGTCCTGCGCGGCATCATCGAAGCGGTCCTTGATGCCGAGGATGGCCCCAGCGAGGTTCGCATCTCTTTGCCCAACGGCCACACTCTTTGCGCCTTGGCCGAACCGCTGCATTTGCGTCGTCAGGGCCTGGCCGTCGGGCAACCCGCGCAGGTGCAGTTTTCGCCGTCCAACGTACTGATCGGCACCCCACTCTGATCCGGCCCTGCAACAAAAACGTCATCGCCCCGCATTAAGGTGTTCGCCACAACCATGCAGGGAGCCTGAGATGAGCCTGTTAGAAGAAAACCAATCCACCGATCTGGAAAAAATCGTCGGCCTCAGCCGTCGCGGCTTCATCGGCGCCGGTGCCTTGTGCGGCGCGGCGATGTTTCTTGGCGGCAACCTGCTGAGCCGCAGCGCGCTGGCCGCCAGCGTCAGTGCCGGCACCAGCCGCTTGCTCGGTTTCGAGAGCATCCCGGCGGCAACCACTGACGCCATCAGCCTGCCGAAGGGCTACAAATCCTCGGTGCTGATCAGTTGGGGCCAGCCGCTGCACAAGAACGGTCCGGCCTTCGATCCGAGCGGCAACGGCACGGCCGCCGCGCAGGAAGTACAGTTCGGCGACAACAACGACGGCATGAGCCTGTTCGCTTTCCCTGACGACCGAAACCGCGCGTTGATGGCAATCAACAACGAATACACCAACTACCGTTATCTGTACCCGCACGGCGGCATGCCGCAGTCGGCCGAAGATGTGCGCAAGGCGCTGGCCTGCGAAGGCGTGTCGGTGATCGAAGTCCAGCGCAGGAACGGCCAGTGGCAGTTCGTTCAGGGCTCGCGCTACAACCGCCGCATTCACGGCAACTCGCCGCTGCGCATCAGCGGGCCGGCCGCCGGCCACGACTTGATGAAAACCGCCGCCGACAAGCACGGCAAAAAAGTCCTCGGCACCTTCCAGAACTGCGCCAACGGCAAGACGCCGTGGGGCACTTACCTGACCTGCGAAGAAAACTTCACCGACTGTTTCGGCAGCAGCAACGCGCAACAACAATTCGATGCCGCGCAAAAGCGCTACGGCGTCGTTGCCACCAGCAAAGACATCAACTGGCACCCGCACGATCCGCGCTTCGACATGGCCAAAAACCCCAACGAACTCAACCGTCATGGCTGGGTGGTCGAGATCGATCCGTTCGATCCGCAATCGACCCCGGTCAAGCGCACCGCACTGGGCCGCTTCAAACACGAAAACGCCGCACTGGCCGAGACCAGCGACGGTCGCGCCGTGGTGTACATGGGCGACGACGAGCGTGGCGAGTTCATCTACAAGTTCGTCAGTCGCGACCGCATCAACCACCGCAACCAGAAGGCCAATCGCGACATCCTCGATCACGGCACCTTGTACGTGGCGAAATTCGATGCCGGCGACAACAACCCTGATCACCCGAAAGGCCAGGGCCAGTGGGTCGAACTGACCCACGGCAAGAATGGCATCGACGCCAGCAGCGGTTTTGCCGATCAGGCCGAAGTGTTGATTCACGCACGCCTCGCCGCCAGCGTAGTGGGCGCGACGCGCATGGACCGCCCGGAATGGATCGTCGTCAGTCCCAAGGATGGGCAGGTCTATTGCACCCTGACCAACAACGCCAAGCGCGGCGAAGACGGGCAACCGGTGGGCGGACCGAACCCGCGCGCGAAAAACGTCTACGGGCAGATCCTGCGCTGGCGCACCGACCGCGACGATCATGGCTCGAAGACCTTTGCCTGGGACCTGTTTGTGGTCGCTGGCAACCCGGGCGTACATGCCGGGACGCCAAAAGCCGGCTCGTCCAACATCACCCCGCAAAACATGTTCAACAGCCCCGATGGTCTCGGTTTCGACAAGGCGGGGCGCCTGTGGATTCTCACTGACGGTGATTCGAGCAACGCCGGCGACTTTGCCGGGATGGGCAACAACCAGATGCTTTGCGCGGATCCCAAGACCGGTGAAATTCGCCGCTTCATGGTCGGGCCGGTAGGTTGCGAAGTCACCGGCATCAGCTTCTCGCCGGATCAGAAAACCCTGTTTGTCGGGATTCAGCACCCGGGCGAAAACGGTGGCTCGACCTTCCCCGAGCATCTGCCCAATGGCAAGCCGCGCTCGTCGGTGATGGCGATTACCCGTGAGGATGGCGGGATCGTCGGCGCCTGATACACCCTCATCGCGAGCAGGCTCACTCCTACAGGGGAATGCGTTGCAAATGTAGGAGTGAGCCTGCTCGCGATGGCGTCGGCACAGACACCAACCCCCTCAATGCCTGCCATCTGCGCTACCATGCCGGGCCGGACGCAGCAGCCTGCTGCGCGCAGGAGTCAGCATGGCCCACCCGTTTGAAACCCTCACACCCGACCTTGTCCTCGATGCCGTTGAAAGCATCGGGTTTCTGAGTGATGCACGCATTCTGGCGCTCAACAGCTACGAGAATCGCGTTTACCAGGTCGGCATCGAAGATTCCGAGCCGCTGATCGCCAAGTTCTATCGTCCGCAGCGCTGGACCAACGAAGCCATCCTCGAAGAACACCAGTTCACCTTCGAACTGGCAGACATCGACATTCCGGTGGTCGCGCCGCTGATCCATAACGGCGAAACCCTGCACGAACATGCCGGCTTCCGTTTCACCCTGTTTCCGCGCCGTGGTGGCCGCGCGCCGGAGCCGGGCAATCTCGATCAGCTCTATCGCCTGGGTCAGTTGCTCGGGCGCATGCATGCGGTGGGCGGCACCAAGCCATTCGAACACCGTGAAGCCCTCGCCGTGCAGAACTTCGGTCATGCTTCGCTGAAGACCCTGCTCGAAGGCAACTTCATTCCGAAAAGCCTGCTGCCGGCCTATGAGTCCGTCGCCCGCGACCTGCTCAAGCGCGTCGAAGACGTCTATGCCGCCACGCCGCACCAGAACATCCGCATGCACGGCGACTGCCACCCCGGCAACATGATGTGCCGCGACGAGATGTTCCACATCGTCGACCTCGACGACTGCCGCATGGGTCCGGCAGTGCAGGACATCTGGATGATGCTCGCCGGCGATCGTCAGGAATGTCTGGGGCAGTTGTCGGAGTTGATGGACGGCTACAACGAATTCCACGATTTTGATCCGCGCGAGCTGGCGCTGATCGAACCGCTGCGCGCCCTGCGCCTGATGCACTACAGCGCCTGGCTGGCGCGGCGCTGGGATGACCCGGCGTTTCCGCACAGCTTTCCGTGGTTTGGTACGGAACGGTATTGGGGCGATCAGGTGCTGGCGCTGCGTGAGCAACTGGCGGCGCTCAATGAAGAGCCGCTGAAACTGTTCTGATTCAACGTTTGGCTAATGTGGGAGGGGGCTTGCTCCCGAAAGCGGATCGACATTCAACAATGATGTTGGCTGATACACCGCTTTCGGGAGCAAGCCCCCTCCCACATTTTCCGGTGTTCACAATTCCATGAACATTGGGCTACGACATTTGCAGACAAATCTCCTTACAATCCCTCCTTTGTCAGTTGCCTGAGCAAGGATTCTGCATGCAAGCCGCCAACCCGCGTCGCGGGTACATTCTGGGCCTGAGCGCCTACATCATCTGGGGCCTGTTCCCGATCTATTTCAAAGCCATCGCCGAAGTGCCGGCCGTCGAGATCATCATTCATCGAGTGCTGTGGTCGGCGCTGTTCGGCGCGCTGTTGCTGATGGTGTGGAAGCACCCCGGCTGGCTGCGCGAGTTGCTCGACAATCCCAAGCGTCTGGCGATTCTCGCCTTGAGCGGCACGCTGATCGCGGCCAACTGGCTGACCTACGTGTGGTCGGTGAATAACGGCCGCATGCTTGAGGCCAGCCTGGGTTACTACATCAATCCGCTGGTCAATGTGCTGTTGGGCATGGTGATTCTCGGTGAGCGTCTGCGGCGCATGCAGTGGGTGGCGGTCGGCCTGGCGGCCGTTGGCGTGGCGCAGCAGGTGTGGCAGGTCGGCAGTTTGCCGTGGGTGTCGCTGGCCCTGGCGCTGACGTTCGGTTTCTACGGGCTGATCCGCAAGCAGGCGCCGGTCAAGGCATTGCCGGGGCTGGTGGTGGAAACCTGGATGCTGGTGCCGATCGCTATCGCCTGGTTGTTGTTCAACCAGACCGCGACCAGCGTGCAACCGGCATTCTGGACCACCTCCGAGGCCTGGTGGCTGGTGGCCGCCGGGCCGGTGACACTGGTGCCGCTGGTGTGTTTCAACGCCGCCACCCGCCATCTGCCCTACACCACCATCGGTTTCCTGCAATACATCGCGCCGACGCTGGTGCTGCTGCAAGCTGTGCTGCTGTTCGGCGAGCACTTGTCGTCCAGCACGCTGGTGGCGTTCATGTTTATCTGGGCCGGTCTGGCCGTTTACAGCGTCGACGCGTGGATAAGTCTGCGCCGGCGCAGCTGATCAAAAAACGCACAAACCACCACAGGCCACGGTTATCGTGGCCTGCAGCGTTCCTTCCCAAGGTTATCCACAGCGTGATCCCCGCCGTTTGTGTGCAACTCACTGAAAACTGGCGGTTTTTTGATCAACCTTGGCAAAGCCACGGCCACTATGGGGTTGCGGGCTGTCTCTACAGGTTATCCACAGGCAGGTGCACGTTAAAACTGGATAACCTCAACGGCCGTTAAACGTCTGTGCGTAACACCAACTCGACCATCAGATCATCGGCCAGGGTTTCCAGCCGCGCTTGCAAGACGTCCAGCGATAACGTCAGCGGCACCGCGAGTGTTGCTTCGGCGTGAAACAGCGATTCGCTGCTCATCGGGGCCGGACGCACCTCCGTCACCAGCCTTTCCAGATTCACGCCCTGCTCGCTCAACAACCGTGTGATGTCGCGCACGATGCCGGGGCGATCATTGCCAACCAGTTCCATGGCGATCGGTTTCCAGGTGCAGGATTGCTCGACACCGCTCTCGGCGATCAGCACGCGGATACCGTGCGCCGCCAGCGCCTGTAAGGAATCGACTAATTCGTCGTAAGCCTCCGCCGGCACACCCACACGCAGAATCCCCGCGAATTGCCCCGCCATCCGCGACATGCGGCTTTCCAGCCAGTTGCCGCCGTGCTCGGCAATGCACTGGGCGATGCGCTCGACCTGCCCGGGCTTGTCCGGGGCGAAAACCGTGAGTACGAGATGGTCCATGGCGCAGCCCTCTTGTCATGACTTTTGTTATCGAAGGGCAAGTATAGGCAAGGGCGTTGATTCAGCCCGACCCGGTGCTGGAATTGGAAACCATCTGCAGACGATGACCTGTGGCGAGGGGATTTATCCCCGTCCGGCTGCGCAGCAGTCGTAAATCCTGCCAATTGCGTCTGCCTGGCAGAGCGCAGGGGCGGCTTCGCCACCCAACGGGGATAAATCCCCTCGCCACAGATCCCTCGCCCCAAAGGTGGAGACGCCAAAACTGCGCCATAGCAGCCAAACAGCATTTATGTGTACAACTTTCGATATTTAGCTGGAACAATCCAACAGTTTTTTGAGAACATCCCGTTCCGCGATGTGACCGCAATGCGACATGAGGTCGCAGAACGACGTAATTAGTCTGATTTTCACAAGCGCAACTCATCATGTAGTATGCCGCAGCGCGCACTACATAACGCTGGATCGATGTCTGCCCAAGGCCCGTCCGCAACCCTGAAAGCCCTGTCAGCAAGGCCCCCAAGCCGTTGATTGGTCCCAGCCCAGCCGCCCGCAATGGCATGTACTGGTCGGCAGGTTTGTGGTTTAAATGGCCCGAGGCTTCATTTCCATATTGAAGAGCTGAAAAGCGAAATAGCTGAGCAGAGTGAGGCAAGCAATGACTGAACACGTTCAAGTCGGTGGCCTGCAGGTCGCCAAAGTCCTGTTCGACTTCGTGAACAACGAAGCCATTCCCGGTACCGGCCTCACCGCCGAACAATTCTGGGACGGTGCCGACAAGGTCATTCACGACCTGGCGCCGAAGAACAAAGCCCTACTCGCCAAACGCGATGACTTCCAGGCGCGCATCGATGCCTGGCACCAGCAGCATGCCGGCCAGGCTCACGACGCCGTGGCGTACAAGGCTTTCCTGCAAGAGATCGGTTATCTGCTGCCAGAAGCGGCTGATTTCCAGGCCACGACGCAAAACGTCGACGATGAAATCGCTCGTACCGCCGGCCCGCAACTCGTGGTGCCGGTGATGAACGCTCGCTTCGCACTCAATGCCTCGAACGCTCGCTGGGGTTCGCTGTATGACGCCCTCTACGGCACCGACGCGATCAGCGAAGAAGGTGGCGCGGAAAAAGGCAAAGGCTACAACAAGGTGCGTGGCGACAAAGTCATCGCCTTTGCCCGGGCCTTCCTCGACGAAGCGGCACCGCTGGCTGCCGGTTCCCACGTCG
The DNA here is from genome assembly GCF_014268545.1 of Pseudomonas sp. SWRI81. Lineage (NCBI taxonomy): Bacteria > Pseudomonadati > Pseudomonadota > Gammaproteobacteria > Pseudomonadales > Pseudomonadaceae > Pseudomonas > Pseudomonas sp. SWRI81. Next base: position 97,292 of record NZ_JABWQS010000017.1, read on the forward strand.
ATTCGACCGGCTACAAAATCGCTGACGGCAAACTGGTGGTAACGCTGAAGGGCGGCAGCAACAGCGGCCTGCGCGATGACGCTCAGCTGATCGGTTTCCAGGGCGACGCCAACGCGCCGATCGCGATTCTGCTCAAGCACAACGGCCTGCACTTCGAAATCCAGATCGATGCCAGCACCCCGGTCGGCCAGACCGATGCCGCCGGCGTCAAAGACATCCTGATGGAAGCGGCGCTGACCACCATCATGGACTGCGAAGACTCCGTGGCCGCCGTCGATGCCGACGACAAAGTGGTGATCTACCGCAACTGGCTCGGCCTGATGAAGGGCGACCTGGCGGAAGAAGTCGCCAAGGGCGGCCAGACCTTCACCCGCACCATGAACCCGGATCGCACCTACACCGCGCCCAATGGCGGTGAAGTCACCTTGCACGGCCGTTCGCTGTTGTTCGTGCGCAACGTCGGTCACCTGATGACCATCGACGCGATCCTCGACAAGCACGGCAACGAAGTGCCGGAAGGCATCCTCGACGGCCTGGTCACTTGCCTGGCGGCGGTGCACAACCTCAACGGCAATACTTCGCGGCGCAACACCCGCACCGGTTCGGTCTACATCGTCAAACCGAAGATGCATGGCCCGGAAGAAGCCGCGTTCACCAACGAGCTGTTCGGGCGCATCGAAGATGTCCTGCGCTTGCCGCGCAACACCCTGAAAGTCGGGATCATGGACGAGGAACGCCGCACCACGGTCAACCTCAAGGCCTGCATCCAGGCCGCGAGCGAGCGCGTGGTGTTCATCAACACCGGTTTCCTCGACCGCACCGGCGACGAAATCCACACCTCCATGGAAGCCGGCCCAGTGGTGCGCAAGGCTGACATGAAGGCCGAGAAGTGGATCGGCGCCTATGAGAACTGGAACGTCGATATCGGTTTGAGCACCGGCCTGCAAGGTCGCGCGCAAATCGGTAAAGGCATGTGGGCGATGCCGGACCTGATGGCTGCGATGCTTGAACAGAAAATCGCTCACCCACTGGCCGGCGCCAACACCGCCTGGGTGCCATCGCCGACCGCCGCTGCGCTGCACGCGCTGCATTATCACAAGGTCGACGTGTTCGCCCGTCAGGCCGAACTGGCCAAACGTGCACGCGCCTCGGTGGACGACATCCTGACCATCCCGCTGGCAGTGAACCCGAACTGGACGCCAGAGCAGATCAAGCACGAACTGGACAATAACGCCCAGGGCATTCTTGGCTACGTGGTGCGCTGGATCGATCAGGGCGTCGGTTGTTCGAAAGTGCCGGACATCAATGACATCGGCCTGATGGAAGACCGTGCGACGCTGCGTATTTCCAGCCAGCACATCGCCAACTGGTTGCGCCACGGCATCGTCACCCAGGACCAGGTCATGGAAAGCCTCAAGCGCATGGCGCCGGTGGTCGACCGTCAGAACGCCAACGACCCGCTGTATCGTCCGCTCGCCCCGGATTTCGACCGCAACATCGCCTTCCAGGCGGCGGTCGAACTGGTGATCGAAGGCACCCAACAGCCGAACGGCTACACCGAGCCGGTGTTGCACCGTCGTCGTCGTGAGTTCAAGGCTGCGAATGGTCTGTAATTTGCGCTGATGCTGGAAACGAAAAAGGCCCTGATCGAGAGATCAGGGCCTTTTTCATTGGAGAACCGAAATTCTACTATCACTCGAGAGCCAATGTGGGAGCGGGCTTGCTCGCGAAAGCGCCCTGTCTGTCGACATCAATGTTGAATGCCGGTCCGCATTCGCGAGCAAGCCCGCTCCCACATTGGATTTTCATTGATTCGCAATGTCAGGGTTCAATGCCCAATTCGTGTTTCACCAGACCGAGCAGCTTCTCCGTATCAATCGGCTTGAGCAGAAAATCCACCACGCTCAGATGCATCGCCTCGATCGCGTCTTTCACGTCGGCATCGCCGGAGACAATGATGATCGGCATCGCTGCACGCACCGACTCGCGAACCTGCCGGATCAGCTCCAGGCCATCGACGTTGCCCATGCGCAGATCGGTAATCACCAGCCCGATCGAAGGCTTTTCGTCGAGCATTTTCAGCGCGGTTTCACCGCTGGCCGCGGTCATGCAGCGAATCCCGTCCAGCGCGAGAATTTCCGACAACAGTTCCCGGGCATCCTTGTCGTCGTCGACGATCAAGACACGCTGCGGCGGCAGATCGGGTTCGAGCATCACTGCGCTGAGCGCTTCACGCTCGGCATCGCTCAAAATATCGTGGTCGGACATGGCGTTCTCTAAGTGTTCCAAACAATCATCTGGCAAGTCGTCAGACATCGCCAGACAGCGCTTCAATGTGCACTTCGTCGGATTTTTTTCCAAGGGGCAACGGCACGCTTTTCCGGGCTTTTGCGTAGGGTATTTCCGAAATGTTGCCAATGGTGGCAAAACCTAGACTTACGTCCAATGGGCACCCCGCCTGTGGGGGAAGACCATGGTTGCCACGATCCGACAACAACAATTCGAAAAAGACTGCGGTAATGGTTATGAGTAAAGCGGACGCCTTCACCCAGGCAGGGAAAACCGCGGTTTTGCAGAATATTCAGGGCACCCTGCAATTCCTCCAGCGCTTCCCGCCCTTCAATCAGATGGAACACGCCCACCTCGCTTATCTGGTGGAGCAATGTCAGCTGCGTTTTTTCGCCCAGGGCGAGAGCATCATCAAACCCGCCGACGGCCCGGTCGAACATTTCCATATCGTCAAGCAGGGTCGCGTGGTCGGCGAACGCCAGCACATCACCAAACCCGGCACCGAAACCACCTTTGAAATCACCACCGGCGAATGCTTTCCGCTGGCGGCCCTGCTCGGTGAGCGCGCCACACGCACCGAACATCTGGCGGGTGAAGATACTTTTTGCCTGCAACTGAACAAACTGGCGTTCATCAAACTGTTCGCGCTCTCCAGCACCTTCCGTGATTTCGCTTTGCGCGGGGTCAGCAGCCTGCTCGATCAGGTCAACCAGCAGGTGCAGCAAAAAGCCGTGGAAACCCTCGGCACGCAATATTCGCTGAACACCCGACTGGGTGAGCTGGCGATGCGGCATCCGGTAACGTGCAGCGCGGACACGCCATTGCGCGAGGCGGTAAAGCTGATGCACGAGCAACAGGTCGGCAGCATCGTCGCGGTGGATGAGCACAAGGCGCCGCTGGGGATTTTTACTCTGCGCGATCTACGCCATGTGGTGGCCGAAGGTGCCGGCGATTTCAGCGATGCCATCGAACAGCATATGACCCGCGCGCCATTCTATCTGTCACCGGATCACAGCGCATTCGACGCAGCGATCGCCATGACCGAGCGGCACATTGCGCACGTTTGCCTGGTCAAGGATCAGCGCCTGTGTGGCGTGGTCTCCGAGCGCGATCTGTTCAGTCTGCAACGGGTCGATCTGGTCCACCTGGCCCGAACGATTCGCAGTGCCCAGCGGGTTGAGCAACTGGTGATCCTGCGCGGTGAGATCGGCCAACTGGTCGAACGCATGCTCGCCCACGGCGCATCCTCAACGCAGATCACTCACATTATCACCTTGCTCAACGATCACACCGTATGCCGGGTGATCGAGCTGACCCTCGCCGAAAAAGGCGATCCCGGCGTACCGTTCAGCTGGTTGTGTTTCGGCAGTGAAGGTCGCCGCGAGCAAACGCTGCACACCGATCAGGACAACGGCATCCTGTTCGACGCCCGCGATGCGGTGCACGCAGCGGAGATCCGCGGCAGGTTGCTGCCGATTGCCCAGCAGATCAACCAGAGTCTGGCGCAGTGTGGCTTCACCCTGTGCAAGGGCAACATCATGGCCGGCAACCCCGAGCTGTGTCTGTCGCGGGCCGAATGGGCGCGGCGCTTCGCGGCATTTATTCGAGAGGCGACGCCAGAGAACCTGTTGGGCTCAAGCATTTATTTCGACCTGCGCGTGGTCTGGGGCGATGAGCAAGGCTGCGAGCAATTGCGCCGAGGCATTCTCGAGCAGGTCGGCGACAACCGTTTGTTCCAGCGCATGCTGGCTGAAAACGCGCTGCGCAATCGCCCGCCGGTGGGCCGATTCCGTGAGTTCGTGCTGGCACGCAAGAATGGCGAGAAAGCCACGCTGGATCTGAAAATCCAGGGCCTGACGCCGTTCGTGGATGGCGCCCGCTTGCTGGCGCTGGCCAACGGCATCGACGCCAACAACACCCTCGAACGCTTCCGCCAACTGGTGGACAAAGAGGTGATCGAGCCGCTGGACGGCGCCGCATACGAAGAGGCCTATCACTTCATTCAGCAAACGCGGATGCAACAGCATCAATTACAGACCCGCGAGAATCTGCCGTACTCCAACCGCGTCGATCCCGACAGCCTCAATCATCTGGACCGGCGCATCCTGCGTGAATCCCTGCGCCAGGCGCAGCGTCTGCAAAGCAGCCTGACCTTGCGGTATCAGCTATGAGCCTGTTTTCCTGGCTGCGCCCGGCCAGCCCGGTGGTGTCGGTGGATTTACAGCAGCGGCTGGCAAAGTTGCCAGTCATCACCGGGCTGAGCGAATGCAGCCTGCGCGAGCAGCGTTGGGTGGTGCTGGATCTGGAAACCACCGGCCTCAATATCAACAAGGACCGCGTGCTGTCGATTGGCGCGGTGGCCATCGAGGACGGCGCGGTTGATTTCAGCCAGCAGTTCGAGCGCACCTTGCAATATAGTGAGTTGAAGGTCAGCCCAAGCGTGCTGATTCATGGGTTGGGGCCAAATGCGATTGCCGCCGGCAGTGACCCGGCCGAGGCCCTCGTGGAGTTCATGGAGTTTGTCGGCGACAGCCCGTTGCTGGCGTTCCATGCGCCATTCGATCAGCACATGCTCGGGCGCGCGTTGAAGGAACATCTGGGGCATAAGTTGCAGCATGTGTTTCTGGATGTGGCGGATATCGCGCCACTGTTGTGTCCACAAGCGAACATTCGCGAAGCCGGCCTGGATGAATGGATCGAGTGGTTCCGGCTTGAAGTGTTCGAGCGGCATAACGCGAGTGCCGATGCGCTGGCCACGGCGGAACTGGCGTTGATTCTGTTCAGCCGGGCGCGGGCGCAGCAGATTCACAGTCCGTTGAATCTGCAGCAGCGGCTGGGTCAGTGGAAGCGACGGCAGCAGGCACCGTCCTTTTAGCTTTTCGACGCCTGTCCGGCCGCCTTCGCGAGCAGGCTCGCTCTCACAAGGCAGCGCGTTGCCTCATATCACCTGACCAGTGGCCAATTGCTAACCATTCCCACCTCTGCCAGAATCGCGAACAATTCGCGTTAGTTAATATTTCCCAATCGGTGATGTCCGGTGTCGTCAGTCCCAAGTCCCCGCAGTGAGCTCGTCGGTGCGATGTATCGCGATCATCGCGCTTGGCTGCTGGCGTGGTTGCGGCGCAATGTGGCATGTCCGCAGCGTGCCGAAGATTTGAGCCAGGACACCTTTGTGCGCCTGCTCAACCGCGACGAGCTGCTGACACCACGTGAGCCACGGGCATTTCTGGTGGCGATCGCCAAAGGCCTGCTGTTCGATTATTTCCGTCGCGCCGCGCTGGAACAGGCCTACCTCACCGAGTTGATGCTGATCCCCGCGGGCGAACAACCGTCGGTGGAAGAACAGCAGATGATCCTCGACGACCTCAAGGCCATCGACCGCCTGCTCGGCAAGCTGTCGACCAAGGCCCGCGCCGCCTTCCTTTATAACCGCCTCGATGGCCTCAGCCACGCCGAAATCGCCGACAAGCTGGGTGTCTCGGTGCCGCGCGTGCGGCAGTATCTGGCGCAAGGCCTGCGCCAGTGTTACGTGGCGTTGTACGGTGAGCCGACATGAGCCCGGCCAGTTCCAGACCGGTACCGGCCCATGTGCTGGACGCGGCGATTGCCTGGCAGTTGACCCTCGATTCGAGCACCGCGCTGGAGCGTGAGGAATTCGCCAAATGGCACGCGGCCCATGAAGAGCATGCCCGCGCCTGGCGCCAGTTGGGCATGCTCGATCAGCGTTTCAGCGTCGCCAAGGGCCCGGCCCGAAGTGCGTTGCTGCAATCGCGCGAAGGCATCCGTCGGCGCGTGCGCAAACTCGGCAGCGGGCTGGCCAGCGTCGTCGTGATCATCGGTCTGGGGTTATTTGTCAGTGAGCGTTATCTGCCGCTGGACTACTGGCTCGCCGATCAGCGCACCGCTACCGGCGAACAGCGCACCCTACGCTTGCCCGATGGCACCCTGCTCAATCTCAACACCCACAGCGCGGTGGATGTGCGCTTCGATGAGCAGCGCCGTTTGGTCGTGCTGCAGGAAGGCGAAATCCTCGTCGAGACTGGCCATGGCGATGCGCGGCCGTTCATCGTCGAAACCCGCGAAGGCAGCATGCGCGCTCTGGGTACACGGTTTCTGGTCAAGCGCGAAGAGCAAGGCACGCGCCTGAGCGTGTTGCAGTCGGCGGTCGCCGCACAGGCGCAAGGCAACCCGGCAGAACAGATTCTGCGCGAAGGCCAGCAAGTGCTGCTGCGCAGCGACGGGCTGGGCTCAATTGTCGCGCTCAACCCCGGCGCCGATGCGTGGACGCGCGGCATGCTGGTGGTGGATAACGCGCGGCTAGGGGATCTGGTGCAGGAGCTGGGACGCTATCGGCGCGGCCATCTGGGCGTGGCGCCGGACGTGGCGGACCTGCGCATCACCGGCAGCTTCCCGTTGCATGACACCGATAAAGCGCTGAGTGCATTGCTGCCGACCCTGCCAGTGCAGATCGAGCGGCATACACAGTATTGGGTGACTGTGGCGAAGGCTGAGACCAAACCCGAGTAATGCGGCGTCTGAGCGGCCGCCTTCGGGAGCAAGCCCCCTCCCACATTTGAAATGCATTCTCCTTGTGGGAGCGGGCTTGCTCGCGAATGGGCCGTTAGCCACAGCACCAGAAACAGGCTCAACCCAGATATCGGCAGCCCCGGTAAACCGAAATAATTTCCACCCAGCCCTATCACTTTTCGAATCTCGTCCGGCACACAGGCAATTGAGAAATATTTCCATTCAGGAGCCGCCGTATGTCCCGTTCGCTAGACACCTTGTTGCGTCCCAGTCTGCTTGCCATTGCCATTGCTTGCGGGACACCGCTGATCAGCAGCCCGCTGCTCGCTGCTGAACAAGCGTCCAGCGTGCGCGCCTACAGCCTGCCGGCGGCGCCGCTGTCGACCACGCTGAACCAGATCGCCAGCCAGGGCGGCCTCGCGCTGTCGCTGAACCCGTCGCTGGCGGCCGGCAAGACCTCGGCGCCGGTCAACGGTCAATATGACCCTGCCGGCGCCCTGCGTGCAGCGCTGCGCGGCACCGGTCTGCAACTGGAACAAAGCAGCGCCGGCACCTTCACCCTGGTGGCCGTGCCCGACGGCACGATGGCCCTGCCGGAAACCGCGATCATCGGCGTGGAAAACCTGGAAAGTGCCTGGGGCCCGGTCGAGGGCTATACCGCGACCCGCACCGCCGCCGGTACCAAGACCGACACTGCACTGGTCGAAGCACCGCGTTCGATTTCCGTTGCCACCCGTCAGCAAATGGACGACCGCAGCGTGCACAGCCTCGATGACGCCGTGCGCTACATGCCGGGTATCACCGCCAGCAGCTATGGCAGCGACACGCGCACCGACTGGCTGCGTGTACGCGGTTTCGAACCGACCCAGTTCCTCGATGGCCTGCCGCTGCCCAAAGGCGTGTACGCCAACCCGAAACAGGAAACCTGGAACCTTGACCGCCTCGCCCTGCTGCGCGGCCCGGCCTCGTCGGTGTACGGCCAGACCCCGCCGGGCGGCCTGCTCGACATGGTCAGCCGGCGTCCCAGCGCCGAAACCAGCAGCGAAATCCAGCTGCAATACGGCAGCGACAATCATCGCCAGATCAACTTTGCCAGCACCGGCAAGATCGATGACGCCGGGCAGTTTCTCTACGGCATCAGCGGCGTGGTGCGCGACAGCGGCACGCAGGTCGATCATGTCGACAACAAGCGCTACAACATCGCGCCGAGCCTGACCTGGAATATCGATGACGACACCAAATTCACCCTGCTGAGCCAGTTCACCCGCGACGATACCGGCATCACCAGCCAGTTTTTGCCGATCCAGGGCACCAAAATCAAATCGCCGTTCGGTGATATTTCTCACCATAAAAATCTCGGCGATCCGGACTGGGAATATTACGACCGCACTTACTACGCGCTGGGTTACGCCTTTGAGCATCGGTTGAACGATGTCTGGCAGTTCAAGCAGAACCTGCGTTATACCAAGTCGGATTTGTCGTTCCAGTCGCTGACGCCCGGTTCCTACCCGTTCACGACCGTGGATGAGCAGGGCAACGTCGGCCGCACCAGCACGAGCGTCGACGAGGACATCAGCCAGTTCGCCGTCGACAACAACTTCCAGGCCGACTTCTCTACCGGTGATATCCGCCACACCCTGCTGCTGGGCCTGGACCACCAGCGCAGCAACACCAACTACACCTCAATCTTCGGCGATGGCCTGACCACCAACGTGATCACGCCGATCTACGGCCAGCCAATCGTGCGCCCGGCGCGCTCCACAGCGTTTTACGACTACAACCAGAAAACCTTCCAGACCGGTCTCTACGTCCAGGACCAGATGGCCCTCGACCAATGGCGCCTGACCCTCGGCGGCCGTGAAGACTGGGTGCACACCAGCACTGAGTTCTTCAACAAGGGCGATGCGACAAATACTCAGCGCGACAAACAGTTCAGCGGCAACGCCGCGCTCAGTTACGTGTTCGACAACGGCTTTGTACCGTACCTGTCGTATGCCGAATCCTTCCAGCCGACCACGGGCGCTGACGCCACCTCGACCGGTTCGCTCAAGCCAACCGAAGGCAAGCAGTGGGAACTGGGTATCAAATACCAGCCACCGGGCAGCAAGACCCTGCTGACCGCCGCCGTGTATGACCTCACCCAGAAGAACGTGTCGGTCAACACCTTCGTCAACAATGTCTCGATCACCAGCCAGGCCGGCGAAGTGAAGGTCAAGGGCCTGGAACTGGAAGCGGTCTCCGACGTGACCGACAACCTGAAAGTCATCGCCGCCTACACCCTGGCCAAGTCCGAAGTGCAGAACGGCGTCGACAAGGGCAACCGCCTGCAATTGATGCCGAACCAGCAAGCCTCGCTGTGGACCGACTACACCTGGCACACCGGCGTGCTTGACGGTTTCGGCGTGGGCGCCGGCGTGCGTTACACCGGCAATACCTACGGCGACAAGGCCAACACCTGGCTGGGCAAGGCTGACGCCTACACCGTGTTCGACGCTTCGGTGCATTACGACCTCGGCCGCCTGGACAACAGCCTCAAAGGCGCGTCGCTGGCAGTCAACGCGACCAACCTGTTCGATAAAGACTACATTTCCACCTGCGACGGCTTCTATTGCTATTACGGCGACCAGCGCAGCGTGGTCGCCAGCGCGACTTACAAATGGTAAGCCAGTGAGCTGAAACAGGCCCTGTTACCAGGCCGTCCTCCGTGGACGGCTTTGGTGCTTTTGAAGGTCATGAAATGAAAAGTAAAACAATTCGTCGCTGGTCGTTCATCCACACCTGGACCAGCCTGATTTGCACCGTGTTTCTGCTGATGCTGGCATTGACCGGTCTGCCGCTGATTTTCCATCACGAGATCGAGCACCTGCTCGGCGATGCGCCTGAAGTGCGCGAGATGCCGGCCGACACACCGCGGCTGAATCTGGCGCAGTTGGTCGCAGCGGCCGAAAAACATCGCCCCGATGATGTCGTGCAGTACTTCGGTTTCGACGACGATGAGCCGAACGCCGTGCTGACCATCATGGCAAAAACCGCCGGCACCGAGCCGAACGCTTCCCACACGTTCATGCTCGATGCACGCACCGGTGAAGCGCTGGAAACGCCTTCGGCCAACGGCGGCTTGATGCTGTTCATCCTGCGCCTGCATGTCGACATGTTTGCCGGATTGCCTGGCAAGCTGCTGCTGGCGTTCATGGGTCTGCTGTTTGTCGTGGCGATTGTCTCCGGAACGGTGCTGTACCTGCCGTTCATGCGCCGCTTGAAATTCGCCACCGTGCGCCAAGACAAATCCACACGCCTGCGCTGGCTCGACCTGCATAACCTGATTGGCGTCGTGACGCTGACGTGGTGCCTGGTGGTGGGCGTGACCGGGGTGATCAGCGCCTGCGCCGACCTGCTGATCGCCGCGTGGCGCAACGACGCGCTGACCACGCTGATCGCACCGTATCGCGATGCACCGCCGCTAACCAGACTGGCACCGGCCACGCGCCTGCTCGATATCGCCGCTGAAGTGGCACCGGGCATGAAACCCGACTTCATCGCTTTCCCCGGCACACGATTTTCCAGCGAACACCATTACTCGGTGTTCATGAAGGGCGGCACGCACCTGACCTCGCACCTGCTGACGCCGGTGCTGATCGATGCCACGACCCTGCAAGTCACCGCCGTGGCCGAACGCCCGTGGTACATGGACGCCATGGGCATGTCGCAGCCGCTGCACTTCGGTGATTACGGCGGCATGCCGATGAAGATCCTTTGGGCGACGCTGGATGTGCTGACTATCGTTGTGCTGGCGAGCGGCGTGTATCTGTGGGTGGTGCGGCGTAAAGCGGCCAGACCGGTGCTGGAAACCACGGAGGCTTCGGCATGAAACCGCGTCAGTCGAGTTTCTGGAAAGTCTTCAGCACGCCGATTGTGATTGCGCTGCTCAGTGCCGGGGGGTTGTTTGCGGCGTTGCTCGGGGACGGACTCTGGGATGCGTTGAGCTGGGTCGGGCTTGGCGTGCCGGCATTCCTGGCGATAAGAGGCTTCCTGCAACGCGGGTGATTTTTGTATTGCCTGACGTGGCCCCTTCGCGAGCAAGCCCGCTCCCACATTTGGAATGCGTTCCCATGTGGGAGCGGGCTTGCTCGCGAAGGCGCCAGTGATTACACCATCAATGCCTCGCCAGCCGATCACTATCTGACTAGGCTAACCTCCTGCTCTTCGACGACCACCGAGGCTTGAACATGTCCGCCCCCAGCATGACCCTGTACCACAACACCCTGTCGCCCTTCGTCCGCAAGGTCATGGTGCTGCTGCACGAAACCGGTCAGCAGGATCGCGTCGCCCTGCAAGACTGTGTGCTCAGCCCGGTCAGCCCGGACCCGGCGCTGATCGCCGACAACCCGCTGAGCAAGATCCCCGCCCTGCGCCTGGCCGATGGCAACGTCATCCATGACAGCCGGGTGATCCTCGAATACCTCGACCAGCAGCACGTCGGCAACCCGCTGATCCCCCGCGAAGGCGCGGCGCGCTGGCGGCGGTTGACCCTGGCGTCGATGGCCGACGGGATCATGGATGCCTCGGTGATGGTGCGATACGAAACCGTTTTGCGTCCGGTAGAGAAGCACTGGGACGAATGGCTCGACGCCCAGCGCGACAAGATTCGTCGCGCCCTGGCCGTGCTGGAAAAGGATGCGATCGCCGAGCTGACCAGCCATTTCGATGTCGCGGCGATTAGTGTTGCCTGCGCATTGGGCTATCTGGATCTGCGCTTCCCCGACCTGGACTGGCGCGCGGCCAATCCGCAACTGGCCAACTGGTATTTTGAGGTGAGTCAGCGACCGTCCATGGTTGCGACAATGCCCAAGTCCTGATTCTGCGGCGCTTGCTCGGCCCCTATCGCGAGCAGGCTCGCTCCCACAGTTGGCCGCGTTCCCCTGTAGGAGTGAGCCTGCTCGCGAT
>NZ_JABWQS010000018.1:0-107158 GCF_014268545.1 Pseudomonas sp. SWRI81
GCTCACTCCTACAGATGCAATGCATTCCATTGTGGGAGCGAGCCTGCTCGCGATAGCGGTCCGGCAGGCGACATCTGTGCTGGATCTGATGGCTTTATCGCGAGCAGGCTCACTCCTACAAGGGAAGTGGTGGACTCAGAGGACCGGCAGCGTCTTGTCCTTGATCGTCTTCGTTGCACCGTTCGCCTTCACACTGGCGATGCCTTTATCGCACGCCGCCTGCGATGAATACGCCTCGCTGCTGCCGATGACCTCGTGGTTGGCCGCCTTAAGATTGAAGTAAGGATGGCCATCCTTGGTCGACTTTTTCTCGTAACGTTCATCGACCGCGCTGTTGGTCTGCACCGAGGCAATACCGCCATCGGCCCCGGCGCGCGTGGTGTACAGCTCGCTGGTCAGAATCGTTTCGGCATTGGCCGCTTTCAACACGAACCTGAATTGGCCGTTGCCGCTTTTACTCACTTCGTACCATCCGGACATGCTGGTTTCTCCTGGCGAATGAGAGGTTTCGCGCTTCAGAGTAAAGACCAGTCCGGGCTATCTGTCGCCTGTACCGGCCTCTTCGCGAGCAGGCTCGCTGCCACAGAGAGTTGCATTTCAGAATGTGGGAGGGGGCTTGCTCCCGAAGGCGGCACCACATCCAGCATCTTCGTTGGCTGACATGCTGCATTCGGGACAAGCCCCCTCCCACACGGTTCGGCGGTGAATCAGGCCAGATAGCCGTCAGCGCGCAGTAGGGTTTCCAGGCAATGCTCACTGATCTGGTAGAACGCCTTGAGTTCTTCGATTTTCGTCAGCAGCTGCGTCGGATCGACCGGATCGGCGCGTTTCACGGCGAGAATCATCTTGTTCTTGTTGGTGTGTTCCAGCGAGATGAACTCGAACACCTTGGTCTCGTACCCACAGGCTTCAAGGAACAGTGCGCGCAGGCTGTCGGTGACCATTTCCGCCTGCTGGCCCAGGTGCAGGCCGTATTGCAGCATCGGCTTGAGCAGCGCCGGGCTCTGGATCTGCAAGCGGATCTGCTTGTGGCAGCACGGCGAGCACATGATGATCGACGCGCCCGAACGGATGCCCGTGTGGATCGCGTAGTCCGTGGCGATATCGCAGGCGTGCAGTGCGATCATCACGTCCAGTTGACTCGGCGCCACCGTGCGCACATCGCCGCACTTGAACACCAGGCCCGGGTGCTCCAGCTTTGCCGCCGCCGCGTTGCACAGGTTGACCATTTCTTCGCGCAGCTCGACACCGGTGACTTCGCCCTCGGCCTTGAGGGTGTTGCGCAGATAGTCATGAATGGCGAACGTCAGATAGCCCTTGCCCGAGCCGAAATCCGCAACCCGCACCGGTTTGTCCAGCGCCAGTGGCGACGAGGTCAGCGCGTGGCTGAACACTTCGATGAATTTGTTGATCTGCTTCCACTTGCGCGACATCGCCGGGATCAGCTCATGCTGAGCGTTGGTCACGCCCAGGTCCTTGAGAAACGGCCGGCTCAGTTCCAGAAAGCGGTTTTTCTCGCGGTTGTGCTCGGCGGACGGCGCTTCGCGCAATTGCTGAGGCTTGCTCTTGAACAGCGAGCTCTTGCCCTTTTTGCTGTATTCCAGCTGCGCTTCGTCGGTCAACGCCAGCAAATGCGCATTTTTGAACGAGGTCGGCACCAGCCCGGCAATCGTCGCCACGCCTTCGCTCAACGCCAGGTTCTTGGTGATGTCGCGGGTCTTGTAGCGGTAGACGAAGGACAGGCACGGCTGCGCCTTGACCGTCACTGGCTTGATGATGATCCGTTGCAGATCCGCCTCTGCACCAACATATTTGGCCAGCACCAGTTTGATGAAGCCGTTGTCGTCGAGGCTGGTCTGCAGCAGCTCGATGAACTGGGCGTGGTGATCGGCGGCCGGTTTGGCGGACGGCGCGGAAGAAGCGGAAACGGGCATGGACAAGCGGCCTCGGACGGGCGGGATCGGGAATGGCGGGTATTTTAGGGGGGATGAGAGCGCGGGACACGTGCTTATTTACCCAACGGCAAAATCCATGACACCGAACCCTGTGGCGAGGGGATTTATCCCCGTTCGGCTGCGGAGCAGTCGCCACACCTGAATACTGGGTTTCACTGATACACCGCATGGGGCCGCTTCGCAGCCCAACGGGGATAAATCCCCTCGCCACAAGGAATTGCTGAGTCCGGGAAAATCAGCCGAGGACGACCAACCGATTCGGCAACTCATTGCGCATCTGCGTCACCGGCACGTGCACCTTCAACAACTCACCACACGCCTCCACACACGTCACAAACCCTTCCAGCGTGCGGCCCTGCCGGACCTGTTCGGTAAACGCTGCGACAATCGCGTCCCAGTTGCTGTTATCCAGCCGCTTGGAAATCCCCTCATCCACCAGAATCTCGACATACCGCTCAGCCTCGCAGACAAAAATCAGCATGCCGGTGCCGCCAGCGGTGTGGTGCAGGTTCTGTTCAAGGAACTGCCGCCGCGCCAGGTTCGACGCACGCCAATGGCGTACGCGGCGCGGGACCAGGTGAGTGGTGATCCTGGGCAGGCGAAACAACAGGCACAGCACGATGAACATGCCCCACTGCACCAGCAGCAGGCTGCGCAGGGTCAGCCAGCCAGTGAGGTAATGGACGATGCCGGGCAACACCAGCGCCAACAGGCTGGCCCACAGCAGCGGAATGTACGCATAGTCGTCGGCGCGGGCAGCGAGTACCGTGACCAGTTCGGCGTCGGTGTCGCGCTCGACCCGGGCAATCGCCTCGGCGACTTTGCGTTGTTCGTGTTCAGTCAGTAATGCCATGTCGAAAAGTGCCTGCTCATTATTCTTTTGATGTCACCAGCCGCCGGACGAACCGCCGCCGCCGAAACTGCCCCCGCCGCCGCTGAAGCCCCCGCCACCGCCACCGCCGAAGCCGCCCCCTCCCCCGGAGCCGCCACGACCGGCAGGCAGGATACCGAGCATCTGGCAGACAAACACCGTCAGGATGAACAACATCACCAAAAACATGAACAGCGCCGGGTGCCGCGAGATGAAATCATCGGCCGGGTCGCCGCTGGATTCATACACGGTCGACGGCTCGTCCAGCGGATTGCCGCCCAGCACCACCAGCATCGCCGCGACGCCGTCGCTGATGCCTTTGCTGAAATTGCCGGCCTTGAACGCCGGGGTGATGACCTGATGAATGATCACCGACGATTGCGCATCAGTAAGGCGATCCTCCAGGCCATAGCCGACTTCGATGCGCAGTTTGCGCTCGTCACGGGCGACAATCAGCAGGGCGCCGTTGTTTTTGTCCTTTTGGCCGATGCCCCAATGCCGCCCCAGTTGAACGCCAAAATCCTCGATGGGGGTGCCTTGCAGGTCCGGCACCGTGACCACCACCAATTGCTCGCCAGTGGCCTGTTCGTGGGCCTGCAATTGCTGGCTCAGTTGCGCGCGCACCGACGGCTCGAGCATCTGCGCCTGATCGACCACGCGCCCGCTCAGCGCCGGGAACGTCAATTCGGCCCGGGCGCTGACGGCGAACAGCCACAGCATCAGCACCAGGCCCAGTTTCAACACACGCATGGGCAACCTCGAGTCAGAACTTCACTTCCGGGGCCTTTTCCGCGCCGGGCGTGGTGGCTTCGAAGGTTTCGCGCATTGGCAGATCGCTGTACATCACGCTGTGCCACAGGCGACCGGGGAAGGTGCGGATCTCGGTGTTGTATTTCTGCACTGCCAGAATGAAATCGCGACGCGCCACGGCAATGCGGTTTTCCGTGCCTTCGAGTTGCGATTGCAGGGCGAGGAAGTTCTGGTTGGCCTTGAGGTCCGGATAACGCTCGGAGACCACCATCAAGCGGCTCAACGCACCGGTCAGTTGATCCTGGGCCTGCTGGAACTGCTTGAGCTTCTCGGGATTGTCGAGGGTGCTGGCATCGACCTGAATCGATGTGGCCTTGGCCCGGGCTTCGATCACCGCGGTCAGGGTCTCCTGCTCGTGTGCCGCATAGCCTTTCACCGTTTCCACCAGATTGGGGATCAGGTCGGCACGGCGCTGATACTGGTTCTGCACCTGGCCCCACGCGGCTTTCGCCTGTTCGTCGAGGGTCGGGATATTGTTGATGCCGCACGCAGTCAACAGCGTGGCGAACACCAGCAAAGTCGCGATCTGTAACCGTGAACGATTGGTTGGACTGATAGTCATTGCAGTAATGCTCCATGGCACATTTGATTTAAAAACCGAGCGCTGGACATTCCCGGCCGGCGGTTGGGGCATAATCGGCGCCGCCACTGGCATGCGACGGGTGAATGGGCTAAAAAGTGCCCTTCACGTTCACCCCGCCGCTGTCGGCGGTGGTTTTTGGCTCGGCTATTTTGCGCCGGCACCCGAACAACAATAGTCGCTCCCTACATTTTGGCTGGCCGGTGTTACATCACCGTTTGGGCCCTTGAGAAAAAAATTCATGAAGAAGCTGTGTTTGCTGGGCCTGCTCGTCAGCCTGGCCAGTCATCAGGTACTGGCCGCCACGACCCCGGTTCCTCTGGAAAACAAGGACGCCTTCATCAGCAACCTGATGAAGCAGATGACCCTCGATGAAAAAATCGGCCAGTTGCGCCTGATCAGCATCGGCCCGGAAATGCCCCGTGAGCTGATCCGCAAGGAAATTGCCGCCGGCAACATCGGCGGCACCTTCAACTCGATCACCCGTGCCGAAAACCGTCCGATGCAGGACGCCGCCATGCGCAGTCGCCTGAAGATCCCGATGTTTTTTGCGTACGACGTGATCCACGGTCACCGTACGATTTTCCCGATTCCACTGGCGCTCGCGTCGAGCTGGGACATGGACGCCATCGGCCAGTCCGGTCGTGTTGCCGCCAAAGAAGCCGCCGCCGACAGCCTCGACATCACCTTTGCGCCGATGGTCGATATTTCTCGCGATCCGCGCTGGGGCCGCAGTTCCGAAGGTTTTGGTGAAGATACTTACCTGACCTCACGCATTGCCAGCGTCATGGTCAAGGCCTATCAGGGCCAGACCCCGAGCGCGGCCGATAGCATCATGGCCAGCGTCAAGCACTTCGCCCTGTACGGCGCGGTTGAAGGCGGTCGCGACTACAACACCGTCGACATGAGCCCGGTGAAGATGTACCAGGATTATCTGCCGCCCTACCGCGCCGCGATCGATGCCGGCGCCGGTGGCGTGATGGTGGCGTTGAATTCAATCAACGGCATTCCGGCCACCGCCAACACCTGGCTGATGAACGACCTGCTGCGCAGGGATTGGGGCTTCAAGGGCCTGGCGGTCAGCGACCACGGCGCCATTTTTGAACTGATCAAGCACGGCGTCGCGCGCGACGGTCGGGAAGCGGCGAAGCTGGCGATCAAGGCCGGCATCGACATGAGCATGAACGACACCCTCTATGGCAAAGAATTGCCGGGGCTGCTCAAGTCCGGTGACATCGAGCAGAAGGACATCGACAACGCCGTGCGCGAGGTGCTCGCAGCCAAGTACGACATGGGCCTGTTCAAGGACCCGTATCTGCGCATCGGCAAGGCTGCGGATGATCCGGCCGACACCTACGCCGAAAGCCGCCTGCACCGCGCCGAGGCGCGCGAGGTAGCGCGTCGCAGCCTGGTGCTGCTGAAGAACCAGAATGAAACCCTGCCGCTGAAGAAGACCGCGAAAGTCGCGCTGGTCGGCCCGTTGGCCAAGGCGCCGATCGACATGATGGGCAGTTGGGCGGCCGCCGGGCGTCCGGCACAATCGGTCACGCTGTTTGATGGCATGCGTTCGCTGATCGGCGACAAGGCCAACCTGATCTACGCCCGTGGCGCCAACATCACGGGCGACAAGAAGGTCCTCGACTACCTGAACTTCCTCAACTTCGATGCGCCGGAAGTCGTCGATGACCCACGCCCGGCCAGCGTGCTGATCGACGAAGCAGTGAAAGCCGCGAAAGACGCTGATGTGATCGTGGCTGCCGTTGGCGAGTCCCGTGGCATGTCTCACGAATCCTCCAGCCGTACCGACCTGAACATCCCGGAAACTCAGCGCGAGCTGATCCGCGCGCTGAAAGCCACCGGCAAGCCGCTGGTGCTGGTGTTGATGAATGGCCGCCCGCTGACCATTCTTGAAGAGAACCAGTCCGCCGACGCCATTCTGGAAACCTGGTTCAGCGGCACCGAGGGCGGCAACGCCATTGCCGACGTGCTGTTCGGTGACTACAACCCGTCGGGCAAACTGCCGGTGACCTTCCCGCGCTCCGTGGGCCAGATTCCGACTTACTACAATCACCTGAGCATTGGCCGGCCGTTCACCCCGGGCAAGCCGGGCAACTACACCTCACAGTATTTCGATGACACGACCGGCCCGCTGTTTCCGTTCGGTTATGGCTTGAGCTACACCACCTTCGCCCTGAGCGACATGGCGCTGTCCTCGACTACCCTGAACGCCACCGGCAAGCTCGACGCCAGCGTCATGGTCAAGAACACCGGCAAGCGTGATGGCGAAACCGTGGTGCAGTTGTACATTCAGGACGTCACCGGTTCGATGATCCGCCCGGTCAAAGAACTGAAGAACTTCCAGAAAATCATGCTCAAGGCCGGCGAACAAAAGGTCGTGCACTTCACCATCACCGAGGATGACCTGAAGTTCTACAACGCCCAGCTCAAGTACGCGGCCGAGCCTGGCAAGTTCAACGTGCAGATCGGCCTGGATTCGCAGGCGGTGACGCAGCAGAGCTTCGAACTGCTGTAATCCCGGGAACAGCGCAAAACCATGTGGGAGGGGGCTTGCTCCCGAAGGCGGTGCATCAGCTAAATCCATGCTGAATGACACTCCGCCTTCGGGAGCAAGCCCCCTCCCACATTGGGAACGATCATCGGGGGGCGTTATCCGCGTTTATCGAGGATGTTGACCACCAGCCGATCCACCCATCCCCACACCCGCTGCTTGACCCGCCGCCACAACGGCCGGCGCCGCCACTCTTCCAGACTCACCTGCTGACTGAGGGCGAAATCCTTGACGAAGCTCGCCTCGACCGCCGCCGTCAGGGGCGGATCCAGCGCCTCCAGATTTGCCTCCAGATTGAAGCGCAGGTTCCAGTGATCGAAGTTGCAGGAACCGATGCTCACCCAATCGTCCACCAGCACCATTTTCAAGTGCAGAAAGCACGGCTGGTATTCAAAGATCTGCACCCCGGCCTTGAGCAGGCGCGGGTAATAACGATGGCCGGCGTAACGCACCGACGGATGATCGGTGCGCGGCCCGGTCAGCAGCAAACGCACGTCGACGCCGCGGGCAGCGGCCTTGCGCAGGGACCGGCGGATTTTCCAGGTTGGCAGGAAATACGGCGTGGCCATCCAGATGCGGTGCTGGCCGCTATTCAATGCGCGGAACAGCGATTGCAAAATGTCGCGGTGCTGACGGGCATCGGCGTAAGCCACGCGGCCCATGCCCTCGCCTTTGTCCGGGACTCGCGGCAAGCGCGGCAAACCGAAATGCGCCGCCGGGCGCCAGGCGCGGCGATAGCGGTTGGCGATCCATTGCCGATCAAACAGCAACTGCCAGTCGATCACCAGCGGCCCGCTGATCTGCACCATCACCTCGTGCCACTCGCTGACATCAAAGCCCGGCGTCCAGAACTCATCAGTAACGCCAGTGCCACCGACCACCGCCAGGCACTGATCGACCAGGAGCAATTTGCGGTGATCACGATAGAAATTGCCGACCCAGCGCCGCCAGCTCAAGCGATTGTAGAAACGCAGCTCCACCCCTGCCTGCGTCAAGCGCTGGCGCAATGTGAGGGTGAATGCGAGGCTGCCGTAATCATCGAACAGGCAACGCACGCGCACGCCGCGCTCAGCCGCCAGCACCAGCGCCTGGACGATGGTGTCGGCACAGGCGCCGGCCTCGACCAGGTACAGCTCCAGTTCGATCTGCTCTTTGGCGCCCGCGATGTGCTCGAGCATTCGCGGAAAAAACTGCGGGCCGTCGATCAACAGCTCGAAACGGTTGCCGTCGCGCCAGGGGAACACTGCACCGCGCACGTCAGCGCGCCGTGAAGATCAGCACCGCACCCACCGGCACCGACAGACTGATGGCCGACAGCCCGGCCAGTTTACGCAGACTCTCCAGACCTGGCGCGAGGTCGAAATCCTCGGCATTGATCACCAGCGGCTCCAGCGTCACCACTTGAAAGCGCCGGTCATCCAGGCGCGTAGCCAGCAACTCGGCCGGGTATTCGTGCTGTTTGCCGTGCAGTTTGACGGTCAGTGGCAGGCGCAACTCCAGCTGCGCACCGGGGGCCAGATCGTTGATCGGACGCAGGTCGATCTGGGTGCTGATGGTTGCGTCGGGGAATTGCTCGATCTGGAACAGCTCCTTGCGCATGCGCTCATCGCGCAGCGGGATGCCGCTGTTGATCGAGTCCAGCTCGACTTCGACTTCGGCGCGACCGTTGGGGTCGACTTTGCCGTGCAGCACCAGAAAGCGCTGCACTTCGGACACGTTGGCGTTTTTCGTGCTGACGAATGACAGCCGTGAAGACTCGCCGTCCAGATACCAATTGGCGTGTGCCGGCAAGGCAGCGGCGGCCAGCAGCAGACTGGCGCAAATCTTATCGAGGGAGCGGTTGAACATTGAAGACTCGTGGGGGTGATAAACCTGCACGAACCTTAACCGCCCATGGGGTTATTGCAAACATCCAGAGCAAAAGATCACAGCCTGTGACAGCGGCTGCAGGGGAATGCATTGCAACTGTGGGAGCGGGCTTGCTCGCGAAAGCGGTGTATCAGGTAACAACTGTTCAGGCTGACATGACGCCTTCGCGAGCAAGCCCGCTCCCACAGGGGGAATTTGTTTGCAGGGAGAACGGGTGTGGTCAGGGATTAAGGCGGCAGCCTTGGCGTTCGCTCAGCCACTGCGCGTTGTTGCTGCGGCCCATGCCACTGACGCTGACGGTTTTGCTGGACGCTTCATCGCTGAAGCTACTGATGGGCAGCCACTGCTTCACGTAACCACGGCAGTACTCGGCGTCGTTGTTCATCACATAACGGCACGAGCAATATTCCTTAGCGGTGTAGGCGCTGATGATGTCCGGGAAGGCCCAAAGGTTCTCGCGCTCATAAAAGCTCCAGCCGAGCAGCGCCACCAGCAGCAGCAACAGAAATCGCTTCATGGCCGCACCGCCTGCAACACGCGCTTGAGCAGTTCGTTGTGGTTATAGCTGCCGTCACGATCATCGCCGTAACGCACGATCACCAATTGCTCGCTGGGAATCACATACAGCGCCTGGCCCCAATGGCCGAGGGCGGCGAAGGCGTCGGGCGGTGCGTCGGGCCACGGTGATGATGCGCCCTCGACAGGACGGTTAAGCCACCAATGGCCGCCGGGCACGGCATCGTCCTGATGCGCCTTGTAACCTGTAAAAGGTTTGAGGTTGAACGCGACCCAATCCTTGGGCAGCAATTGTCGCTCGTTCCAGCGTCCGCCTCGCGCCATCAACAGACCGACCCGCGCCAGATCACGTGCAGTTAGATAGGCATAGGACGAAGCGACAAAAGTGCCGTTTGCATCGGTTTCCCAAACGGCGTGGCGAATGCCCAGCGGCTCGAACAGCGCTGTCCACGGATAGTCCGGATAACGCTGCGGGCCAACCATGGTTTTCAGCGCGGCGGCGAGCAAATTGCTGTCGCCGCTGGAATAACGGAAAGCTTGCCCTGGCGCCGCGTAGGCGTCGTGCTCGGCGGTAAATCCGGCCATGTCGCGATGGCCGCGGGTGTAGAGCATCGCCACCACCGAGGATTTCAGCGGGGCATATTCGTAATCTTCCTGCCAGTCCAGACCCGAGGCCCAATTCAGCAGATTGGCAAGGATGATGGTCGGGTGTTTTTCCAGCGCCGGGTAAAATTTCAGCGCAGGATCGTCGAGTTTGAACAGGCCTTCGCCGTAGGCCATACCGAGGACGGTAGCCAACAGGCTTTTGCTGACCGACCAGGTCAGGTGCGGGGTCTGTTCGGTGGTCGGGCCGGCGTAGCGTTCGTAGATAATCTGGCCGTCGCGGATGATCAGCAAGGCGTCGGTGCGGATGCCTTGGCGGGTGGATTCATCACGGGTTGGGAAGGCGTAGTTTTCCAAATCGGTAACGGCAGTGATCTGCGGACCGACCGACCATTGTTCACCGGGCCATTGTTCGGCCTGGGCGGTGAGGCTGATCAGCAGCAGGAACAGAGACAGGCCTTTGAACATGGTGGGGGCTCGGGGGTGGGTCTGCTGAGATTAGGCGGGATTCATGACAGGTTGGTGGCGTTTCATATATTGCTATCGCGAGCAGGCTCACTCCTACAGTTCATCGCATTTCAACTGAAGAAATGCGGTCCCCTGTAGGAGTGAGCCTGCTCGCGATGCGGCCCTTCAGGTCACTGCCAAAGCCTGGGTCAGCCGCTTGGCCCTCGCCCCCGTCGCCAATTGCATCACGCCCTTGTCCCGCTGCCACATCTGCGCCCACTCCGCCGGGCCCTCGGCCAGCGCCTGATTCACCTCCCCCTCCAGCGCTTCAAACTGCGCAAACAACCCACCCAAAAGCACATGCCCGGCCGGATTGTTCGGCGGTTGCCGACTGACCTCGGCGCACCCGGCCAGTAGCGCCAGCAAACGCAGTTGCAGTGCCTGCGGCCAGTCGCTGTCCTGGCCGACACCGTACAACCACGCGGTCATGGCGCTGAGCACGTAAACATCTTCGAGGGTGCGAAACGGTTTGACGTAAGCGTCCCAGCCATCGCCGGCGAGCAATTCGCACAGCGCGCCATCGAGGTGCAGCCGCCCATGGCTGATGTCGGGCATCAACGGCAACGCCGGCAGTTTTTCCACCTTCACGCCAGGTTCGCCGGGATAGACCACCGCCAGACTCAGGCGCGGCGCTTCGCCGGGTGATTCGCTGCGCGCTGCAATCAGCAGCCAGTCCGCCGCATCGCCAGCGGTGACGAAATCCTTGCGCCCGCTCAAGCGCAAATCGGTTAACCGCGTCTGCATCTCCGCCGGGCGCAGGCTGCGCTGTTCGGTCGCACACAAGGCACCGAGGCTCAGCGGCGCGCTCGGCCACAACATGCGCAACGCCGCCTGATAACCGACCAGAAACGCCAGCCCTGGCGTCGCCATGCGCCGACCGCCCGCGACCGCCAATTCGAAAGGCGTGACGCTGCCCAACGCCTGTAACAACGTCGCAAAACCCTCCGCCAGGTCAGCAACAGCGGGCAAGCGTTCACGGCTGTGCAGCAAATCTGACCAGGGCATAAGCGGCTCCTTTTGGGCTGTCATATAAGCATCACCGAACGTTCATGGCGATGACACCGGGGCTACATAGCCTGACTTTGCACAACACGGCTGCATAAAGAAAGTCGATCGGCTGCAACCCACGACGGGTTCAAGGCCCGTACGGAGATTCACATGACGCAAATCGCCCGCATCAGCGACACCGGCAATGAACGCCGCCTGCAAGCCGAACGCCTGATCGGCGCCCAGGCTTTGCAGCAAGCCCAGGCCCTGCGCTTCAACGTCTTTAGCGGCGAGTTCAACGCCAAACTCAAAGGCGCGGAGCTGGGTCTGGACATGGATGATTATGATGTTCACTGCAGCCACATCGGCGTGCGTGACCTGAATACCGGGCGCCTGGTGGCGACCACGCGTCTGCTCGATCACACCGCTGCCAGCAGCCTCGGCAAGTTTTACAGCGAAGAAGAATTCAGCCTGCACGGCCTCGCGCATCTGCAGGGCCCGATCCTGGAAATCGGCCGCACCTGCGTCGACCCGGCCTATCGCAACGGCGGCACTATCGCTGTGCTCTGGGGCGAATTGGCCGAAGTGCTCAATCAAGGTGGCTACAGCTATTTGATGGGCTGCGCGAGCATTCCGATGCAGGACGGCGGCATTCAGGCCCACGCGATCATGCAGCGTCTGCGCGAGCGTTACCTGTGTACCGAACACCTGCGCGCCGAGCCGAAAAAACCGCTGCCGACACTGGATATTCCATCGAACGTCATCGCCGAAATGCCGCCGCTGCTCAAGGCCTACATGCGTCTGGGCGCGAAGATCTGCGGCGAGCCGTGCTGGGACGAAGACTTCCAGGTCGCCGACGTGTTCATCCTGCTCAAGCGCGACGAACTCTGCCCGCGCTACGCCAAGCACTTCAAGGCGGCCGTGTGATGAGCCGGCTGCGGGTGTACGCGCGAATCGCGCGAGTGCTGCTGGTGGTGACGCTGGGGCTGACCATGGCCAGCGTCTTCGGTGTGTTCGAACGGATCGGTCTGGCACACTCGATGGAGCGTCGCCAGCGCTGGTCGCGCTTCTTCATGGCACGCCTGGGCAACGCCCTGCCCTTTCGCGTGACGGTGCATGGCGAGCTGCCGAAACAGCCGATGCTGTGGGTCAGCAATCACGTGTCGTGGACCGACATTCCGCTGCTGGGCATGCTCACGCCGCTGTCATTTCTGTCCAAGGCCGAAGTGCGCACCTGGCCGGTGGCCGGCTGGCTCGCGGCCAAGGCCGGCAGCCTGTTCATCCGTCGCGGCGCCGGCGACAGCCAGTTGATCCGCAAACAGATGACCCGTCACCTGCAAACCGATCACGCCTTGCTGATGTTCCCCGAAGGCACCACCACCGACGGCCGCTCGCTGCGCACTTTTCATGGTCGCTTGCTGTCGGCCGCGATTGATTCCGAGGTGTTGCTGCAACCGGTAGCGATCCGTTATCTGCGTGATGGCGAAATCGATGGGCTGGCGCCGTTCATTGGCGACGATGATTTGCTCTCGCACTTGATGCGCCTGTTCAGCCAAGACTGCGGCGATGTCGAAGTACATTTGCTCAAACCGATCGCGTGTCAGGGTCGTGAGCGTGCAGCGCTGGCGTTCGAGGCGCAGCAGGCGGTGCAGAAGGCGTTGTTTGGATCGGTTCCGGACACCCGACAATCGCCGATGCGCCCGGCAATCGCTGCCTGAAACACAGATCCCCTGTAGGAGTGAGCCTGCTCGCGATAGCGGTCTATCAGTCGATGCAACTGTGACTGACAGACCGCTATCGCGAGCAGGCTCACTCCTACAATTAGATTTTCGGTGGTTTCGCGTTTTGTGCGAAATCCTGCAGTTGCGGGTAGAACAAACTGAAGTCTTCGCTCAGCGGTTCATACAAGCGCCGCAATTCCTCCATCGCGCCCGCCAGCTCTTCAGGCCTGGTCAACCGTCGCGAGATCCCCCGCAGCACCTGTTCCAGCACTTCAAATTCGCGATATGAACCCAGCCAGTCGTTGGCAACCATGTGCGGCGCGATCTTCGCCAGGCGTTCGGGCAATTGCCGTTCGCGAGACAGCACCTGATACACGTCAGCGGTGAACAGCTCCAGCGGCCGATCGGCATAGCTCGACCAATCCCGCGCCAGGCAATGATCGAAAAACACATCGAGGACGATCCCGGCGTAACGTCGCCGGGTCTGAGAAAAACGTCCCAAGGCGATATCCACCAACGGGTGACGGTCGGTGAACACGTCAATGCGCCGATGCAGTTGAATCGCTGCCTCGATCTCCGGGGCAAACTGCCCTTGCAGGCGCCCTTTGACGAAGTCGCCATACAGGCTGCCGAGCAGCTGGCCGGGGCGCTGGCCACCGAGGTGCAAATGTGCGAGATAGTTCATGGGCGCAGCTTAGCACTGCGTCCGCCCCGCCATCACCTCAATATCGTTATAACCCGATATAGCGATTTATAAGTTTGTCAGACCGATTTCCTATTGGTATATCGCGATCTAACGATTTAAAGTTCGCCTCATCGCGATATATCGCCACTGCCAACATGAGTCCAAGCCATGAACCTCGACCTCGACGAAATAATAAAAGCCCTGGCGCACCCAGTACGGCGAGACATCCTCAACTGGCTGAAGAATCCGAAAGCCGAGTTTCCCGAGCAGTTGCACAACCACGAATACGGCATCTGCGCCGGACAGATCGATCAACGCTGCGGCCTGTCGCAATCGACCGTGTCGGCGCATCTGGCAACGCTGCAACGGGCCGGGCTGATCAGCAGCCAGAAGGCCGGGCAGTGGCATTTTTTCAGACGTAACGAGGACGTCATCCAGGCGTTTCTCAACACCCTCAGTAAAGAGCTCTGACCCTTAACGTCAGCCAGCCGACAAGGAACCCCGCATGCCCCTCTCGCTCCTCATCCTGGCCCTGAGCGCCTTCGCCATCGGCACCACCGAGTTCGTCATCATGGGCCTGCTGCCCGATGTGGCGGCCGATCTCGGTGTGTCGATTCCCGGTGCCGGCTGGCTGGTTACCGGTTACGCCCTTGGCGTGGCCATCGGCGCACCGTTCATGGCGCTGGCCACTGCGAAGCTGCCGCGCAAGGCCGCGCTGGTGGCGTTGATGGGCATCTTTATTGTCGGCAACCTGCTCTGCGCCATCGCCAGCGATTACAACGTGCTGATGTTCGCCCGCGTGGTCACCGCACTGTGTCACGGCGCGTTCTTCGGCATCGGTTCGGTGGTGGCGGCCGGTCTGGTCGCACCGAACAAACGTGCTTCGGCGGTGGCCTTGATGTTCACCGGCCTGACCCTGGCCAACGTGCTGGGCGTACCGCTGGGCACGGCGTTGGGTCAGGAAGCCGGCTGGCGTTCGACCTTCTGGGCGGTGACTGTGATTGGCGTGATCGCGCTGATCGGCCTGATCCGTTTCCTGCCGGCCAAGCGTGACGAAGAAAAGCTCGACATGCGCGCCGAACTCGCCGCCCTCAAAGGCGCCGGCATCTGGCTGTCGCTGAGCATGACCGCGCTGTTCGCCGCCTCGGTGTTCACCCTGTTCACTTACGTTGCGCCGCTGCTCGGCGAAGTCACCGGCGTCTCGCCGCGTGGCGTGACCTGGACGCTGATGCTGATCGGCCTGGGCCTGACCGTCGGCAATATCATCGGCGGCAAGCTCGCGGACAAAGGCATGGCCGCCACGCTGATCGGCGTGTTCATTGCCATGGCCGTGGTCTCCACCGTGCTGAGCTGGACCAGCGTTGCGCTGATCCCGACCGAAATCACCCTGTTCCTCTGGGCCACCGCGTGTTTCGCCGCCGTGCCGGCGCTGCAAGTCAACGTGGTGACCTTCGGCAAAGCTGCACCCAATCTGGTCTCGACCCTGAACATCGGCGCCTTCAACGTCGGCAACGCCCTCGGCGCCTGGGTCGGTGGCAGCGTCATCGCCCACGGCTACGGCCTGACCCGCGTGCCGCTCGCAGCCGCCGCGCTGGCCGTGCTCGCGCTGCTGGTGACCCTGATTACCTTCCGCCAGAACGGCAATGCCGAGCTGGCCCCTGCTTCCAACTGATCAACTTCCCTTCAAGAGGCTTATAGACATGGCGACTATTTTCGATCCCATCAAACTCGGCGACATCGAGCTGAGCAACCGCATCATCATGGCCCCGCTGACCCGTTGCCGCGCCGACGAAGGCCGCGTACCCAACGCACTGATGGCTGAATATTACGTACAACGCGCCTCGGCCGGCCTGATCCTCAGCGAAGCCACATCGGTAACGCCGATGGGCGTCGGCTACCCGGACACCCCGGGCATCTGGTCCAACGATCAAGTGCGTGGCTGGGCCAACGTCACCAAGGCGATTCACGCTGCCGGCGGCAAGATCTTCCTGCAGCTGTGGCATGTCGGCCGCATCTCCCACCCGTCGTACCTCAACGGTGAAGCACCGGTCGCGCCAAGCGCCATCCAGCCCAAGGGCCATGTCAGCCTGGTGCGCCCACTGGCGGACTATCCGACCCCGCGCGCGCTTGAAACCGCTGAAATCGCCGACATCGTCGACGCCTACCGCACCGGTGCCGAGAACGCCAAAGCCGCCGGTTTCGACGGCGTGGAAATCCACGGCGCCAACGGTTATCTGCTCGATCAGTTCCTGCAAAGCAGCACTAACCAACGCACCGACCACTACGGCGGCTCGCTGGAAAACCGTGCGCGCCTGCTGCTGGAAGTGACGGATGCCGCGATCGAAGTCTGGGGCGCCGGCCGCGTGGGTGTGCACCTGGCACCGCGTGCGGATTCCCACGACATGGGCGATGACAACCTCGCCGAGACCTTCACTTACGTCGCCCGTGAACTGGGCAAGCGCGGCATCGCCTTTATCTGCTCGCGCGAAAAAGAAGGCGCCGACAGCCTCGGCCCACAGCTGAAAGAAGCGTTCGGTGGCCCTTACATCGCCAACGAAAAATTCACCAAAGAAAGCGCCAACGCCTGGCTGGCCGCAGGCAAGGCTGACGCAGTGGCGTTCGGCGTGCCATTCATTGCCAACCCGGATCTGCCGGCACGCCTGAAGGCTGATGCGCCGCTCAATGAGCCGCATCCGGAAACCTTCTATGGCAAGGGTCCGGTGGGTTACATCGACTATCCGACGCTGTAAGCCATACCCTGGAAACGCAAAAGCCCCCGACTTGTGAGAGTCGGGGGCTTTTTGTTGTTGCCGGAGGATGAGGGCAAGTGGCGAAACACGGTTTCACAAGGGCGACACAATTTCCCTACAAAATGCAGGGCTCGCTACGTTTAAACTCCCCCGTCGCGATCATCAGCCATGCCGGCTGATTGACATCCCCATGGCCCATTGCGCATTTTGTTTCATTTGCGCAGGCTGGGGCTCAGGCGCAGCATGTCCAGCCCGGTGTCGACCCAGCGTTCAGCTTCTGTATGCAGGTCAAAACCGTCCGGTGCCAGCAGCCAGCCATATAGAAGGCCATCGATGTAGGCGTGAATACTGATGGCCGCGCGGGCGGTGTCGAGATCTGCCGGCAACTGGCCGCGATTCACCGCATTGCGCAGGGTCAGGCCGATGCGCACATTGCAGTCGAGGCTGGCTGTCCGGCGCTGCTGGCGCAGATCGCACATTTCATCGGTGAACTCGCATTTATGAAACAGAATTTCGTTGATGCGCCGGGTTTTCGGGTCCAGCGCAACTTGATGAAACAAATGAATCAGCAATTTGCGCATACAGCCCAATGGATCGAGTTCGTCCTCGCTTTCACTGGCCTTGGCCAATTCATCCAGCGGCTCATGCAGACTGTCGAGCATGGCCTGAACCAGATCGGCCTTGTTGCTGAAATGCCAGTAGATGGCACCGCGCGTGACACCGGCCAGGGTCGCGATGTCCGCCAGGGTGGTGCGGGCGACCCCCCTTTCATAAAAGGCCTTCTCAGCCGCTTCCAGAATCTGGCTGCGGGTTTCTTGAGCTTCCTCTTTGGTACGACGGACCATGGCAGTAAAACCTCAAACAGGACGTTTCAGGGATGGCTGAATATCCGCTGAATAAAGAGGGGGCGATTTCTCATGAATCGACTCCCCGGCCTACAATTTCAAACCTTGCGACGACTTTTGTAACAGGGTGGGTACGCGGCGCAGGTATTTACAAACAACCATGAACGTAAGTATATTCCTTAGCAAGCTACTTATCCACCCGGTGCCCGATTTTTACTTTTCCACACTTCTTGTGCGCTTTTCGCGCGCCTGACCCGAGGATCTACATGCAATTCAAGCCAGCTGTTACCGCCCTGGTCACTGCCGTCGCCCTGGCATCGCTGCTCAGCGGATGTAAAAAGGAAGAAGCGGCCCCGGCCGCTCCGCCTCCTCAGGTCGGCGTCGTCACTCTGCAACCACAAGCTTTCACGCTCACCTCGGAACTGCCGGGCCGCACCAGTGCGTTCCGCATCGCCGAAGTGCGTCCGCAGGTCAACGGCATCATTCTCAAGCGTCTGTTCAAGGAAGGCGGCGACGTCAAAGCCGGCCAGCAGCTGTATCAGATCGATCCGTCGGTCTATGAAGCGACCCTGAAAAGCGCCGAGGCCAACCTGCGTTCGACCAAGTCGATTTCCGACCGCTATAAGCAACTGGTCGATGAGCAAGCCGTCAGCCGTCAGGAATACGACACTGCCGTGGCCAATCGCATGGAGTCGGAAGCGTCACTGCAAAGCGCGCAGATCAATGTCCGTTACACCAAGGTTTACGCGCCGATTTCCGGTCGTATCGGCCGCTCTTCGGTGACCGAAGGTGCGTTGGTCAGCAACGGCCAGACCGATGCCATGGCCGTGATTCAGCAGCTCGACCCGATCTATGTCGACGTCACCCAATCGTCGGTCGAACTGCTGGAGCTGCGCCGCGAACTGGAAAGCGGCCGTCTGCAAAAGGCTGGCGACAACGCCGCCAAGGTCAAGCTGACCCTGGAAGACGGCAGTCAGTACAAGCTCGACGGCAAGCTGGAGTTCTCCGAAGTCTCGGTTGACCAGACCACCGGTTCGGTGACTTTGCGCGCCGTGTTCCCGAACCCGGATCACACCCTGCTGCCGGGCATGTTTGTGCACGCCCAGTTGCAGGCCGGTGTTAACAGCGCCGCGATCCTCGCGCCTCAGCAAGGCGTGACCCGCGACCTCAAAGGCACGCCGACCGCACTGGTTGTAGGCGCCGACAACAAGGTTGAGCTGCGTCAGCTCAAGGCCAGCCGCACCGTCGGCAGCCAGTGGCTGATCGAAGACGGCCTGAAAGCCGGCGATCGTCTGATCACCGAAGGCTTGCAGTACGTCAAACCGGGCGTTGAGGTCAAAGCGACCGAAGCGACCAACGTCGGCACCAAGAACCCGGCCCCCGCTCAGGCAGCTGATAAAGCCGCCGGCGGCCAAGGGGAGTAACTCATGTCAAAATTCTTCATCGACCGTCCGATTTTCGCCTGGGTAATTGCCCTGGTGATCATGCTGGTCGGCGCGCTTTCGATCCTGAAATTGCCGATCAACCAATACCCGAGCATTGCACCGCCGGCCATTGCGATCTCCGTGACCTACCCGGGTGCGTCCGCGCAAACCGTGCAGGACACCGTGGTCCAGGTGATCGAGCAGCAACTCAACGGTATCGACAACCTGCGTTATGTGTCCTCGGAAAGTAACTCCGACGGCAGCATGACCATCACCGCGACCTTCGAGCAAGGCACCAACTCCGACACCGCGCAGGTCCAGGTCCAGAACAAGCTGAACCTGGCCACCCCGCTGTTGCCCCAGGAAGTGCAGCAGCAAGGTATCCGCGTGACCAAGGCAGTGAAAAACTTCCTGCTGGTGATCGGCGTGGTATCGCGTGACGGCAGCATGACCAAGGACGACCTGTCCAACTACATCGTGTCGAACATGCAGGACCCGATCTCGCGCACCGCCGGTGTCGGTGACTTCCAGGTCTTCGGTGCCCAGTACGCGATGCGCATCTGGCTGGACCCGGCCAAGTTGAACAACTTCAACCTGACCCCGGTCGACGTCAGAACCGCCATCGCGGCGCAGAACGTTCAGGTTTCATCCGGTCAGCTCGGTGGCTTGCCTGCCGTCAAGGGCCAGCAACTGAACGCGACGATCATCGGCAAGACCCGTCTGCAGACAGCCGAGCAGTTCAAGGAAATCCTGCTCAAGGTCAACAAGGACGGCTCGCAGGTTCGCCTCAAAGACGTGGCTGAGGTCGGCCTCGGCGGTGAGAACTACGCGATCAGCGCCCAGTTCAACGGCAGCCCGGCTTCCGGTCTGGCGGTGAAACTGGCCAACGGTGCCAACGCCCTCGACACGGCCAAGGCCCTGCGTAACACCATCGACAGCCTCAAGCCGTTCTTCCCGCAAGGCATGGAAGTGGTGTTCCCGTACGACACCACGCCAGTGGTGACCGAGTCGATCAAAGGCGTGGTGCACACGCTGGTCGAAGCGATCGCGCTGGTGTTCCTGGTGATGTTCCTGTTCCTGCAGAACTTCCGCGCCACCGTCATCACCACGATGACCGTGCCGGTGGTATTGCTCGGTACGTTCGGTATCCTCGCCGCCGCCGGTTTCAGCATCAACACCCTGACCATGTTCGGCATGGTGCTGGCCATCGGTCTGCTGGTGGACGACGCCATCGTTGTGGTGGAAAACGTCGAACGGGTGATGAGCGAAGAAGGCTTGTCACCGAAGGAAGCCACGAAAAAATCCATGGGCCAGATCCAGGGAGCCCTGGTCGGTATCGCCCTGGTGCTGTCGGCGGTACTGCTGCCGATGGCGTTCTTCAGCGGCTCCACCGGGGTGATCTACAAGCAGTTCTCGATCACCATCGTTTCGGCCATGGCCCTGTCGGTACTGGTTGCCCTGATCTTCACCCCGGCGCTGTGCGCGACCATGCTCAAGCCGATTCCGAAAGGCGAGCATGGCACCCCGAAGAAAGGTTTCTTCGGCTGGTTCAACCGCAACTTCGACCGTGGCGTGCAGAGTTACGAGCGTGGCGTCGGCAACATGCTGACCCGCAAGGTGCCGTACCTGCTGGCTTATCTGTTGATCGTGGTCGGCATGATCTGGCTGTTCACCCGCATCCCGACCGCGTTCCTTCCAGAAGAAGACCAGGGCGTTCTGTTCGCTCAGGTGCAGACCCCGGCAGGTTCGAGTGCCGAGCGTACGCAGGTGGTCGTGGATGAAATGCGTGAGTACCTGCTGCGTCCCAACAAGGACGGCGGTGAGGCGGACGCAGTGGCGTCGGTGTTCACCGTGACCGGCTTCAACTTCGCCGGCCGTGGTCAGAGTTCGGGTATGGCGTTCATCATGCTCAAGCCGTGGGGCGAGCGTAACGCTGACAACAGCGTGTTCAAGCTCGCGGCCCGTGCCCAGCAACACTTCTTCAGTTTCCGCGATGCGATGGTGTTTGCCTTCGCCCCGCCAGCGGTACTGGAATTGGGTAACGCCACCGGTTTCGACGTGTTCCTGCAGGACCGCGCCGGTATCGGCCACGAAAAACTGATGGAGGCACGCAACCAGTTCCTCGGCATGGCAGCACAGAGCAAGGTGCTGACGCAGGTGCGGCCGAACGGCCTGAACGACGAGCCGCAGTTCCAGCTGGAAATCGACGACGAGAAGGCCAGCGCCCTCGGCATCACCATCAGCGATATCAACAACACCCTGTCGATCGCGCTGGGCAGTAGCTACGTCAACGACTTCATCGACCGTGGTCGCGTGAAGAAAGTGTACGTGCAGGGCCAGCCGGACTCGCGCATGAGCCCCGAAGACCTGAAGAAGTGGTACGTGCGTAACGCCGACGGCACCATGGTTCCGTTCTCGGCGTTTGCCAAGGGCGAATGGGTCTACGGCTCACCGAAACTGGCGCGCTACAACGGTGTAGAAGCAGTCGAGATTCTCGGGGCTCCGGCGCCGGGCTACTCCACCGGTGAAGCGATGGCCGAAGTCGAGGCGATTGCCAAGAAGCTGCCGGCCGGTGTCGGTATCTCCTGGACCGGTCTGTCCTACGAGGAACGTCTGTCCGGCTCGCAAGCGCCAGCGCTATACGCCTTGTCGCTGCTGATGGTGTTCCTGTGCCTGGCGGCGCTGTACGAGAGCTGGTCGATTCCGATCGCGGTCATGCTCGTGGTACCGCTGGGGATCATCGGTGCGTTGATGGCCACCAGTCTGCGCGGCCTGTCCAACGACGTGTACTTCCAGGTGGGCCTGTTGACGACCATCGGTCTGGCGGCTAAAAACGCCATTCTGATTGTCGAATTCGCCAAGGAATTGCACGAGCAGGGACGCAGCCTGCGTGAGGCGGCTATCGAAGCCTGCCGTATGCGTCTGCGCCCGATCATCATGACGTCGCTGGCCTTCGTCCTCGGTGTTGTACCGCTGGCGATCTCCACCGGCGCCGGTTCAGGCAGTCAACATGCGATCGGTACGGGCGTGATTGGCGGTATGCTCACGGCCACGATCCTGGCGATCTTCTGGGTCCCACTGTTCTTTGTCACGGTTTCGTCCATGGGCCAACGTAAAAACGCCCACGTGGATGACACTCAAGAAACTCCTAAAGAGGCTGGCCAATGAGCAAGTCGCTACTCTCCATCGCAGTCGCCGCCTTCGTGCTGAGCGGTTGCTCGCTGATACCTGATTATCAGCAGCCTGAGGCTCCGGTCGCAGGTCAGTACCCGCAAGGGCCGGCATACTCGCCGGCCCAGGCACCGGCACAAGCCGCGGCCGAGCAGGGCTGGCAGCAGTTTTTCCATGACCCGGCGCTGCAACAGCTGATCCAGGTCGCGCTGGAAAACAACCGCGACCTGCGTGTCGCGGCGCTGAACATCGACGCTTACGCGGCGCAGTACCGTATCCAGCGTGCCGACCTGTTCCCGGCCGTCTCGGCGAACGGCTCCGGCAGCCGCCAGCGCCTGCCGGCCCGCGCCTCGCAAACCGGTGAGTCGAGCATCAGCAGTTCCTACTCGGCGACTGTGGGCGTCAGCGCCTACGAGCTCGACCTGTTCGGTCGCGTTCGTAGCCTGAGCGAGCAAGCGCTGCAGCAATACTTCGCCACCGAAGAAGCGCGGCGCAGCACCCAGATCAGTCTGGTCGCCAGCGTCGCCAACGCTTACCTGACCTGGCAAGCGGACAAGGAACTGCTCAAGCTGACCCAGGACACCCTCGGTGCCTTCGAAGAAAGCTACAAGCTGACCAGCCGCAGCAACGAAGTCGGTGTGGCCTCGGCGCTGGATCTGGCGCAGTCGCGAACCTCGGTGGAAAACGCCCGGGCGCAACTGGCGCGGTATACCCGTCAGGTGGCGCAAGATGAAAACAGCCTGACCCTGCTGCTCGGCACCGGCATTCCGGCCAACCTGCAAGCGGCCAAACCGTTGTCGGACGATCTGCTCAGCGACGTGCCGGCCGGTCTGCCTTCGGATCTGCTGCAACGTCGTCCGGACATTCTGCAAGCCGAGCACAACCTGAAAGCGGCTAACGCCAATATCGGCGCAGCCCGCGCCGCGTTTTTCCCGAGCATCAGCCTGACCGCCAACGCGGGCACTCTGAGTCCGGATCTGTCCGGTCTGTTCAAGGGCGGTTCGGGAACGTGGCTGTTCCAGCCGCAGATCAACCTGCCGATCTTCAACGCCGGCAGCCTGCGCGCCAGCCTCGACTACGCCAGGATCCAGAAGGACATTGGCGTGGCGAACTACGAGAAGTCCATTCAAACGGCCTTCCAGGAAGTCGCCGACGGCCTGGCCGCACGTCAGACCTACACCGAGCAGTTGCAAGCGCAGCGTGACTTCGTTCAGGCCAACCAGGATTACTACCGCCTGGCCGAACGCCGCTATCGCATCGGCGTCGACAGCAACCTGACCTTCCTCGATGCCCAGCGTCAGTTGTTCAGCGCGCAACAGGCGCTGATCACCGACCGCCTCGCGCAGCTGACCAGTGCGGTCAACCTGTACAAGGCCCTGGGTGGCGGCTGGAATGCGCAGACCGCGCAGAACGAGCCGGTGAAAGAAGAAGCACCGAAGATGAAGCTGTTCTGACCATCGGTTGAAAGCATCAAGCCCACCTTATTGGTGGGCTTTTTGTTGGCTGGCAAAAAAGATATGGCGCCTGCACCGGCGCCATCGCGAGCAGGCTCACTCCTACAAGGGAACGCATTCCAAATGTAGGAGTGAGCCTGCTCGCGATGAGGCCATCTCAGTCGCTAAAAACTCCGTTGAATCTTGCGTTCGATAACCGCCCAAAACCCGCTTTTACCAATTGAATCCCCATCGCCGCGCCCCGCACCATTCGCCTCAGAAAACCAATAACAACAAGGTTCGACACCATGCTCCAGCGCCCTGCCCCGCCCGGCTGACTGCCGCCGCTTCACTCTTAATAGCAATCCCTGTCAACGCCCTTGAAAACGATGACAGCGCAGCCGTTCGCCCTAAAAAAACAAGAGAGACCACGTCCATGACAGTTTTCCCTGTGCCTTATGCATTGCCCGGCCTGGTTGCATTGGCCATTGCCGGTCTGGCCCTGCCAGCGAGCGCCGAAGAAGCCGGTTTCGTTGAAGGCGCCAAGGTCAACCTCAACCTGCGCAACTTCTACATCAACCGCAACTTCACCGATCCAACCAAAGCCCAAGGCAAGGCTGAGGAATGGACGCAGAGTTTCATCCTTGACGCCAAATCCGGGTTCACCCAGGGCACCGTCGGTTTCGGCATGGATGTATTGGGGCTGTATTCGGTGAAGCTCGATGGCGGTAAGGGCACCGGCGGCACGCAGCTGTTGCCGCTGGACCGCGACGGCCGTCCGGCGGACAACTTCGGTCGCACCAACGTTGCCTTCAAGGCAAAGTTGTCCGAAACCGAAATCAAGGTTGGTGAGTGGATGCCGGTGTTGCCCATTCTGCGCTCCGACGACGGCCGTTCATTGCCGCAGACCTTTCGCGGCGGCCAGATCACCTCGAAGGAAATCGACGGGCTGACCCTTTATGGTGGCCAGTTCCGCGCCAACAGCCCGCGCGACGACAGCAGCATGAGCGACATGTCGATGACCGGCAAAGCCGCGTTCACCTCTGACCGGTTCAACTTTCAGGGCGGCGAATACGTCTTCAATGACAAACGCACGCAGATCGGCCTGTGGAACGCCGAACTCAAAGACATCTACAGCCAGCAGTACATCAACCTGATCCACAGCCAGCCGCTTGGCGACTGGACGCTGGGCGCCAGCCTCGGCTTCTTTTACGGCAAGGAAGATGGCAGTGCCCGCGCCGGCGATCTCGACAACAAGACCTGGTCCGGGATGTTCTCGGCCAGGTACGGCGGCAACACCTTCTACGTCGGCCTGCAGAAACTCACCGGCGACAGCGCGTGGATGCGCGTCAACGGCACCAGCGGCGGCACGCTGGCCAACGATAGCTACAACGCCAGCTATGACAATGCGCAGGAACGTTCCTGGCAGTTGCGCCACGACTACAACTTTGCCGCCATGGGCATTCCCGGCCTGACGCTGATGAACCGCTACATCAGCGGCGACAACGTGCACACCGGGACCCTCACCGACGGCAAGGAATGGGGCCGCGAGTCAGAACTGGGCTATACCGTGCAGAGCGGCACGCTGAAGAACCTCAACGTCAAATGGCGCAACTCGACCCTGCGCCGGGATTTTAGCAATAACGAGTTTGATGAAAATCGCCTGATCGTCAGCTACCCGATCAGCCTCCTGTAAACCACGATTTCATCTGTAGGAGTGAGCCTGCTCGCGATAGCGGTAGATCAGTCACATTCGCAATGATTGACCTAACGCTATCGCGAGCAGGCTCACTCCTACAGGGGATTTGTGCCATTGGTCAGGATGTTTGGCGCTTTGCCAAGCGGCAGTTACAGTGAGCAAACCTGAAGGACTCAGGCGCCCCACCCTTCCCGCTTCCGTTTCGTAGTCGGTCCCCAGCTGTGCACCAGGTTGTCATCGGAAGACACCATTGATCACCGGAGGACCACCTCATGATCAACCGACTCACCTCAGCACCCGACTGGGACGCCAAGGCGTACCAACAGTTTTCCCGACTCAGGCAACGCCCGGTCAACGAATTGCTCGACCGTGTCGATGTGCAAAACCCCAAGCGCATCTACGATCTGGGCTGTGGCACAGGCATCGCCACGCAATTATTGGCCAAGCGCTGGCCGCGTGCGCAATTGCAGGGCATCGACAGCTCGCCGCAAATGCTCGACGAGGCCCGCGGCCTGCCGATCAAGGCGCTGTGGAAGCAATGTGATCTGCTGGCCTGGCAACCGGAGCAGCCAGCGGATTTGCTGTTTGCCGCCGCCGTGCTGCATTTTCTCGATGGCCATGAAACGTTGCTGCCGCGCCTGCTCGGGCATCTGAATCCTGGCGGTTGCCTCGCAGCGCACATGCCGGACTGGCGCGACGCGTTGTGGTATCGCTTGATGCTCGAAACACTGGAAGACGCAGGCCCCGGCGGCACGCCGTTGGGCACGCCTGAACTGCGCCAGCGCATGGCTTCGCGGACGTTGCTGACACTGGAGGATTACTACCGGTTGCTCGCCCCGCTGACCACGTCGCTGGACATTTGGGAGACCGAGCAGTTGCAAGTGGTGAACGGCAAGTCGCCGGTGTATGACTGGGTCAAGGTCTCGGCGCTGCGGCCGGTGATGCAGGCGCTGGATTCAGCGCAACAGGCGCGGTTTATCTATCACTACCTGATGCGGGTGCATGAGCATTACCCGCCAGAGGGCGACGGCTGCACGTTGTTTGCGTTCAAGCGGATATTTATTGTCGCCACGGTTTGATTTGTCGCATCCACTACCGCTATCGCGAGCAGGCTCACTCCTACATTTGGAATGCGTTTCCCTGTAGGAGTGAGCCTGCTCGCGATAGCATCAGCTCAGACACCATCAATCCCGGGATTCAACACCCAATTCATCCCACACCGATTCGGCCAGATGAAACGTCGCGTTCGCCGCCGGAATGCCGCAATAAATCGCGCTCTGCATGATCACTTCCTTGATCTCGCCCCGGCTCACGCCGTTGTTGGCCGCCGCGCGCAGGTGCAGCTTCAGTTCACCCTCGCGATTCATGCCGATCAGCATGGCGATGGTGATCAGGCTGCGCGTGTGCCGAGGCAGGCCCGGGCGGGTCCAGATATCGCCCCAGGCGTGGCGGGTGATCATCTCCTGGAACTCCGAGTTGAATTCGGTCAGGGTGGTCAGGCTGCGATCGACATGGGCGTCGCCCAATACCGCGCGGCGCACTTGCATGCCTTCGTCGTAACGTTGTTTTTCGTCCACAAAATTTTCCTCACTGAGCCTGCAAAAACGCCAGCACCCGGTCGCTGAACCCGACGCCGGCCTGCACGTTGGACAGGTGCGCCGCGTAGAACTCGGCGTACTCGGCGCCGCGCACGTGGTCGCGAATGAAATGCCCACCGGACGGCGGCGTCACCGCATCTTCGCTGCCGGCAATCACCAGCAACGGCACCTTGATCGAAGCCAGTTGCTCACGGAAATCGGCATCGCGCACGGCGGCGCAGTTGGCCGCATAACCTTGTGGATTCGTCGCGGCGAGCATGTCGGTAATCTTCTTCGCCGCCTCGGGATGCGCTGCCGAGAAGTCCGGGGTAAACCAGCGCGCAATCGAGGCGTCACGCAGCGCGACCATCGCCGCCGGGCCGTCGCGCAATACCGTTTCGATGCGCGGATTCCACACCGACGGATCGCCGATTTTCGCCGCTGTGTTGCAGACGACCAGCTTGTGCAGGCGCTGGCCGGCATTGATCCCCAGCCACTGGCCGATCAATCCGCCCATCGACAGTCCGCAGAAATGTGCACGCTCGATGTGCAGCGCATCGAGCAGACCGAGCACGTCGTGGCCCAGTTGCTCAATGCTGTACGGCCCTTCGGTGACTAGCGATTGACCATGGCCGCGAGTGTCGAAACGCAGCACGCGAAAATGCTCGGTGAACGCCGGCATCTGCGCGTCCCACATGTGCAGGTCGGTGCCCAGCGAGTTGGACAGCATCAGCACCGGCGCATCGTCCGGGCCATCGATTTGGTAGTGCAGTTCGCCATCGGCGAGGTGAACGAAAGCCACAGCCTTCTCCTTCAAACAGTCAAAGCGTTGTGTTCGGCCACCGCGCGCTCGACCCAGACGTGGGCCTGGCCGAGGTAGTGCGCGGGGTTGAGAAGATCGTCGAGTTCAGCCTCGCTGAGTTCGGCGGTGACTTGCGGCTCGTCACCGAGCACCGCGCGCAAGTGACGCTGCTCGGCCACCGCGCGTTTGCAGCACTGTTCCAGCAGATGATGCGCGGTGTCGCGACCCACCCGTTGCGCAAGGACAATGCTCACCGCTTCGGCCAGCACCAGCCCTTGAGTCAATTCGAGGTTACGGGTCATGCGTGCGGCGTCGACTTCCAGGCCATCGGCAAGCAAGCGCGCCTGTTGCAGCGAACCCGAGACCAGGCAGCAAATCTCCGGCAGGGTTTCCCATTCGGCATGCCACAGACCGAGGCTGCGCTCGTGTTCCTGCGGCATCGCACTGAACAGCGTCGACACCAGCCCCGGCACCCGGGTCGCCGCGCCGATCAATACTGCCGCGCCCACCGGGTTGCGTTTGTGCGGCATGGTCGATGACCCGCCCTTGCCCGGCGCCGCCGGCTCGAACACTTCCGCCGCTTCGGTCTGCATCAACAGGCTGATGTCGCGGCCGAGCTTGCCGAGGCTGCCGGCGATCAGGCCAAGCACGGCGCCGAATTCGACGATGCGATCGCGCTGGGTGTGCCACGGTTGTTCCGGCAGGCTCAGTTGCAGCTCTTCGGCCAAGGCTTGCGCGATTGGCAAGGCCTGCTCACCCAGCGCCGCGAGCGTGCCGGAGGCGCCACCGAATTGCAGCACCAGCAGCCGCGGTTTCAGTTCCCGCAGACGCTGACGGCTGCGCGTCACAGCACCCAGCCAGCCGGCGATTTTCATGCCGAGGGTGACTGGCGTCGCGTGTTGCAGCCAGGTGCGCCCGGCCAACGGTGTGGTGGCGAACCGTTGTGCCTGGGTGGCCAGCGAATCGGCCAGTAGCGCCAGATCGCTTTCGATCAGCGCCAACGCCTGACGCAATTGCAGCACCAGCCCGGAATCCATCACGTCCTGACTGGTCGCGCCCAGATGCACATAGCGCTCGGCTTCGGCGTCGCTAGACGCAATCTGTCTGCCCAACGCCTTGACCAGTGGAATCGCCGAGTTGCCGGCGCTGGCAATCGCCTCGCCCAGCGCGGCGAAGTCATACAGACCGGCGTCGCACGCCGCCGCAATCGGTGCCACCGCTGATAAAGGAATCAGGCCAATACGCGCCTCGGCCCGGGCCAGCGCCGCTTCGAAGTCGAGCATTGCCTGCACGCGGCCCTGATCGCAGAACACCTCGCGCATATCACGGGCGGTGAAGTAGGCATCGAACAATTGATTGCCCGGTCGCTGAGTCATAAACAGTCCTTGCCGGCGCGGGCCATGCCGGCCCGCGCGCTGGAGGTTAGAGATCGTGGTGCAAATACGCCGCCTGTTTCGGCAGGCGCAGGCTGAACAGGAACGCCACCGCCATCATCGCCGTGACGTACCAATAGAACGAGTTTTCCATGCCGATATTTTTCAGGCTCAGAGCGACGAATTCCGCCGAACCGCCAAAGATCGCATTGGCCACCGCATAGGCCAGACCGACACCGAGGGCGCGCACCTCGGGCGGGAACATTTCGGCTTTCACCAACCCGCTGATCGAGGTGTAGAAACTGACAATTGCCAGCGCCAGCGTAATCAGCACGAACGCCAGAAACGGACTGCTGATGCTTTTCAAACTGAGCAGAATCGGCACGGTGAACAGCGTGCCGAGAGCGCCAAACCAGAGCATCGAATTACGTCGGCCGATCTTGTCGGCGAGCATGCCGAACAGCGGCTGCATGCACATGTACAGAAACAGCGCGCCGGTCATGATGTAGCTGGCGGTCTTGGCGTGCATGCCGGCGGTGTTGACCAGGTATTTCTGCATGTAGGTGGTGAAGGTGTAGAAAATCAGCGACCCGCCCGCGGTGTAGCCGAGTACCGTAATGAACGCGGCTTTGTGATCGCGAAACAGTGCCGCGATGCTGCCGGCGTCTTTGTGTTCGCGGGTTTCCTTGTTGGTGGTTTCTTTCAGCGAGCGCCGCAGGAACAGCGAAATCAGCGCCGCCACCGCACCGACCACGAACGGAATCCGCCAGCCGTAGGCCCGCAGGTCTTCTTCGGTGAGGAACTGTTGCAGCACCACCACCAGCGACACCGCCAGCAGTTGTCCGCCGATTAACGTCACGTACTGGAACGAGGCGAAGAAACCGCGTTGGCCCTTAAGCGCCACCTCACTCATGTAGGTTGCGGTGGTGCCGTATTCGCCACCCACCGATAGCCCTTGCAAAAGGCGCGCAAAAAGCAGCAGCACCGGCGCCCAGACCCCAATGTCCTTGTAGGTCGGCAGGCAGGCGATCAACAGCGAGCCAAAGCACATCATCAGAATCGAGATGAGCATCGAATTCTTGCGCCCGTGCTTGTCGGCGACCCGGCCGAAGATCCAGCCGCCAATCGGCCGCATCAGGAAGCCAGCGGCAAACACACCGGCGGTATTGACCAGTTGCACGGTCGGGTTATCGGAGGGGAAAAACGCCGGGGCGAAATAGATCGCGCAGAAGGCATAGACATAGAAGTCGAACCATTCGACCAGATTGCCGGACGAGGCGCCGACAATGGCGAAGATGCGCTTGCTGCGCTCTTCGCCGGTGTAGTGGGAAGTGGTGGTGGTCATTGTCTTTTCACTCGAAAGGGACGGTCACAGTCTAGACACACTTTGCAACAGTCCCGTTCCACATTGGCTCATCACACAGGCCGGATCAGCCCTTGTGGCGAGGGGATTTATCCCCGCTCGAGTGCGAAGCACTCGCAAATCAGATACACGCGGTTCACCTGAAATACCGCGCCGGCTGGTTTTGGGGCCGCTTCGCAGCCCAGCGGGGATAAATCCCCTCACCACAGTGATCGCTGGCCACTGATGCACCGATCAATAATCGAAGAACACCGTCTCGGCATCGGTGCCCTGCAGAATCACATTCCACTGGTAAACGCCCGAAGCATCCGCTTTGGCCAGCAAGGTCTGGCGACGTTCTGCCGGCACGCATTCCAGCAACGGGTCATCCACGTTCGCCGGCTCACCCTCAAAGTAGATCCGCGTCAGCAGGTGCTTGACCAGGCCCCGGGCGAACACCAGCACCACCAGATGCGGCGCCTGGGTCGAGCCTTTGAGCCCTTGCACAGTGCCGGGTTTGATCGTGGTGAAACGGAAGCGCCCTTCGGCGTCCACAGGGATCCGGCCAAAACCTTCGAAATTCGGGTCGAGCGGTTTGTCTTGCTGATCTTCCGGGTGGTCGTATTTGCCGGCGGCGTTGGCCTGCCAGACTTCAAGCATGGCGTCGCTGACGATATCGCCGTTGCCGTCCACCACTTGGCCAGTGATCGCTACGCGCTCGCCCAGGGTCAGCTCGTTGGCGAGGGCTTCGCGATTCAGCCAGGTCAGGCCGATGTGGTAATACGGCCCGACGGTGTGGGAGGTAGTCGCAGTCAGGGTCATCTTATTTCTCCATCGGCGTGGCATCACGGCCGCGCAGCACGATGTCCCAGCGGTAACCGAGGGCGTAGGACGGAATGGTTTTTTCCAGATCGAAACTGGCGATCAGGCGTTCCTTGGCCGAGGTATCCGGCACGCAGTTGTAGATTGGGTCATAGGCCAGCAACGGATCACCGGGGAAATACATTTGCGTGACCAGACGCGTGAGGATGCTCGGCCCGAACAGGGAAAAATGGATGTGCGCCGGGCGCCACGCATTGTGGTGATTGCCCCACGGATACGCGCCGGGCTTGATGGTCTGGAACTGATACCAGCCGTCGGCATCGGTTACGGTACGGCCGGTGCCGGTGAAATTCGGGTCCAGCGGCGCGTCGTGCAGATCGCGCGCGTGGTTGTAGCGGCCGGCGGCGTTCGCCTGCCAGATCTCCACCAGAATACCCGGCACCGGCAGACCGTTTTCGTCGAGTACGCGGCCATGAATAATGATGCGCTCGCCCAACGGCTCACCGTCGTGCTGGGCGGTCAGGTCGTTGTCCTTCTCGGCGACGTGCTCGGCGCCAATGGTCGGCCCGGTGATTTCCGAGAGTGAATGAGGCAGATACACCAAAGGCTTGGACGGCGAGCGCAGGTTGGTGGATTGATAGGTCGGGTGCAGGTAGTCAGGCTGAGTGCCTGCCTGTGGGCGACGGTAGCCAGGCTTGTCAGTCATTTCGCTTTCCTCTGTTCTTATAAGTGTCACAGCGCGTCAGACGCGTTCGATGGCCAGGGCCAGACCTTGGCCGACACCGACGCACATGGTCGCCAGACCTTTCTTGCCACCGGTTTTTTCCAGATGATGCAGGGCTGTCAGCACCAGCCGCGCTCCGCTCATGCCCAGCGGGTGGCCCAAGGCAATCGCGCCACCGTTCGGGTTGACCTGTGGCGCATCGTCGGCCAGACCCAACTCGCGCAACACCGCCAGACCCTGGCTGGCAAACGCCTCGTTGAGTTCGATCACGT
This sequence comes from Pseudomonas sp. SWRI81, assembly GCF_014268545.1. NCBI lineage: Bacteria > Pseudomonadati > Pseudomonadota > Gammaproteobacteria > Pseudomonadales > Pseudomonadaceae > Pseudomonas > Pseudomonas sp. SWRI81. Next base: position 31,908 of record NZ_JABWQS010000018.1, read on the forward strand.
CGAAATCGCTGACCGCCACGCCAAGGCGTTCGGTCAACTTGCGCACCGCCGGCACCGGGCCGATGCCCATCACCCGCGGCGCCACACCGGCGCTGGCCATGCCCAGCACTTTGGCACGGGCGGTCAGGCCGTGTTTTTTTACTGCTTCGGCTGAAGCGAGAATCAGTGCCGCGGCGCCATCGTTAACACCCGAGGCATTCCCGGCGGTGACGGTTTTGTCGGCGCCGTTGACCGGTTTCAGTTTGCTCAGCGCTTCAAGGGTGGTGTCAGCGCGCGGATGTTCGTCCTGGCTGACCACGGTTTCGCCTTTCTTATGCGCGATGCGCACTTCAACGATTTCTTCAGCGAAGTAGCCAGCGGCCTGGGCGGCGGCGGTACGCTGCTGACTGCGCAGGGCAAAGGCGTCCTGATCCTCGCGCGATACCTTGTAGTCGTCGGCGACGTTGTCAGCGGTTTGCGGCATGGCATCGACGCCGTACTGCGCCTTCATCAGCGGGTTGATGAAACGCCAGCCGATGGTGGTGTCTTCCAGTTTCATGTTGCGCGAAAACGCCGCATCGGCCTTGCCCATCACGAACGGCGCGCGGGACATCGACTCGACGCCGCCGGCAATCGCCAGCTCCATCTCGCCGCTGGCGATGGCGCGGAACGCCGTGCCGATCGCATCCATGCCCGAAGCGCAGAGGCGATTGAGGGTCACGCCCGGCACGCTGGCAGGCAGGCCTGCGAGCAGCAGCGCCATGCGCGCAACGTTGCGGTTGTCTTCACCGGCCTGATTGGCGCAGCCAAGAAAGACTTCGTCGATGGCCGTCCAGTCCACCGCTGGATTACGCTCCATCAGCGCCTTGATCGGCACGGCGGCCAGGTCATCGGCGCGCACGCCGGACAGTCCGCCGCCGAAACGGCCGATGGGGGTGCGAATCGCGTCGCAGATATAGACGTCACGCATCATGCTTCTCCCGGTGCCTGACCGTGGGCGGCAGCGGTACGCGCTTCAAGATCACGCAGCGCTGTCAGCTCGACTTCGGTCGGCTCAGCGGTGGTTTCAACCGTGTCGGCAAAGCGAATCGCCCAACCAGTGGCGGCCACCACTTGCTCACGGGTCACGCCCGGATGCAACGCAGTGACCACGAATTCGTGAGTGCCCTCCTCCGGCTCCATGATGCACAGGTCGGTGATGATCCCCACCGGACCGGCGCCCGGCAGGCCCAGACGCTTGCGCGAATCGCCGCCCTCGCCATGACCGACCGAGGTGATGAAATCGAGTTTGTCGACAAACGAACGCGCCGACTGTTTGAGGATGATCAACACGCTTTTCGCCGAACCGGCAATCTCCGGCGCGCCACCGGCACCCGGCAGGCGTACTTTCGGCGCGTGATAGTCGCCGACCACGGTGGTGTTGATGTTGCCAAAACGGTCAACCTGCGCGGCGCCGAGAAAACCGACGTCGATGCGCCCGCCCTGCAGCCAGTAGCGAAAAATCTCACCGGTCGGCACCACGGTGTCGGCGGTCTCGGCCAACTCGCCGTCACCGATGGACAGCGGCAGTACGCTCGGCTTGGCGCCAATCGGGCCGGATTCGTAGATCAACACCACGTCCGGCGACGAGGTCAGTCGCGCAAGGTTGGCAGCTTTCGATGGCAGGCCGATGCCGACGAAGCACACCGAGCCGTTTTTCAGGCGGCGGGCCGCAGCGACGGTCATCATTTCGTTGGTGGTGTAAGTCATTACTTGGCCTCCGAGGCAGCGGCCAACTTGGCCTGGAACTCGCTGAAGTCAGCGCAGCCATGGACGTATTCGTTGATCCACGCAGTAAACGTCTCACGGTCGCGGGCGATCGGGTCCCACGCCTGGTAAAACCGATTGTCACGCTCGGTGTAACCGTGGGCGTAGGACGGATGCGCGCCGCCCGGCACGTGGCAGACCGCACTCAGTGCCCAGGTCGGCAATACGCAGGCGTTCATCGGCGCATTGAGGTCGTCGACGATTTCCTCAACCGTGACGATGCAGCGCTTGGCCGCCAGCGCGGCTTCTTTCTGCACGCCGAGAATGCCCCAGAGCAGCACGTTGCCCTTGCGGTCGGCTTTCTGCGCATGGATCACCGTGACGTCCGGGCGCACCGAAGGCACCGCCGCCAGCACTTCGCCGGTGAACGGGCAGGTCACGGTTTTGATCAGCGGATTGACCTTCGGCAGATCAGAGCCGGCATAAGCACGCAGTACCGCGAACGGCAGACCGGAAGCGCCGGCGACGTAGGCGTTGGCGAGGTCGGCGTGGCTGTGTTCTTCGATTTCCAGCGGCTGCGGCCATTGCTTCTCGACCGCGTCGCGCAGACGGTGCAGCGAACCCACGCCGGGGTTGCCGCCCCAGGAGAAAATCAACTTGCGCGCGCACCCGGCGCCGATCAGTTGGTCGTAGATCAGGTCAGGCGTCATCCGCACCAGGGTCAGATCTTTCTTGCCTTGACGAATGATTTCATGACCCGCTGCCGTAGGGATCAGGTGAGTAAAGCCTTCGAGGGCGACGGTGTCGCCATCGTTGACGAATTGCTTCACCGCGTCGTGCAGCGAAAGGATCTCAGCCATGGAGCGGGCTCCCGTTTTGGTATTGAATCGCCAGTGATAAAAAGGCGCGAGGTTCAGCGCCGGAGTCACTGAAGATTAAGCGCGGGAAATTGGCCAAACAATCCGATAATCGACTGAGTGTTCGTTTATCGAACGGATTGTTGTTCCCCTAACAATCAGGATCAAAAGCTTCGCGAGCAAGCCCGCTCCCACAATTGGAATGCATTCCAATTGTGGGAGCGGGCTTGCTCGCGAAGGGGCCAGAACATTCACTGAACATCCTGCGCATGGAACTCAGGTTGCATCCGCATGACTGACCATGCCCTTGACCAACACCGCCGCCGTCGCCAAACCGGCCGGTATCACCAAAGCCGTCAGCACCTGCTCGAAATTCCAGCCCAGACCGAGCAACGTTGCGCCCATCCACGCCCCGAGAATCGCGCCGAAGCGACCAATCCCTAGCATCCAGGACACCCCGGTCGCCCGCCCTTGGGTCGGATAAAACCGCGCCGCCAGCGACGGCATCGCCGATTGCGCACCGTTGACGCACATGCCCGCCACCAGCACCAGAGTCGCCAGCAGCGTAATGTTGCCCAGGCTCTGCCCCACTGCGTAGGCAAACACCCCGGCCAGCAGGTAGAAAATGCCGATGACCTTGTGCGGATTAAAGCGATCCATTGCCCAGCCCACCGCGACCGCGCTCAATACACCGCCGAACTGAAACAGCGCTCCGATGAACGCGGACTGTTCCATGCTGGCGCCACTGTCGCGCATCAGCGTAGGCAGCCAACTGGTCAGCAGGTACACGATCACCAGGCCCATGAAATAGGTCAGCCACAACAGCAAGGTGCCGGCGCTGTAAGTACCGGAGAAGATCACTGCGAAGACGTTGCGCGCCTTCACGGTTTGCTGTTCCGGCACGCTGAAACTGGAGGCTTGGGCGACCACAAGCGGATCAATGGGCGCCAGGGTCTTGCGCACTTTATCGGTGCCGCGGTTGCGCACGACCAGATAGCGCGCCGACTCCGGCAGCCAGAACAGCAGCACCACTGCGAGCATCAGTGGCAGCACCCCGCCGATCAGTAACAGGCTGTGCCAGCCGAACGCCGGAATCAGCTTCGCCGAGATGAACCCGCCGCCGGCCATGCCCAGGTTGAAGCCGCAGAACATGCTGGTCACCAGCAGGGATTTCTTGCGCTCCGGGGTGTATTCCGACAACAGCGTTGTTGCGTTGGGCATCCCCGCTCCAAGGCCAAGGCCGGTCAGAAAGCGCAGCACCAGTAATTGTTCGACGTTGGTGCTGTACGCCGACGCCAGGCTGAAGGCGCCGAACAGCACCACCGCGCCGACGAGCACCACTTTGCGCCCGAAGCGGTCAGCCAGCGGGCCGGAACCGAGAGCACCGAAGACCATGCCGATCAGCGCGGCACTCATCACCGGTCCCAAACTGGCACGGTCGATGCCCCAGTCCTGCGACAGCGCCGGGGCAATAAAGCCCATCGCCGCGGTATCGAGTCCATCGAGAAACACAATCAGAAAACACAGGATCACCACCCGCCACTGATAGCGCGAGATCGGTTGGGCGTTGATAAAGGTCTGCACATCGAGGCAGTTACCCACAGCGGACTGAGGCTGGTTCATTATTTTTATTCCACGCAAAAAACGCAGTCGAACGGCGGCCGGCCGAAGCCCGGCACGGTCACAAGAATAGAAGGTTGCGGTCAGGCGTTGCGCTGTAGCCGGCAACAGGGCGCAGAGCGGAGACAGTCGGGGGGAATGCGCATGGGGGTGCCTCTTGTCATTATTATCGGGGTCGGCAGTCCGGGCTGACACGGGCGGTCAACGCCGGATGACGCTGCCGCGACATTAATGATCCGAGGGTTTTAGCGTCAATTCGATAAACGCAACACTGTGCGTTTATCGAACAGCTTCATCAGGCGAACAACTGCGCGCTGAGGTCGCGGCTGGCGCTCAACAGGCCCGGCAGGAAGCGCTGCTCCAGTTCGGTACGACTGACCCGGCCGGCATGGGTACTGACGTTGAGCGCCGCGACCACTTGCCCCGAGGCATCGTAGACCGGCACGGCAATCGAGCGCAGGCCCTGTTCCAGCTCCTGATCGACGATGCACCAGCCTTGCTGCCGCACTTGCTGCAGGCATTCGAGCAAAGCATCGGGGGTATGAATCGTGCGGCTGGTCTTGGCGACGAGTTCAGCGTGCTCAAGGTATTCACCGAGCGAGGTATCGTCCAGCGCTGCCAGCAGGATCCGCCCCATCGACGTGCAATAGGCCGGCAGGCGTCCGCCCACCGACAGGTCCACCGAAATCAGACGCTGGGTGGTCGCCGAGCGGGCGATATAGAGAATGTCGTCGCCCTCAAGCGTGGCCATGTTGCAGGCTTCGTGCAGTTGCTCGCTCATGCGGTCGAGGTAGGGCTGGGCGGACACCGCCAGCGGCGTCGACGACAGATACGCGTGGCCGAGGGTCAGCACCTTGGGCAGCAATGAATAAGTGCGACCGTCGGTGGTGGCGTAACCGAGCTTGATCAGCGTGTGCAGGCAACGGCGCACGGCGGCGCGGGGAATTTCCGTGCGATGGCTGATCTGCGCGATGGTCAGGTGACGCTTGCGCTCCTGAAACGCCTGAACAACCGCCAGTCCCCGTGCCAGCGAGGTCATGAAATCAGGATCGCCGGTCAGGGCCTGAATGCGTTTGGCCGGCGAGGCCACAATCGGCGGCGCCACGGAAGTGAAGGAGTTGCGCATTTGATCGTTCATTTCTTGTCCCTATACCCGGCGCGGATCAATGGCCATACAAACGGCTCACAGACCGATGCGCAAGCCTTGAGCCGCCAACATTGGGCGATTATCGAACCGCCGACCGATAATCGCAATCGCCCGTAGCGGGCCCAAGCCGCCGATCAGGGCGCTTGTGTAACTTCAATGAGAAAACGGATGTTGGACTTAGTTGCTCGACTAAATGGCGCCAAAAACTGATCGCTGTCCTCTAACAGTTTGTTAGCGTTTCAACTCGCCGTAAAACTTGCGAGTAACAAAACAATCACACATCCAGAACCGTTTTTAACTTGGCAAAGATAGTCATTCCTGAATCGACCGCTATAATGCACCTCAGTGCAACCTCGCCTTACTGTGCGGTTGCCACCCGCTGAGGCGATCTCAATCGCCGTCGGCCCCGGCCAGCGCCTGGCACTCTTGATCATCACAACGCCAACGCTCGCCGAAACTGGAAGCTGATGCTGCGTCAGTTTTAATCTGGTGTCGTAGCCGCCTGTAACACGGAAGTCTTGATCGCCCCGCCGATTGCCCCAATGCCTGTTCAGGCGTCGGGAGTTCGTCGAGGTCGCTCAATCAATTCGTTGCAGCGCGTATCACCGGACATTTATCCCAACTCATACAGGTAGCACTGTGACGAAAGACGAACTGCGCGCGGAACTTGAGCGCCAGGAACAACGTTACAAGGAAGTTTACGGCGGGGAAGTCACCACCTACGCCGCTCAGCCCGAACCGGAACGCAAGGCCTGGCGTAAACGCCCCACCGTTCAGGATCAGGTCTTCAAGCAGGAAATCGAAAAGATCGAAAAGGAACTCAAAGCCGAAGAGCCTTGAAGCAGGCTTTTTGCATCTTTCGAAGGTTGGCGTCCACACCCGCTACAAGCGCGGTGCAACGACGATGCCTTGCGCGCCCGCTACCCGCGGGCAGCGGCAATCTCTGCACAGCGCAGACTGAAAGCGACCGTCCTACAGGTTTCAGAGATATTTCAGACAAGCGTTTGAGGGGTCAGCGCACCTGAAAAAACCTCATAAAAAACATTTTTTCTCTTTGCTATCAATTAGTTAGAAAACCATGCAGCGCCCTTGGCTTTAACGCCCTGCAACAAATTAAATTGAAGAAGAGTGTGACCGATGAGCAGACAGGGCATCGATTTCCACTCTTTTCTGGCATAATCGCGCCCCCTTACGACCGGGTCAGAAAACCTTCATGATCGATTTATTCAGCGGACTGGATGCTTGGGTGCTTGTGAGCCTCTTGCTCGCCCTGACGTTTGTCCTCGCCTTCGAGTTCATCAATGGATTTCATGACACCGCTAACGCGGTAGCCACTGTTATCTACACCAAAGCCATGCCGCCGCACCTGGCGGTGTTCTTTTCCGGTGTGTTCAATTTCCTCGGCGTCCTGCTGGGCGGCGTGGGCGTGGCGTATGCCATCGTCCACCTGCTGCCGGTTGAGCTGCTGATCAATGTGAACACCGGCCATGGCCTGGCGATGGTGTTCTCGTTGCTCGCCGCGGCAATCGCCTGGAACCTGGGCACCTGGTACTTCGGTATCCCGGCTTCCAGCTCGCACACACTGATCGGCTCGATCCTCGGTGTCGGCCTGGCCAACGCCCTGATCAACGACATCCCGCTGGCCGACGGTGTGAACTGGCGCAAGGCAATGGATATCGGCGCCTCGCTGGTGTTCTCGCCAATGGCCGGCTTCCTGATTGCCGCGCTGGTGCTGATCGGCCTGAAGTGGTGGCGCCCGCTGTCGAAGATGCACAAGACGCCGGAACAGCGCCGCAAGATCGACGACAAAAAGCACCCGCCGTTCTGGAACCGCCTGGTCCTGGTCATCTCGGCGATGGCCGTGAGCTTCGTGCACGGTTCCAACGATGGTCAGAAAGGCATCGGCCTGATCATGCTGGTGTTGATCGGTATCGTGCCGGCGCAGTTCGTTCTCGACCTGAACAGCACCACCTACCAGATCGAACGCACCCGCGACGCGACCCTGCACCTGAGCCAGTTCTACCAGCGCAACGCCGATTCGCTGGGCGAGTTCCTGGCCCTGGGCAAGAGCGTGGAAGGCGACCTGCCGGAGAAATTCCGCTGCAATCCGCAGCAGACCGAACCGACCATTTCCGCCCTGCTGCACACCCTTAAAGGCGTAGCGGACTACCATTCGCTGTCGTCGGAAAGCCGCATCGAAGTGCGTCGCTACCTGCTCTGCCTGGACGACACGGCGAAGAAAGTCGGCAAGTTGCCTGGCCTGGAAGCCCGTGAAAAGGCTGACCTGGACAAGCTGCGCAAAGACCTGACCACCACCACCGAATACGCACCGTTCTGGGTGATTCTCGCGGTCGCCCTGGCACTGGGCCTGGGTACCATGGTTGGCTGGAAGCGCGTGGTGCTGACGATCGGCGAGAAGATCGGCAAGCAGGGCATGACCTATTCGCAGGGCATGTCGGCGCAGATCACCACCGCCAGTTTGATTGGCATGGCCAACATTTTCAGCCTGCCGGTTTCGACCACTCACGTGTTGTCTTCGGGTGTGGCCGGGACCATGGTTGCCAATAAGAGCGGCCTGCAAGGTGGTACGGTGAAGACTATTCTGCTGGCTTGGGTGTTGACCCTGCCGGCGACTGTGGCGCTGTCGGCTGGGTTGTTCTGGCTGGCTTCGAAGGCTCTGGGTAGTTGATCGATTGCTGTTGTTGAAAGAGGCGCGATTCTTGGGATCGCGCCTTTTTTTTGGTATTGAGGTTGTGTGTATATCCGTTGCTGCGGTAACGGCTTCTTATGGTTTCGCTCTTACAGCGAGTCACCTTTTCCAAACGCCGAAAAGGTAACCCAAAAGGCTTTGCCCCGGCGTACGGCCCGCTCGCTGGGGCTCGGGGTTCCTTCGTTACGGGATCGATCCGGGCGCAGCGTCTCCGGTTTGCTTCGCTGCACCTCCTCCCGCTGTGTACGACTGCGTCGTACGGTCGCTGCGCTCCCACGCCCGGATCGATCCCCTAACGAAGCCTGCCGAAGGGGCTAAAGGTCAAAAGCCAGAGCAAAAGCAGAAGCAGAAGCCAGATCAAAAGATCGCAGCCTTCGGCAGCTCCTACAGTTGGATCGCGTGAATTTGATAGAAATTGGCCGGCCACCAGGCCGCCATCGCGAGCAGGCTCACTCCTACATTTGTAATGCATACACCAGTGAGAAACAGGTCGGCTGTCAGGCCGCCTTCGCGAGCAGGCTCGCTCCTACAGTTGGAATGCATACACCAGTGAGAAACAGGTCGGCTGTCAGGCCGCCTTCGCGAGCAGGCTCGCTCCCACAGAAAAGCAAAGCAGCGCAGCTGCCCGCGGCGAAGCCGCCCCACTCAACAATGAGCGTTAGCTCGAGTGCTTTTGATCCACGGGCGACTTCGGGAGGCTGAGCGGAGGGATTGATCCGGGCGTGGGAGCGCAGCGACCGTTTGGCGCAGCCAAACACAGCGAGAGGAGGTGCAGCGAAGCAAACCGGAGACGCTGCGCCCGGATCGATCCCGCAGCGAAGGAACCCGAGCCTGCGAGGGCCGAACGCAGGAGCAAGCCTTTTCGGTTACCTTTTTGGCGTTTGAAAAAGGTGACTCGCCGTAAGGGCGAAACCGCCAGCCGCAGCACCGCAAAAAACGGATATTCACCCAAAACCCCAAAAGCCTGGTCGGCCCAAAGGCCGCCACGGCCCCAAAAAAAAGGGGCAACCGAAGTCGCCCCAAAATGCCTTGCGTGCTCATCAATCCAGAAGAAATCACTTGCGCCGCTTATGCGCATCCTTCCAGATAAAAAATCCAAACCCTGCAAAAAACAGAACCATGAGGCCTACAGTCAAAACCCCGGCAAACACCACGTTATCGAAAAACATGACTGGCCTCCTGGCCCCTGCTTTGCTGCGATGGGGCCAAGTTAGCAAACACACAGGCGCACACATTGACCGGGATCAATATCCGCAACGAAGGGAACAAAGGAAAGGAAATAACTGACCTGCATCAACGAATGCAGCGGGAGATCAACGCTTTTTCGGCTTGTTCTTCGACTGTTTCTTGCTTTTTCCCAACGGCATAGCCTGCTCGAAGGCGTTGCGCACTTCGTTCAAGCGTTTCTCGTTGAGGTCATGCACACGCTTGGCGCGTTCAGTGCTGAGGTCGATCAGTTTGTCGTCTTGGCTCATGGCGTCCGGCACATCGCGAAAGAGATCAGAGCTGCCGATCAGCGGCAGAGTTGCGCCAATCATGCCGCCTCACACGCCCGCTGACCAGCCACAGCTCAAATCTCGATATCAACCCACAAACCCTGACGTGGCTGATCTTCCATCAGCGGCACCACCGGCACGGTGTTGTCAGCGTTCAACTCGGTGCCGGGCACGGCCAGATGTTCTTCGGGGTCTTCATCCGCCTCACGACGACGGCGATCACGCTCCTGCTGGCGACGCTGTTCTTCGCGCGCCAGCAATCGATCCTCTTCGGGATCGCGCTTTTGCAGATCGATCGTGCTTTCATTGGAGCTCTCCTGCACCGGCACCACTGGCGGGATGTCCGGCCGCTGGCGGATCGGATCCTGCTGGGAGGTGATCGGCACAGCGCTCAAGGGCAGCATCGGTGGCAACATATAAAGGGTCTCCTGTGTGCAGGCTATCGGCTGTGACGAGGGCGCCTTGAGCCGCCCGTCGCAAACTTGTGATGCACTTGGCACCTGCAGGCGCTGCCGAAGGCTGCGATCTCTTATGGGACAACGCAAAACCCAAGTGTTCCGACAGATCAAAAGATCGCAGCCTGCGGCAGCTCCTACCCCAGTATTTCTTTGGCCTCAGGGTCGCATTCCGTTAAGATAGCCCGCTTTTTCAAGGTGGGAGTCAGGCAGCATGGCGCAGCAGTATCAACCGGGGCAACGCTGGATCAGTGACAGCGAAGCAGAGCTTGGTTTAGGCACCGTTCTGGCACAGGACGGCCGCTTGTTGACCGTGCTTTACCCGGCCACTGGCGAAACCCGCCAGTACGCGCTACGGAATGCGCCCCTGACCCGCGTGCGGTTCTCGCCCGGCGACAGCATTACTCATTTCGAAGGCTGGAAGATGACCGTGCAGGAAGTCGACGATGTCGACGGACTGATGGTTTATCACGGCCTCAACGCCCAGAACGAAGCCGTTACCCTGCCGGAAACCCAGCTGTCGAACTTCATTCAGTTCCGTCTGGCCAGCGACCGTCTGTTCGCCGGACAGATCGACCCGCTGCCGTGGTTCTCCCTGCGCTACAACACCCTTGAACACACCAGCCGCCAGTTGCAGTCCTCGCTGTGGGGCCTGGGCGGCGTGCGTGCGCAACCGATCGCGCACCAGTTGCACATTGCCCGCGAAGTCGCCGACCGCATTGCGCCGCGGGTACTGCTGGCGGACGAAGTAGGCCTGGGGAAAACCATCGAAGCCGGTCTGGTGATCCATCGCCAACTGCTTTCGGGCCGCGCCAATCGCGTGCTGATCCTGGTGCCGGAAAACCTCCAGCACCAGTGGCTGGTAGAAATGCGCCGCCGCTTCAATCTGCAAGTCGCGCTGTTCGACGAAGAACGCTTCATCGAAAGCGATGCCACCAACCCGTTCGAAGACACGCAACTGGCGCTGGTCGCGCTGGAATGGCTGGTCGACGATGAGAAGGCCCAGGACGCGCTGTTCGCCGCCGGCTGGGATCTGCTGGTGGTCGACGAAGCGCACCACCTGGTCTGGCACGAAGAGAAAGCCAGCGCGGAATATTCGCTGGTCGAACAACTGGCTGAAGTGATCCCGGGCGTGCTGCTGCTCACCGCCACCCCGGAACAACTGGGTCAGGACAGCCACTTCGCCCGTCTGCGCCTGCTCGACCCGAACCGTTTCCATAACCTGGCCGCCTTCCGCGCCGAGAGCGACAACTATCGCCCAGTGGCCGAGGCCGTTCAGGAGCTGCTCGACAAGGGCCGTCTCTCGGCCGAAGCGCACAAGACCATTCACGGTTTCCTCGGCAACGAAGGCGAAGCCCTGCTGACCGCCGTCAACGATGGCGACACGCAAGCCAGCGCGCGCCTGGTGCGTGAGCTGCTCGACCGCCACGGCACCGGCCGCGTGCTGTTCCGTAACACCCGCGCCGCCGTGCAGGGCTTCCCGGAGCGCAAGCTGCACCCGTATCCGCTGCCGTGCCCGGCCGAATACCTCGAACTGCCGCTGGGCGAACACGCCGAGCTGTACCCGGAAGTCAGCTTCCAGGCCCAGCCGGACGCCAGCGAAGAAGAGCGCTGGTGGAAATTCGACCCGCGTGTCGAGTGGCTGATCGATCAGCTGAAAATGCTCAAGCGCACCAAAGTGCTGGTGATCTGCGCCCATGCCGAAACCGCGATGGACCTGGAAGACGCCCTGCGCGTGCGCTCCGGCATCCCGGCCACGGTGTTCCACGAAGGCATGAACATCCTCGAGCGTGACCGCGCCGCCGCCTACTTCGCCGACGAAGAGTTTGGCGCGCAGGTGCTGATCTGCTCGGAAATCGGCAGCGAAGGCCGCAACTTCCAGTTCGCTCACCACCTGGTGCTGTTCGATCTGCCGTCACACCCGGACCTGCTCGAGCAGCGCATTGGTCGCCTCGACCGGATTGGCCAGAAGCACATCATCGAGCTGCACGTGCCGTACCTGGAAACCAGCCCGCAAGCGCGCCTGTTCCAGTGGTATCACGAAGCGCTGAATGCGTTCCTCAACACCTGCCCGACCGGCAACGCCTTGCAGCATCAGTTCGGCCCGCGCCTGCTGCCGCTGCTCGAAGAAGCCGACGACGGCGAGTGGCAAGCGCTGATCGACGAAGCGCGCGCCGAGCGTGAACGCCTGGAAGCCGAGCTGCACACCGGTCGTGACCGTTTGCTGGAACTAAACTCCGGCGGCGCTGGCGAAGGTGAAGCGCTGGTCGAGGCGATCCTCGAGCAGGACGACCAATTCGCCCTGCCGATCTATATGGAAACCCTGTTCGATGCGTTTGGCATCGACAGCGAAGACCATTCGGAAAACGCCCTGATCCTCAAGCCGAGCGAGAAAATGCTCGACGCCAGTTTCCCGCTGGGCGACGACGAAGGCGTGACCATCACCTACGACCGTAACCAGGCGCTGTCGCGCGAAGACATGCAGTTCATCACCTGGGAACACCCGATGGTGCAGGGCGGCATGGACCTGGTGCTGTCCGGCTCGATGGGCAACACCGCCGTCGCGCTGATCAAGAACAAGGCGCTGAAACCGGGCACCGTGTTGCTGGAACTGCTTTACGTCAGTGAAGTGGTCGCGCCGCGCTCGCTGCAACTGGGCCGCTACTTGCCACCGGCGGCGCTGCGCTGCCTGCTCGATGCCAATGGCAATGACCTGTCGCCACGGGTGTCGTTTGAAACCCTGAACGATCAACTCGAAAGCGTGCCGCGTGCCAGCGCCAACAAGTTCATCCAGGCCCAGCGCGATCAGCTGACGCCACGGATCAACGCCGGTGAAGACAAGATCGCCCCGCGTCACGCCGAGCGCGTGGCCGAAGCGCGTCGTCGCCTGGCCGCCGACACCGACGAAGAACTGGCGCGCCTGACCGCGTTGCAAGCGGTCAACCCGAGCGTACGTGACAGCGAACTGGAAGCGCTGCGTACACAGCGTGAACAGGGTCTGGCGATGCTGGATAAAGCGGCTTTGCGCCTGGAAGCGATTCGGGTGCTGGTGGCGGGTTGATCGCCCCGCCCCACCGTTGAAAAACAAGGAGGCCCGCAGTGATGCGGGCCTTTTTGTAAGTCAGTTATTTATCAGCTGATGCTGATAACCCTATCGCGAGCAGGCTCACTCCTACAGTTGGAAAGCGTTCCCCCTGTAGGAGTGAGCCTGCTCGCGATAGCCGTTAAGCAGTCGCCGCCGAAACCTCTGGCTCAACCACCGCCACCAACCCATCCCTCATCCGCTGCGCATCGCGAACAAAACACCGCGACGCCAGAAACAGAAAGACCATGGTCAAAAACAGCGCCACCGGAATCAGGTACATCGCGTCATGCAGACCCACGGCCTTGAACGCTTCGGTCATCTGCTCAGCCCCCGCCGACAACATCGCCGTGTGGGCGAAGTGATCCGACAACCCACCGACCACCACCGGCCCCAGACCACCGCCGAGCAGATACAGCCCGGCGAAGAACAACGCCATCGCGGTAGCCCGCAGGCGCGGTTCGACCACGTCCTGGATCGCCGTGTATACGCAGGTGTAGAAGTTGTACGCGAACAGCCAGCCAACGCTGAACACCGCGACGAACACGCCGATCTCAATGCGCCCGGCATGCAACGCCCACGCCGTGCACAGCGTCGAGATAATCAGGCTGAACGCGGCAAACAACAGCCGGCCACTGGCGAAACGCTGGTGAATCTTGTCGGCGATCCAGCCGCCGAGCGTCAGCCCGACCAGCCCGGTCACGCCGACGATAACCCCGGTCGCCACAGCCGCGTCCTGCAAAGGCATCAGGAAGTAACGTTGCAGCATCGGCACCAGAAACGAGTTGCAGGCGTAGGTGGCGAAGTTGAAACACAGCCCGGCCATCACCAGCCAGAGAAAAGTCGGCACGGCGAGTACCCGGCGAATCGGCCTGTCGACCTTCTCTTGCGAGACCTGCACGGCTTCTGCCGCGCCGCGCTTTGGCTCTTTGATGAAAAACATGAAAATGGCGAGGATCAGCCCCGGTACCGCTGCAATGAAAAACGGCGCCCGCCAGCTGTCGAACGCCTTGACCATCGCACCGATGGTGAAGAACGCCAGCAGCAACCCCAGCGGCAGGCCAAGCATGAAAATGCCCATGGCCCGCGCCCGACGGTGCGCTGGAAACAAGTCGCCGATCAGTGAGTTGGCCGCCGGCGCATAACTGGCCTCGCCAATGCCGATGCCCATGCGCACGATCAAAAAGCTCCAGAAACTGCCGACCAGACCGTTGACGGCGGTCAGCGCGCTCCACGTCGCCAGGCCCCAACCCATCAGCTTGCTGCGCGAACCGGTGTCGGCCATGCGCCCCAGCGGCAGGCCGGCGATGGCATAAACGACGGTGAACGCGGTACCGATGATACCGAGCTGAAAGTCGCTGAGGTGCCATTCCATACGGATCGGTTCGATGATGATCGCCGGGATCGTGCGGTCGAAGAAGTTGAACAGGTTGGCGAGGAACAGCAGGAACAGAATGCGCCAGGCATTCGCCGCTTGGGTCGAGTTCTGCATGGGTCCGTCTCTTTATTGTTATGGGGCTTCACTGCCAACGCATCCGAGCCCGGAACCTGCAATCTAGTCAGCCGCGCGAGGGCTGTCTGTCATCATTCGTCAGCCTGATATCGGCCCATCGCACTGTAACGAAACGTAAGCCCTTGATAAGTCTGCAATCCCCCGAAAACCGGGGGCTTTGCGGCAAAACCCTGGCACAAAAAAATAGTTTCGCGCCCCCCTTCCCAACGCCATGGCAAAGCCTAGAATGGCCGCCGGATCCGTCCGGATCTTCCGATCAATCCCTTTGATACCCCCGCCCATGTCCGAAGCCAGTCCGTGTCTGAATTGCGGTGCCTGCTGTTCCCATTTTCGCGTGTCTTTTTTCTGGGGTGAGTGTTCATCCTCAGGCGGTACGGTCCCCGATGAACTGGTGACCCAAGTCACGCCGAGCCGGGTAGCGATGATCGGCACTGACCGCAAGCCGACGCGCTGCATATCGCTGGCGGGCGAGGTCGGTAGCGCCGTGCAATGCACGATCTATGAACAGCGCTCCAGCCCCTGCCGCGAGTTCGAGGCCTCATGGGAAAACGGCGAACACAACAGCGACTGCGACAAAGCCCGCGCCGCCCACGGCCTGCCACCCTTGCCGCCGCACTGGAATGACCTGCCTCTGGAACGTATTGCCTGACCCTTAGCGCCAATCGCTATGAGGCTAATGTCAAAATCATTCGCGCCAATGTGCCACTACGCCTTGCGCCCCAGAAACGGCCTCTATACTCCAGGCATTCGCCGGCGTTGACGAACGCACCGGCCCGATGAATCCGAGACGGGGCACGCTATGGAGTGGCTTGGTTTGCAGTTTGTTACCGAGCTGCCGGAGAGCGGACAGGTCATACTCAATTGCACCCACGATCCCGTGCTGGTGCTGGTGGCGTATCTGGTCGCGTGCGCGGCCAGTTTTGCCACGCTGGACATGGCCGAGCGGGTCGGCCATGCCGAAAACCCGGGCGCGCGACGCGTCTGGCGCTGGATCGGCGGCGCCTGCCTGGCCGGCGGGATCTGGGCCATGCATTTCATTGGCATGCTGGCCTTTCAGGCCCCCATCGAGATCCACTACCACCTGCCGACCACCCTGTTTTCATTGTTGATCGCCCTGCTCGCCTCGGCGCTGGCCATGCACACCCTGAGCGTGGCGCAGCCGAGTCTGGCGCGTTGCCTGAGGACCGCCGTGGTCATCGGCCTGGGGATCGCCAGCATGCATTACGTCGGCATGGCCGCCATGCAATCGAGCGCCACGGCGTATTACCAACCGAGTCTGTTCGGACTGTCGATCGTGATCGCCGTCGGCGCCAGTTTTGCGGCGTTGTGGGTGGCCGGCTACCTGCGTGAAGGCAGCGGCGTGGCGCATCAGGTGCTCAAATACGTCGCCGCGCTGATGCTCGGCGCCGGCATTATCAGCATGCATTTCACCGGCATGGCCGCCTTGCAACTGGTGCTGCCCGACGGCGCCGCACCGACGATGGCCGTGGAAACCGGCCATCTGCAACTGGGCCTGACGGTCGCGTTGATCATCTTGCTGATTCTGGGCAGCGCCATCAGCGCCGCCATGGCCGACAAGAAACTGCAGAACAAGGAACACGACCTGCGCCGGGTCAACGCCCTGCTCAGCCAGCTCGATCAGGCGCGCATGTCGTTGCAGCAAGTGGCCAACTACGACGCGCTGACCAACCTGATCAATCGCCGTGGCTTCAATCAGCTCTTCGCCGAGAAGCTCAGCCAGAAAGCCAGCGAAGGCGGCATGCTGGCGGTGATGTTTCTCGACATCGACCACTTCAAGCGTATCAACGACAGCCTCGGCCACGATGCCGGCGATGCGCTGCTCAAAGTCATCGCCAGTCACATCAAAAGCTCGGTGCGCAGCCATGAGGACGTGGTGGCGCGGTTCGGCGGTGACGAGTTCTGCATCCTCATCAGTCTGCGTGACCGCGAAGAAGCGCGCAACATGGCCCAGCGCATCATGCTCAAGATGAAAGAGCCCGTCGAACTGGCCGGGCGCCGGATGGTGATGACCACCAGCATCGGCATCAGCCTGTTTCCGCACGATGGCAGCACTTGCGAAGAGTTGCTCAAGCACGCCGACCTCGCGCTGTATCAATCCAAGGGCGCCGGGCGCAACGGTTTGCACTTTTTCAGTCCCAGCCTCAAGACCCGCGCCAGCTTCGAGCTGCAACTGGAAGAGGAATTGCGTAACGCCTTGCGTGAAGAGCACGCGCTGATGCTGTATTACCAGCCGATTTTTGAACTGAAAACCGGCCGCGTGACCAAGCTCGAAGCGTTGATCCGCTGGCAACATCCGACCCACGGCTTGCTGACCCCGGACCGTTTTATCGGCATTGCCGAAAACAACGGCCTGATCGCCGAACTGGACAATTGGGTGCTGCGCCGGGCCTGCAAGGATCTGGGCGAGCTGTCGCGCCATGGCTGCGAAGACCTGAAAATCGCCTGGAACTGCTCACCGCTGAACCTGGCCCGCGAGGAACTGGCCGACGAAATCGAAAGCGCGTTGCGCACTGCCGGCGTCGCACCGGAGCGACTGGAGCTGGAAGTCACCGAGAACGCCCTGATGGGCAATATCGCCAATACCCTGGTGCTGTTGCGCCAGATCCGCGCCCTAGGCGTGTCGCTGTCGATCGATGACTTCGGCACCGGTTATTCATCACTGGCCTACCTCAAGCGACTGCCGCTCAACACCTTGAAGATTGACCGCTCTTTTATCCTCGACATTCCCACCGCCACCGCCGACATGGAAATCGTTCAGGCAATTATCGTCATGGCCCATACCCTGCATTTGCAGGTGGTCACCGAAGGCGTGGAAAGCCTGGAGCAATACGAATTCCTCGAGCGCTCGGGTTGCGATTTCATTCAGGGCTATCTGCTCAGCCGCCCGGTGCCGCTGGATGAATTGCGCCCGGTGCTGGCAGAAATCAATCAGCGCAAGCCATCACACGCGGTCAATCCGTTGAGTCTGGCGCACGGTACATTTGCACCAATGTCGCTGGATCCTTCGCCAAAAAACCCTGCGCCCCATGCAGGCGCATCAGTTGTGCGGCCAATCCGCTGATCGGCGTGGCCGAGCCTTGCTCGCGAGAGAATTTCACCGCCGTGTCGAGATCCTTGAGCAGTGTGCGCACATGCCACTTGATCGGCTCAAAACGGCTCTCGGCCATTTGCGGGGCGAGGATTTGCAAGGGTTTCGAATCGGCAAAGCCACCGGCCAGCGCCTCGGCGATCAGGCGCGCATCGACGCCTGCCTGTTCAGCCAGCGCCACCACTTCGGCAATCACCAGCGCATTGCAGGCGACGATCATCTGATTGCAGGCCTTGGTCACCTGGCCGGCACCAATGCCGCCCATGTGCGTGACGCGCTGACCGAGAGTAAGCAACACCGGGCGCACCCGTTCAAGATGCTCCGCCGCACCGCCGACCATGATCGCCAGGCTGCCGGCTTCGGCACCGACCACGCCGCCGGACACCGGCGAATCGAGCCAGTGCATGCCGGTTTTTTCGGCCAGCTCGGCGGCCATTTCGCGGGTCGCGGTCGGTTCGAGGCTGGAAAAATCCACCAGTAACTGAGCTTTTCTCGCCCCTTCAGCCACACCGCCAGCGCCAAACACCACCTGCCGCACCACCGCCGTGTCGGCCAGACACAGCATGACAATATCGGCGTGTTCGCACAGTTCAGCGGGGCTCGCGACTTGACGGGCGCCAGCTTCAACCAGTGGCGCGCATTTGTCCGGGTTGCGATTCCACACGGCCAGCGGGTAACCCGCGGCCAACAACCGTCGACACATGGGCAAGCCCATCAGGCCGATTCCGGCAAATCCCAACGAAGGTAGCGTTGACATCATTTTGCCTCTTTTCCATTAAAGATCGCCGAATAATGGCCGATTCATCAACGATCAGGAAAGGATTCCGCCCAGCGATCACCCCAGGCCAACACCCTGGCGCTCGGGCCTAATTCGCGCAAAAGACGCGAGATCCTATTCCGTGAGGTTCGCCGGCACTGGTCGGCGAACCAACCCAGTCCAGGTGCATGGCGCAATGACTTCTAACAACAAGCCCGCCACGGCGGTATCCGATCTGACGCTGAATCCTGCCGCCAACAGCGCTTCACCGTCCAGGCCATCGGCTCCCTCGCGCCCGCTGTCGACCCAGCAATACCTGTATTTCACTGAAACCAACACCGACCGCATCCTCGACAACCTCGACGGCCTGCGCGATTCGGTGTTCCCCCGCCCACCTCACCAGGAAGGCGACAACGAGCAGCACAACGATCAGGAATTTCCGTCGGTGTGCCTGATCGGCCTCGGTCGCTGCGGCTCCAACATCGCCCTGGATGTTGCGGAGCTGGTGTACAACGCGCGCAAGTTCTACCTCAACGAATTCAACAACGAAGACCGCCCGGCGGATCGGCGTCTGGCCGACAAGGGCTACAGCCCGGCGCAGTGGATCAAGAACAACCTGCGCATCGGCACCAGCAAATCGACCAAACCGGTGTTTCTGGTCGAACCGCTGGTGATGCTCGGCGACCTCGACAAGGACATCGCCGGACGCATCCGTTTTTCGCGCAAGGGCGAGAAAAGCGGCTTCCTGCGCGACTACAGCAAAATGAAAATCATGGACTTGTCCGAAGTCCACGCCGGTGGCGCCGGCAACGCGCCGATCCTCGGCCAGTACCTGGCGAAGATCATCCTTAATAAGGACACCCAGCGTTTCTCCAGCCCCGACTGGAAAATGATCCACTCGTACCTGATCGACAGCTGCGGCATCAAAGCCAACCAGTCGCGCCTGTACTTTTCAATCTTCAGTGCCGGCGGCGGTACCGGTTCGGGCATGGCCTCGGAGTTTGGTCTGGCCCAGCAGCACTCGTACATGAACAAGACGTTCGACACCAAGCCGATGGATGAACACGACGGCAAGAGCGGTCATTCGTTTGTGTTCGAGCCGATCTTCACCAGCGGCATCTGCGTGCTGCCGAATATTTCCGATCACCGCAGCGAAATGTCCGAGGCGCTGCACATCAACGCCGGGCGTTTGCTGTGCAAATACCTTTCGGAGGAATGGGACTTCTCCTACAACTTCGCCAACGAAGACAGCAGCGAAGCCAGCGTCATGGGCCGTATCCGCCCGTGGAACGCGATGATGCTGATCTCCAACGACATCATGCGTTACGCCGAAGAAAGCGATGACGGCAACATCCAGAACATTGATGTCAATGCGATGGAGAAGCACGCCAACCAGTATATCTCGCAGCAGATCTTCAACATTCTCACGGCGCAGGCCGTTACCACCGACTACGACCAGAACTACTTCCGCCGCGCCGGCATCGACATCGGCGAGACCATTCGCCTGGATGCCAACGATTTGTTCATGAGCCTGGCCGGCCCGGTGGCGATTGCCTACGCCGAATCGGTGGTGCCGGAAACGCCGCCGCCGAGCAGCGACAAGTTCAAGGTCTTCGATAAAGAGCCACAGCGTCTGAACATCGATGACCTGTTCTTCCGCTCGATCGACTTGCCGCACTTCAACAAGGTTACCCAAGCCATCGAAGGCATCAGTTTGTTGCCGATCGAATCCAAGCGTTATCGCGCCTCGCTGGAGCAGTACAAGAATTCTGGTTACGACGCGGCGGCCCTGCACGACCTGCACTTCTTCAAGAACTGCTCGTCGGTGGTCTCGATCGTCTCACTGCCGAAAGACTACAAGTTGTCGTACATGGACTTGAACCGGCTGAAAACCCACCTCAACAGCCTGTTCCCCAACACCACGCTCAAGCGTTACGCGCTGGTGATCGGCGCTTCGGCCAACCTGTCGCTGACCACACTGATTGCCAAGAGCCCGTGCCTGTCGGACGACTTCCTGACCCTGATCGTGGCGTTCATCAAGCGCTGCTTCGCGAAGAATCCGTACCGCTTCGACGAGACGCTGGACAACTCGATTCTCGACTTCATCGTTCAAGAAGATTTTGACGAAGACCGCATCGACGAATTGCTCAACGAGTTCGAAAACCCGGCGAAGATCCTCGACACCAACTGGTACGCGATCAAACCCATGTACGAGAAGAAATACCGCGAGCTGATCAACGACAAAGACAAGTTTGTCTCGATCAACGACATTCGTTTGTCCCGCGATTGCGTGAAGAAGTCGATCAAGTACCTGCGTGAGATCTACCGTCACCGGATTGGCAAGACCAAGGTTATTTCACTGAATAACCATACCGGGAAGACTTATTCGGTCTGATCCAGGACTGAGTCGCCCCTATTCGCGAGCAGGCTCGCTCCCACAGAGATATGCATTCCCCTGTGGCAGCGAGCCTGCTCGCGAAGGCGCCTTCGAATTCATCGCACATTTCAGCTTTGCGAACATTCAGAAACAATTAAGCGGCCCTCAAGCCGCTCAATAAACTGTTCCCGTTACGTTTACGTCACCGTGATGCGTGGTGTTTCTCTACGGCAACGTGCCATCACGCTACTCCGCTACACACTTGCGGCGCGACAAGGCAAGCACCAAAAAGGTGCAAACCCTCAAGTCGCCGCCCTTTCCTGGATCAGAATCCACGGCGAAACCACCACCGCCCATAGCTGTGGATCACGCTCGAAGATATCCAGCGCCCGCGTTTCAGACAGCTTGGCGACCTTGTCGTCGGCCAGCCAGGCCGCGACTTTCTCGCCTTTATCGGACGCCACGGCCTCGGCAGCGGCGATCAAATCCAGGTCAGGGTCGACCCACAATAGGGCACCCTTGGCGAAGAACGGCTCCAGCTCCTTCCAGGTGATAGATGCCGTTTCACCAAGCAGCTTGGCATAGAGGGTGCTAGGTTCTTGATTCATGGGAACTGTCCGGAAAAGAAATCGACGCGAATCATAAACGTTGGTGGTCCGTCAGAAAAAACCCGGTTGCAAATGGCCGCACCGAACGAAAAGAGCAGGAACGCCAGGGAATGCTGCTGTTTAGGCTATATGCCTATGAATGCCCCGCCGCGATTCTGTCTTTTTCATTCAAAAATGCGACACCCCCAAGTTTTGCCCCGTGACGCCTGCTTCCCAGTTGAACAAGCGGCGCTCTACACTGTACCGGTACAGTTGCCGGGGGCATTTCCGGAGGGTATCGCAAAGATATCTGTCCCGGTTCTGCTGCTGCGGCGCCAGAACTCTAAAAAATACAACAGTAAGAGTGGAGCACTATGACTAAGGCTACTAAGCAGATTTCCAAACTGTTTGCCGCTATGGTTCTGGCCGGGGTTGCCAGCCATTCGTTCGCAGCTGACACCATCAAGATCGGTATCGCAGGTCCCAAGACCGGTCCAGTAGCCCAGTACGGCGACATGCAGTTCAGTGGCGCCAAAATGGCCATCGAGCAGATCAACGCCAAGGGCGGCGTCGACGGCAAGCAACTGCAAGCCGTTGAATACGACGATGCCTGCGATCCGAAACAAGCGGTTGCGGTAGCGAACAAGGTCGTCAACGACGGCGTCAAGTTCGTGGTCGGTCACCTGTGCTCCAGCTCCACTCAGCCGGCTTCGGACATCTACGAAGACGAAGGCGTGATCATGATCACCCCGGCCGCCACCAGCCCGGACATCACCGCCCGTGGCTACAAAATGATCTTCCGTACTATCGGTCTGGACAGCGCGCAGGGCCCTGCCGCCGGTAACTACATCGCCGATCACGTCAAACCGAAAGTGGTTGGCGTGCTGCACGACAAACAGCAATACGGTGAAGGCATCGCCACCGCCGTCAAATCGACCCTCGAAAAGAAAGGCACCAAGGTTGCCGTGTTCGAAGGCGTCAACGCCGGCGACAAAGACTTCTCGGCGATCATCGCCAAGCTCAAGCAAGCCGGCGTCGACTTCGTCTATTACGGCGGCTACCACCCGGAGCTGGGCCTGATCCTGCGCCAGGCTCAGGAAAAAGGCCTGAAAGCCCGCTTCATGGGTCCGGAAGGCGTGGGTAACGACTCGATCACCCAAATCGCCAAGGACGCGTCCGAAGGCCTGCTGGTGACCCTGCCGAAATCCTTCGACCAGGATCCGGCCAACGTCGCTCTGGCTGATGCATTCAAAGCCAAGAAGGAAGATCCGAGCGGTCCGTTCGTGTTCCCGTCCTACTCGGCTGTGACCGTGATTGCCGAAGGCATCAAGGCTGCCAAGTCCGAAGACGCAACCAAAGTGGCTGAAGCCATCCACGCCGGTTCGTTCAAGACCCCGACTGGCGACCTGAGCTTCGACGACAAGGGCGACCTGAAAGACTTCAAATTTGTGGTCTACGAGTGGCACAACGGCAAACCTAAAACCGAAGTTTCGCCTCAGTAAGGCCTTGCCTGACTGACTGCCAATAAAGCCCACGGCGTGCCGTGGGCTTTGTTTTACGAACGTATTGGGCCGCGCTGGCGTGATCCGCCAGTCTCCCCACCTGAAAATCTCAAAACCGTCATCAGCGGTTCGCTGGCAAAACCCGGATTCGAAGTGGATAAAGATCCACGGGGCCGGGCGGGAAAATGACTCCACCAGTGAAATGCGTATCAGGTTTTTAGGAGCGCTGTAATGCCTGACATCTATCACTTCTTCCAACAGCTGGTTAACGGCCTCAACGTTGGCAGCATGTATGCCCTGATCGCCATCGGCTACACGATGGTTTACGGCATCATTGGAATGATCAACTTCGCCCACGGCGAGGTGTACATGATCGGCTCCTACGTGGCGTTCATCGCCATTGCCGGGCTGACCATGATGGGACTCGACAGTGTCCCGCTGTTGATGACCGCGGCGTTCATCGCCAGCATCGTCGTCACCAGTTCCTACGGTTACAGCATCGAACGGATCGCCTACCGCCCCCTGCGTGGCAGCAACCGTCTGATCCCGCTGATTTCCGCCATCGGTATGTCGATCTTCCTGCAGAACACCGTTCTGCTGGCGCAAGACTCCAAGGACAAAGCTATCCCCAACCTGATCCCGGGCAACTTCGCCTTCGGTCCAGGTGGCGCACAAGAAGTGCTGATTTCCTACATGCAGATCGTGGTGTTCGTAGTCACCCTGATCGCCATGCTCGGCCTGACCCTGTTCATCTCCCGTTCCCGCCTGGGTCGCGCCTGCCGCGCCTGTGCCGAGGACATCAAGATGGCCAACCTGCTCGGCATCAACACCAACAACATCATCGCCCTGACCTTCGTCATCGGTGCTGCGCTGGCAGCCGTTGCGGCTGTGCTGCTGAGCATGCAATACGGCGTGATCAACCCCAACGCCGGTTTCCTCGTCGGCCTCAAGGCCTTCACCGCTGCGGTACTGGGCGGCATCGGCAGCATCCCCGGGGCCATGCTCGGCGGGTTGGTGCTGGGTGTAGCGGAAGCGTTCGGTGCCGATATCTTCGGCGACCAGTACAAGGACGTCGTGGCGTTCGGCTTGCTGGTTCTGGTGCTGTTGTTCCGTCCGACCGGCATTCTGGGCCGTCCGGAGGTTGAGAAAGTATGACTAGGAATCTTAAACAGGCGCTGTTCAGTGCGCTCTTGGTTTGGGCAGTTGCGTATCCTGTGCTCGGACTGAAACTGACCATCGTCGGCATCAATCTGGAAGTGCACAACACCAGCCCTGCGGTACTCGCGACCATCGCGATCTGCTCGGTGCTGATGTTTTTGCGCGTGCTGTTCAACCAGCAGATCAGCAAGGCCTGGCGTTCTTCGCCGGGCATGCCGCTGATTCCGGCCAAGGCCAGCAACTTCCTGACCCTGCCCTCCACCCAGCGTTATTTCATCATTGGGCTGATTGTGCTGGCGCTGGTGTGGCCGTTCTTCGGCTCCCGTGGCGCGGTGGACATTGCCACGCTGATCCTGATCTACGTGATGCTCGGCCTCGGTCTGAACATCGTCGTCGGTCTGGCCGGTCTGCTTGACTTGGGTTACGTCGGCTTCTACGCCGTCGGCGCCTACAGCTACGCACTGCTGTCGCATTACTACGGCCTGAGTTTCTGGATCTGCCTGCCGATTGCCGGCCTGATGGCGGCGACGTTCGGCTTCCTGCTGGGCTTCCCGGTATTGCGTCTGCGCGGCGACTATCTGGCGATCGTGACCTTGGGCTTCGGCGAAATCATCCGCCTGTTCCTGCGTAACCTGACGGACATCACCGGCGGCCCGAACGGCATCAGCAACATCGAGAAACCGACGTTCTTCGGCTTGACTTTCGAGCGTAAAGCGGCCGAAGGCCTGCAGACGTTCCATGAGTATTTCGGCCTGCAATACAACTCGATCAACAAGGTGATCTTCCTCTACCTCGTTGCCCTGTTGCTGGCGCTGGCAGCGCTGTTCGTCATCAACCGTTTGCTGCGCATGCCGATCGGCCGTGCCTGGGAAGCGCTGCGTGAAGATGAAATCGCCTGCCGTGCGCTGGGTCTTAACCCGACCGTGATCAAGCTTTCCGCGTTCACCCTGGGCGCCGCGTTTGCCGGTTTCGCCGGCAGCTTCTTCGCCGCGCGTCAGGGTCTGGTGACGCCAGAGTCGTTTACCTTCATCGAGTCGGCGATCATCCTCGCCATCGTCGTACTGGGCGGGATGGGCTCGCAGTTGGGCGTGATCCTGGCGGCGATCGTCATGATTCTGTTGCCGGAAATGATGCGTGAGTTCAGCGAGTACCGCATGTTGATGTTCGGTGCGCTGATGGTGTTGATGATGATCTGGCGTCCACAAGGTCTGCTGCCGATGCAACGCCCACACATGGAGTTGCGCAAATGAGCCGCGAGATCCTTAAAGTCGAAAATCTGAGCATGCGCTTCGGCGGCTTGCTGGCGGTCAACGGCGTGGCGCTGACCGTCAAAGAGAAACAGGTTGTTGCGCTGATCGGGCCGAACGGCGCCGGCAAAACCACCGTGTTCAACTGCCTGACCGGTTTCTATCAGCCTACCGGCGGCAGCATCCTGCTCGACGGCGAGCCGATTCAGGGCCTGCCGGGCCACAAGATCGCCCTCAAAGGCGTGGTGCGTACGTTCCAGAACGTGCGTTTATTCAAGGACATGACGGCGGTCGAGAACCTGTTGATCGCCCAGCACCGTCACCTGAACACCAACTTCCTGTCCGGCCTGTTCAAGACCCCGGCGTTCCGCAAAAGCGAGCGGGAGGCCATGGAGTTTGCCGAGTACTGGCTGGAAAAGGTCAACCTCAAAGAGTTCGCCAACCGCACCGCCGGCACCCTCGCCTACGGTCAGCAACGGCGTCTGGAAATCGCTCGCTGCATGATGACCCGCCCGCGGATTTTCATGCTCGACGAACCGGCCGCCGGCCTGAACCCGAAAGAAACCGAAGACCTCAAGGCGCTGATCGGCGTGCTGCGTGAAGAGCACAACGTCACCGTGCTGCTGATCGAACACGACATGAAACTGGTCATGAGCATTTCCGACCACATCGTCGTGATCAACCAGGGCACGCCACTCGCCGACGGTACGCCGGAACAGATCCGCGACAATCCTGAAGTGATCAAAGCCTACCTGGGGGAAGCGTAAATGCTGCAGTTCGAAAACGTTTCCACCTTTTACGGCAAGATCCAGGCCCTGCACAGCGTCAACGTCGAAGTCCGTCAGGGCGAGATCGTCACGCTGATCGGTGCCAACGGTGCCGGCAAGTCCACGCTGTTGATGACACTCTGCGGTTCACCGCAGGCGCACAGC
The DNA here is from genome assembly GCF_014268545.1 of Pseudomonas sp. SWRI81. Classification (NCBI taxonomy): domain Bacteria; kingdom Pseudomonadati; phylum Pseudomonadota; class Gammaproteobacteria; order Pseudomonadales; family Pseudomonadaceae; genus Pseudomonas; species Pseudomonas sp. SWRI81. Next base: position 58,182 of record NZ_JABWQS010000018.1, read on the forward strand.
GGCAGCATCCGCTACATGGGAGAGGAACTGATCGGCCAGGACTCGTCGCAGATCATGCGCAAGAGCATTGCCGTGGTCCCGGAAGGTCGTCGAGTGTTTGCCCGTCTGACTGTGGAAGAAAACCTGTCCATGGGCGGATTTTTCACCGACAAGGGCGATTATCAGGAACAGATGGACAAGGTCCTCGGACTTTTCCCACGCCTGAAAGAACGCTTCAACCAGCGCGGCGGCACCATGTCCGGCGGCGAACAGCAAATGCTCGCCATCGGCCGGGCGCTGATGAGCAAGCCCAAACTGCTGCTGCTCGACGAGCCGTCGCTGGGCCTGGCACCGATCATCATCCAGCAGATCTTCGACATCATCGAACAGCTGCGCAAGGACGGTGTGACCGTGTTCCTGGTCGAGCAGAACGCCAACCAGGCGCTGAAAATCGCCGACCGCGCCTACGTGCTGGAGAACGGCCGCGTGGTCATGCAAGGCACCGGTGAAGCGCTGCTGACCGACCCGAAAGTGCGCGAGGCGTATTTGGGTGGTTGAAGAATATCGCTAAATTAAAAACGGCCTTCGGGCCGTTTTTAATTTTAAAGCGAAGTTAAACCAACGTGCGACTTAATAGTCATGAGCCAATCTGCGCTGTAATGTAGTCGATGGCTTGTTGAACAGTTGCGATGCCTTCGGCAGCGTCGTCTGGAATCTGCACACCAAACTCTTCCTCCAGCGCCATAACCAACTCAACCACATCCAAGGAGTCCGCTCCTAAATCTTCTATAAAATCGGCAGGGCCTACAACCTTATCCGGATCTACATTCAGATGATCTACAACAATTGCCTGAAACCGCTCTATTACAGTACCCATTCGATGCTCCTTAATTCCCGTCCGATGCCACTCTTTGTTTCCTTGCAAACTCCCGCTTCAGTAGAGCGCCTTGACAGGCTCCATAGCGTAACAAGGGCCAATGATAGAGGTTCATTTCTTAATCTTTGAAATAAGCGTCATAAATATTCTTCCTAGTAGGTGACTGACCAGATTTGAATATAACCACTTGAAAAATACTGACCACTGTTATAAATGACAGTTTTTTAGACGCATCGGCGATAAAAAATTCTTTTATTACACTGCCATTCTTCCTTCAAATAATTGATCGGAGCCTGAAAGTTTCAGCCAAGTTATTCCAAATATTTGGCGCCCCCGAGGAATCTCTGTGGGAGCGGGCTCGCTCGCGAAAGCAGTGTGTCAGTTAACGAAGATGTCGACTGATTCACCGCTTTCGCGAGCAAGCCCGCTCCCACAAGGGATAGCCGTGTCAGGAAAAATTCCGGAAAAGTTTTGCGCCGGCTGTAACGCATCGCTGTGAGCTTTCTCTAGAGGGACAAGCAAGCGCAAACCGCTTGCAGAAACCCTGATAAATCTGGAGAAACATCATGACTGCGACTACTCGTACCCTGTCCGCCACCGCCCTGGTTCTGGCCCTCGGTTCCGCCCTGAGCATCGCCACTGTCTCTACCGCCCAGGCCGCCGATGCCAACATGGAAAAATGCTTCGGCGTGGCGCTGAAAGGCAAGAATGATTGCGCCGCAGGTGCAGGCACCACCTGTGCCGGCACGGCGAAAATGGACTATCAGGCCAACGCCTGGAAACTCGTTCCGAAAGGCACCTGCATCACCACCGAAAGCAAAACCTCGCCGAGCGGTTTCGGTCAGCTCGAAGCCTTCAAAGCCAAGTCCTGATCCACGGCCTGCCTGAGTGACGCCCATGTTCAGTCATCACGAACCGTCCCTGCCGCGCACTCAGGCAGCTCGCACCGAGCTCCCCGCCCGTGCCGGGCTGGGGCTCAAGACCGGGCACTTCCTTGAAGTGCTCGGTTCCATCCCCGACCTCGGTTTTTTCGAGGTCCACGCCGAAAACTACATGGTGGCCGGCGGCCCGTTTCATCATTTTCTCGGTTTGATCCGCGAACAGTACCCGTTGTCATTGCATGGCGTGGGGCTGTCGATCGGTGGCGAAGGTCCGCTCGACACCGGGCATCTCCAACGCCTCGCTGAGCTGATCGAGCGCTATCAACCACAATCCTTTTCCGAACACTTGGCCTGGTCGAGCCATGGCCCGGTGTTTCTCAACGATCTGCTGCCACTGGCCTATGACACGCCAACGCTCGATCGCGTGTGCGCGCACATCGATCAGGTGCAGAACACTCTGAAACGCCCGATGTTGCTGGAGAACCCGGCGACCTATCTGGCATTTCGGGATTCAACCCTCGACGAGGCGGACTTCATCAGCGAAGTGATCCGGCGCAGCGGCTGCGGCTTGCTGCTCGACGTCAACAATGTCTACGTGTCGTGCGTCAACCATCAGCGTGATCCGCTGGCCTATCTCGACGCATTGCCGCTGCACGCCGTCGGCGAGATTCATCTGGCCGGTTTCGCTGAAGATTGCGACAACCTCGGCGATCGCTTGCTGATTGACGACCACGGGGCGCCGGTCGATCAGGCGGTCTGGCGCCTGTATCGACAAGTACTTGCGCGCATCGGCCCGGTGCCGACCCTGATCGAACGCGACAACCAGGTGCCAGCCTTCGACGTGTTGCTCGCCGAAGCGCAACAGGCCGAGGCGTTGTTGCGCCAGGCGGAGGGTGCACCATGAGCCGGCAAGCGGCCTTCGCCGCCGCGCTGCTCGACGTAAAACGGCCGTGTCCGGATGGCTTGTGCAGCCACAACGGTGCCGACCCTGCCAGCCGTTTCGCGGTGTATCGCAATAACGTGCACAGTTCGTTGGTCAACGCCTTGGCTGAGAGTTATCCGGTGGTGGTGCAGTTGGTCGGCGAAGAATTCTTCCGTGCCATGGCAGGCGTGTTTGTTCAACGCCAGCCACCGCAGAGTCCGCTGATGAGCCGTTACGGCGGCGGATTTGCCGACTTCATCGCCGGCTTCGAACCGATCGCCGGCGTACCTTATGTCGCCGATGTTGCACGCCTTGAGCATCTGCGCACCCTCGCCTATCACGCCGCGGATGCGCAGCCCGTCCGGCCCGACGACATCAGCGCCGCCCTCGCCAGCCCGCAGGCCTTGAGCGATCTGTATCTGAGGCTTCATCCGTCCGTGCACACACTCGATTCAGCCTATGCGGTGGTCGCAATCTGGGCCGCACATCAGCAGGCGCAGACCCTGGCGGGGATTGGCCTCAATCAGGGTCAGCACGCCATGGTCCTGCGCAACGGACTGGACGTGGAAGTGTTTGCCATTGAGCCCGGCGCCACGATGTTTATCCGTCACCTGATCAAGGGTCAGCCACTGCTCGCGGCGGTGGAAAACAGCCCGCCCTTCGACCTCGCACAGACCCTTGCCGCGCTGATTGCACACAACGCCATCGCTCGCCTGACTCACAAGGAAATGCCATGAACATTTTCATCCTGCGGGCCGTCGCGCTGCTGGAAAGAATCCCGCACAGCCTGATCGCATTCATCGCCCGTTTCTCGATCGCCGGCGTGTTCTGGAAGTCCGGCCAGACCAAGGTTGAAGGACTGGCCATCGACCTGATCGACGGCACCTTTCAACTGGGTTGGCCACGCCTGGCCGACTCGACGATTCCCTTGTTCAAGAGCGAATACAACCTGCCGCTGTTGTCACCCGAGATCGCGGCACACATGGCGGCGTTCGCCGAGCATGCTTTCCCGGTGCTGATTCTGATCGGCTTGGCCACACGGTTTTCGGCGCTCGCATTGCTCGGCATGACCTTGGTCATTCAACTGTTTGTGTATCCGGATGCTTATTCGACTCATGGCACCTGGGCGGCGGTGTTGCTGTACTTGATGGCTAGCGGACCGGGCCGATTGTCGATAGATAATCTGATTGCCCGCCGATTCCAAGGCTGACCTGAATTGTAGGAGTGAGCCTGCTCGCGATAGCGGTGTGTCAGTCGATCAATTTTTTACTGATCCACCGCTATCGCGAGCAGGCTCACTCCTACAAAAAGATTGCTTTCAGCGCTGGAGTCGATCCAGCGCCTCGCCACTGCGCTTGAACCACCCCATCAAATAATCCGCGAGCACCAGCGTGCGTTTCGGCAAGCCGCCCTGATACGGATGCACCAGATACATCGGCATGCGCCGCGTCTGATAATCGCGCAGCAACCAGCGCAAGCGGCCGTCAGCCAGTTCCGTTTGCAACAGGTACGACGGCAAGCGAGCGATGCCTGCACCGGACAACGCGGCTTTTTTCAGCAAGTTGTAATGGTTGCTGGCGAAAGGACCCGACACCCGCACCCGCAGCAATTCGTGCTGTTGGTGGTACAGCCACTCCTCTCGCCCACTGTAGTGGCTGTTGAGCAAGCAGCGGTGTTCGGCCAGTGCCTGCGGTGTCGCCGGTTCGCCGAAACGTTCGAGATAGGCCGGGCTGGCGCAGGTCATTTCATGCCAGGCCAGCAGGGGTTTGGCCACCAGCCGATCATCATTGGCCACCTCGGCGCGGATCGCCAGATCAAAACCGTCGCGGGACAGATCGCGGTAACTGTTGTTCAGCTCCAGTTCGATCTGCACCTCGGGATATTGCTGCGAAAACTCGAGCAACAAGCCATCGAAGAAGGTTTCACCCAGCGACACCGGAACGGTCATGCGCACCGGACCGGCCATGTCGTCTTTCAAGCGCGCCAAGGCCTGTCGGGCGCGTTCGACCTGAACCACCAGCGCCTGAGCCTGCGGTAACAACGCCGCGCCCGCTGCCGTGAGACTCAAACGCCGGGTCGTGCGTTGCAGCAAAACCACGCTGAACTGCGCTTCGAGCTGACTGATGCGCTTGGACAACTGGCCTTTGCTGCAACCCAACTGCTGCGCGGCCAAGGTAAAACTGCCGGCCTCGATCAGCACGGCGAACGCGGCAAGGTCATCCATTTCGCTCATCGATTGTTTCCATTTGAAAACCAAAGGTTGCCTATTAGTGCGCTTATCCGCAGGAAAAACCACTCTAGACTGAAGCCTCGTTCAATCACTTGGGGTACAGCTCGATGAAGATTCTGTTGATAGGCGCCAACGGCACCATCGGTTCGGCGGTGGACAAAGAATTGTCGCAACGTCACGAAGTCATTCGTATCGGCCGCAACAGCGGCGACTTGCGGGTGGATATCAGCGACAGCGCATCAATCCGCGAGCTGTTCGAACAGACCGGCAAATTCGATGCGCTGGTCTGCACGGCGGGCAACGTCACCTTCGCAGCACTGGACGAGATGACTGAAGACAGCTTCGCCCTCGGCCTGAAAGACAAGCTGATGGGTCAGGTCAACTTGCTGCTGATCGGTCGCGAATTTGCCAACGACGGCGCCTCGTTCACCTTCACCACCGGCGTACTCAGCCATGATCCGATTCGCAGCGGTGCATCGGCAGCCTTGGTCAATGGCGCCCTCGACAGCTTCGTGCGCGCCGCCGCCATTGAACTGCCACGCGGCCTGCGGGTGAACTCGGTCAGCCCGACGGTGCTAACCGAAGCCCTGGGCAAATACGCGCCCTATTTCCGCGGCTTCAAACCGGTTCCTGCGGCGGAAGTCGCGTTGGCCTACGCCAAGAGTGTCGAAGGCCTGCAGACAGGTCAGACGTTTCACGTGGGCTAAGCCCTTGTGATGAACGGTCAGGCTGCGTAACGTGGCGACACTTGTCTGGAGAACCAAAGATGCGTGTCGCCCGTTCGTTAGTCCTCGTTGCCCTGCTGCCGATGTTTGCCGCCTGCCAATTGTTCGACGGCCAGCGCGAAAGCGTTTCACATGCCGGGCAGACGCGGATGCAGGGGCAGTTGACCGCCGCTGACGGCAAACTGGTGTTCCAGCCATGTCAGGATCAGCGCCAACTGGTGGTCAATGACAGCGGCGGCACCAGTATCCTGCAAGAGGCTGCGACCCTCGCCGACGAGCAGGGCAAACTGTTTGCCGATGTGCGTGGCAAGGTGTCTGGTGATCGCCTCGACCTGAGCCAGTTGTATCGCGTCGAACGCTCGGGCACGGCGTGCGATGACCCCAATTTCAAACTGCTGATCCTGCGTGCCGCCGGCCATGGCCCGGAATGGAATGTGAAGGTCAGCGGCAAAGGCATGGTGATCGACCGCGAGGGCCAGCCGCCGCTCGCCGTGCCGTATGTGGAAGAACAACTGGGCGACGGCCGCTTCAACCTGAGCAGCGAAGCCAACAACCAGCGCATCGAATTGTGGGTCGCGCCGCAGCGTTGCGTCGACAGCAGCACCGGCAGCGTGCAGCACATGAGCGCAGAACTGCGTATCGACGGTCAGGTGCAGCGCGGTTGCGGCTATTTCGGCGGCGCGCGTAACGACTGATCGTTTTTCCCCCACGGATCCGGTCGCGGCGGCTTATAATCGCCGCCTTCAAACGCCCTGGCGCAGTTGTGCGCCCCGCGAATCCGGATCCCCGCCATGTTACGAATCACTGAACTCAAGCTGCCAATCGACCATCCCGAAGAAGACCTGCGCGCCGCCATCGTGCAACGCCTGGGCATCGCCAGCGATGACTTGCTCGATTTCACCTTGTTCAAGCGCAGCTATGACGCGCGCAAAAAGTCCTCCGAACTGTGCTTCATCTACACCATCGACCTCAACGTACGCGACGAGGCCAAGGTGTTGGGCAAGTTCGCCGACGACCGTAACGTCAATGTGGCGCCGGATGTCAGCTACAAATTCGTCGGTCAGGCACCGAGCGATCCGGGCCAGCGGCCGATTGTCGTCGGTTTCGGCCCGTGCGGGATCTTCGCCGGGTTGCTGCTGGCGCAAATGGGCTTCAAGCCGATCATCCTCGAGCGCGGCACCGAAGTGCGCCAGCGCACCAAGGACACTTGGGGCCTGTGGCGCAAAAGCGTGCTCAACCCCGAGTCCAATGTGCAATTCGGCGAAGGCGGCGCGGGGACGTTTTCCGACGGCAAGCTGTACAGCCAGATCAAGGACCCGAAGTTTCTCGGTCGCAAAGTCCTGCACGAATTCGTCAAGGCCGGCGCGCCGGAAGAAATCCTCTACGTCAGCAAGCCGCACATCGGTACGTTCCGCCTGACCGGCATGGTCGAAAACATGCGCGAGCAGATCCGTGAGATGGGCGGTGAGGTACGTTTTCAGGAGCGCGTCACCGACGTGTTGGTCGAGGACGGCCAACTGGTCGGCGTGCAACTGGCCAGCGGCGAAACCCTGCATTCGAAACACGTGGTCCTGGCCCTCGGCCACAGCGCCCGCGACACCTTCCGCATGCTCCACAGCCGTGGCGTGTTCATGGAAGCCAAGCCGTTTTCGGTGGGTTTCCGTATCGAACACCCGCAATCGCTGATCGACCGTGCGCGTCTGGGTAAATACGCCGGCCACCCGAAACTGGGCGCTGCCGACTACAAACTGGTACACCACGCCAAAAACGGCCGCTCGGTCTACAGCTTCTGCATGTGCCCGGGCGGCACTGTGGTGGCAGCGACGTCCGAGCCGAACCGCGTGGTCACCAACGGCATGAGCCAGTACTCGCGTAACGAGCGCAATGCCAACTCCGGCATCGTCGTTGGCATCACCCCGGAAGTCGATTATCCGGGCGGCCCGCTCGCCGGGATCGAGTTGCAGGAACGCCTGGAGTCCCACGCCTTCATCCTTGGCGGCAGCGACTACAAAGCCCCGGCGCAACTGGTCGGCGACTTCATCAACGACATTCCTTCGACCGAACTGGGTGAAGTCGAGCCGTCGTACAAACCGGGCGTTGCCTTGGGCGACCTGGCGTTGGCGCTGCCGGACTTCGCGATCGAAGCGATTCGTGAAGCGTTGCCGGCCTTCGAAAAGCAGATTCGCGGTTATTCGCTGCACGATGCGGTACTGACCGGGATCGAGACACGCACCTCCTCGCCGCTGCGCATCACGCGTAACGAGTCGCTGCAGAGCATGAACGTCAAGGGCCTGTTCCCGGCCGGCGAAGGCGCGGGCTATGCCGGCGGGATTCTCTCGGCGGGCGTGGACGGAATCCGGATTGCCGAGGCAGTGGCGCGGGATATCCTCGGTCTCACTGACTGATACATAACCCTTGTAGGAGTGAGCCTGCTCGCGATAGCGGTGATTCAGTCAACATCGATGCTGAATATTATTGCGCTATCGCGAGCAGGCTCACTCCTACATTTGATTTCGGTGTGTCAGATATTGGCGCGCAGCACCGAAGGCGGCAGCGCCTCCCCGCGCTCGGCACTCGCCGCTACTGCTTCGATCAATCCGTCCAACTCATACCCCTGCGCCTTCAACCACTCCTGGTCGTAATACGTATCGGCATACCGTTCGCCGCCATCGCACAGAATCGCCACAATCGACCCCGACTCCCCCGCCGCTTTCATCTGCTGCGCCGCCATCAGCGCGCCGATCAGATTGGTCCCGCTCGATCCACCGACATGCCGCCCGAGGCGCTGCGCCAGATAGTGCATGGCGGCCAGGGACAAGGCATCCGGCACCTTGACCATCGCGTCGATCACCTTGGGCAAGAACGACGCCTCTACCCGTGGCCGGCCGATGCCTTCAATGCGTGAGCCGCAGTCGAGTCGCAGGCTGGCGTCGCCTGTCTGGTAAAAATCGAAGAACACCGAACGCTCGGCGTCGGCGCACAGCACGCGGGTGCAGTGCTGGCGATAGCGCACGTAACGACCGAGGGTCGCGGTGGTGCCGCCGGTGCCCGGGCTGGAAATCAGCCAGCTCGGTTCCGGGTGTTTTTCATAGCGCATCTGCTGAAAGATGGACTCGGCAATGTTGTTGTTCGCTCGCCAGTCGGTGGCGCGCTCGGCGTAGGTGAACTGGTCGATGAAATGCCCGCCGTGCTCGCGTGCCAGACGCTCGGACTCGGCGTAGATCTGCGTCGGATCGTTCACCAGATGGCTTTGGCCGCCGTAAAAGGCGATCTGGGCTATCTTCTCTTTCGATGTGGTCGCCGGCATCACCGCAATGAACGGCAGACCAAGCATGCGGGCGAAGTACGCCTCGGAAATCGCCGTCGAGCCGCTGGACGCCTCGATCACCGGCGCGCCAGGCTTCAGCCAGCCGTTACACAGCGCATAGAGGAACAGCGAACGCGCCAGGCGATGCTTGAGGCTTCCGGTCGGATGGCTGGACTCGTCCTTGAAATACAGTTCGATGCCCGCAAAACCCGGCAGCGGCAAGGGAATCAGGTGGGTGTCGGCGCTGCGCTGGAAGTCCGCTTCAATGATGCGGATGGCTTCGCGGGCCCACTGTCGGTTGTCGCTCATGGTCTGGGTTCTCGTTGGATCAGGCAGGAGGTTGAACTCCTCGAAAGGCTTGTCCGTCAGCTTAGGAAAAAACCTATAGCCCGCAAAGATACAGCTGAGTCTCAATATGTCAGGCAACTGCTAGGCTCAGCGTGGCCGGGGCTAGACGGCTTGTAACGCTATATAACAAAAAAGAATATAACTTTTGTTTTAACAACTAACGGTACGGGTTAGGGTGTTGCACCTTTTGACTATTCGATGGAGAGCGACCTTGCCTCTGCGTAGCACTTTCACGCGTTTCTTTCAGTTGGAAGCTGCCAGCGGTCTGTTATTGATCGCTGCAGCCATCCTCGCGCTGATTATCAACAACTCACCACTGTCGTGGCTGTACACCGGCCTGCTCGACACCCCGGTGGTGGCGCAGATCGGTGCGTTGAAAATCGCCAAGCCCCTGCTGCTGTGGATCAACGATGGCCTGATGGCAATGTTCTTCCTGCTCATCGGTCTGGAGGTCAAACGCGAGGTGCTCGACGGCCAGCTGTCCAAGCCCTCGCAGATTGTCCTGCCCGGTGCAGCGGCCATCGGCGGCATGCTGGTGCCGGCGCTGATCTATTGGTTCCTCAACCGCGACAACCCCGCCGCCCTGAGCGGCTGGGCGATCCCGACCGCCACCGACATCGCCTTCGCCCTCGGCGTGCTGGCCCTGCTCGGCAAGCGCGTGCCGGTATCGCTGAAGCTGTTCCTGATGACGCTGGCGATCATCGATGACCTCGGTGCCATCGTGATCATCGCGATTTTCTACTCCGGCGAATTGTCGACCCTGTCCCTGGGCCTGGCAGCGGCCTGCATTGCCGCACTGGTGGCGATGAACCGGCTCGGCGTGGTCAAGCTCGGGCCGTACATGATCATCGGCCTGATCCTCTGGGTCTGTGTACTCAAGAGCGGCGTCCATGCCACGCTGGCCGGCGTGACCCTGGCCTTCTGCATTCCGCTGCGCACGAAAAACGCCGAACCGTCGCCACTGCTGACCCTCGAACACGCGCTGCACCCATGGGTCGCCTACGGCATTTTGCCGCTGTTCGCCTTCGCCAACGCTGGCCTGTCGCTGAGCGGCGTCACCGTCGAAAGCTTCACCCACGACGTACCGATGGGCATCGCCATTGGCCTGCTGCTGGGCAAAACCATCGGCGTCTTCGGCCTGACCTGGCTGGCCGTCAAGATCGGCATCGCCGCCCTGCCCCAAGGCGCTAACTGGGGCCAGATCCTCGGGGTGGCGATCCTCTGCGGCATCGGCTTCACCATGAGCCTGTTCGTCGGTTCGCTGGCCTTCGAACCGGGCGTGAGCGATTACGCCGGCATGGACCGAATGGGCATTCTTACCGGCTCGATTCTGGCGGCGGTGATTGGGTATGTGGTGACGGCGATGGCGAGTCGCAGGAACTCTCAACTGAAATGACCCCTTGTGGCGAGGGAGCTTGCTCCCGCTGGACTGCGTAGCAGGCCCATTTATTGGGGGCGCTTCGCACCCCAGCGGGAGCAAGCTCCCTCGCCACAGATTCCCCGCTCTCAGTTACACAGCGAACAATCCCCACGTCTTTAGCGACGCGTCCTACAGCCACACTTTTCCCGCTTCGATAACGTCGTGCAGCCCCTTTCCAAGGGCTGTCGATGATGAACGAAGGGACGATCAGTGGCGCGGAACAAGGACATCCCCCGGGTGCAGAACCCACCGGCGGGCGACGGGCATCACGTTACCTGGCGTTATATGACGGCCGCCGAACTGGCCGAGCGCGAAGCCGGGCAAAACGCTTACGACGCGATGTTGGCGCGGCAGGAGGCTTTCGAGCGTAGCCGTGAAGTGGCTGCGAAAAAACCTGACGCCGTGCGTGCCGGATGCGTGTTTGCCAAGTCCTGCAAGTGTGGTTGTGTCCTTGGTCGGGCAACTACCCGCAAACAGGGGAACAAACGAAACCAGCCGATTCAACCAGGAGGGTTGAAAAATGAAACACGTAGTAGAGGTCTTTGATCGAAAGACTGAGAATTTACTCAGAGCGGTCGAAATCGAGGCATGCCATAAGGAAGCATTGAAGGAGTTGATGAACTGGCATAAGCCTGAAGATGAATTTGATGGCGATGATCTGACTGAAGAACAAATCAAAACATTGGAGAAATGGACGGGACAAAAACTGCTGGACGTAAATCACATCGTTCAACTGGTTTGCGTCGAATGATTTATGGCTACTGCCTACCGAACCACTCCCCAAAAAAAACCCGACCAGTCACCTGATCGGGGTTTTCTTTGACCTGCCTCGCGCTTAGTGCGAAACGCGGCTGGTCCCGCCAACGGTCGAAATACGCACCCGCTCACCAACGCGGAACACTTCATTTTCCTGAACCTGCTGCACGTAGGCGCGCATGCTGCCGTCGTCTTCGCGGACGGTAATTTCCACGCCCTGGGTGCGGGTCAGGCCTTCTTCAGTAGCCGAACCGATGAGGCCGCCAGCCACGGCGCCGATGACTGCTGCGACGATGCTGCCCTTGCCGCCGCCGATGGCGCTGCCGCCAACGCCGCCGACCACCGCGCCTGCTGCGCCACCGATCGGGGTTTTGGTGCCTTCGATTTTCACCGGTCGCAGGGATTCGATGGTGCCCATGCGAATCGTCTGCACGCGACGCGCTTCGTCACGGGAGTAGGAGTCACCGGTCAGGCTCGATTGGCAGCCGGTCAGCAACATCGCCATCGTGGAAAAGGAAGCAACCAGCAGAACAGACTTACGCATAGCATCAACTCCAAAAGAACATTGTGTTCATTAAACTCCGTGGCTTGGCGCCTGTCACGACACCATCCGGATAAATTGGCTTCCATTCAGGCTGGGTACAGATGCCTGCGAGCGTCCACTTAAAGTAGCGCTAAATCACCGATCCTGCGCCGCCACTCTTTATCCCGCTCGGTAGACTGCTCAAGGTGCCAAGCGTTCAAGAATCCAGTCGACGCCCTGGACGCGGTAGTTGAGGCGATCGTGCAGGCGACTCGGACGGCCCTGCCAGAACTCGATACGCTCGGGGAGCAGGCGGTAACCGCCCCAATGTTCCGGGCAGTGCGGCTGGGTGTCGCTGAAGCGTTGCTCGGTGGCCTTGAGCAAGTCTTCCAGCTCGCCACGGCCGTTGATGACCCGGCTCTGCGGCGATGCCCAGGCACCGAGACGGCTGCCCAGCGGACGCACCTGATAATACGCATCGGACTCTTGTGGCGTAACTTTCACCACGCGACCTTCGATGCGTACCTGACGTTCCAGGGTTGGCCAGAAGAACGTCATGGCGGCGAACGGATTGGCCGCCAGGTGCTGGCCCTTGGCGCTGTCGTAGTTGGTGAAAAAGGTGAAGCCCTGCGCGTCCAGGCCCTTGAGCAGCAGAATGCGGCAATGCGGACGTCCAGCCGCATCGACCGTGGCCAGGGTCATGGCGTTGGCTTCCACCGGCGCCTGCTCGGTTTTCACCGCGTCGGCAAACCACTGGTGGAACAGCGCAAACGGCTCGACCGGTGCTTGCGCCTCGGTCAAGCCATCCCGGGTGTAATCACGACGCATATCGGCCAGAGACTGGGTCATGGCGCATTCCTTTTCGTTAGCGGATTACTTCTTGGCGGCGTCGGTCGCGGCGACTTTCTTGTCGGTCGCCGCGGCTTTGGCTGGTGCTGTCTTCTTCGCCGGAGTCTTGGCCGGGGCCTTTTTCGCTGGAGCCTTGGCGGCGGCTTTCTTGGCTGGGGCCTTCTTGGTCGCAGGGACGGCGGCTTTCTTCGCGGCAGGCGCTGGAGTGGCCGGTTTCGCCGCTGGCTTGACGTCTTGCGCAGCCACTAGGGTCACTGGCTTCGGTGCTGGCATGTTGTATTTGCTCAGCAGCGCAACCATGGTGTTTTGCGGGGTCACCAGCAATTCGACACGGCGGTTCAGCGCACGCCCTTCCACGCTGTCGTTAGCCGCGCGCGGCGCTTCGGAACCCATGCCACGCAGCATCAGGCGATCACGCTGCAAGCCGCTGAGGCGGAAGATCGCCGCCACCGATTGCGCACGTTCCTGACTGAGTTTGATGTTGGCCGGCGCGGCACCGCTGGTGTCGCTGTGACCGAGCACCAGCACGGCGGTCTTCGGGTCAGCTTCGAGGATTTTCGCGACGCGGGTGAACGGGCCGAGGGTGACCGGCAACAGCATGGCCGGACGGTCCGGGTTGAACGAGCCTTCGACCGGCGCCGTCACCACCAGTACGTTGTCGCGACGTTCGAGTTGCAGGTTGCTGTCCTTCACCGCCGCACGCAGACGCGGCTCGTAATCGTCGAGCCAGGCCTGCGTGACTTTCGGATCCGGCATCGGCACGGCTTTGGCGGTTGGCTGATCCTTGCCGCCGAACGGCCACCACCATTTGCCATTGGACTCGGCTTCGGCTTTGGCCACCTCGACCGGCTTGGCTTCAGGTTTGACCTCGGCTTTCAAATCAGCCTTGACCGCTTCATCGCTGGAACCGAACGGCCAGTACCACGGGTTGCTGCTCTCGGCCTTGGCGACGGGCGCGGTCGCTGCAGGTTTCAACGGGGCCGGGGCCGGTGCAGGCTCCTTGGCGGCTACGTTGTCGGTAGAACCGAACGGCCACCAACTGCCGCCGTCCGCATCGTTTTTCGGGGTCTGTGCGCAACCGGTGATCGCTACACACAGGGCCAGGGCGAGGGTCTTTTTAGCTGACATTGAAAATCCACAAAATGAAGTAATGAAAAATCAGAGCACTTTCGCCCGGATAAACAGCCGTTTTGAATCGAAAATCCCTTCGAGGTTCCGACCCTGGAACCTCTGTTGAAGCTTTACAGACAAGTGGCAAGCACCCGCGCCAGCTTTTGCGCACGCGGATCCATCAAAACGTATGGCCCCAAGGTATTTGTCACGAAACCGAACGCGACATCATGCTCGGGATCAGCAAAACCGATCGAGCCGCCCGCGCCCGGATGGCCGAACGCACGCGGACCGAGGCCGTAGGTGGCGTTGGCCACATCCGGCTGATCGAGCATGCAGCCGAGGCCGAAACGGGTGCGGGTGAGCAAGGTCTTGTCGTCGCCGAGGCTGTGCTCGCGGGTCAGCTCTTCGAGCATCTCGCTTTCGAGCAGGCTGCCATCGAGCAGACCGGCGTAGAACCCGGCAAGACTGCGCGCATTGCCGTGGCCGTTGGCCGCCGGTTGCTGCATGCGTCGCCATTCCGGCTTGTTGGTGCTGGTCAGCACTGACGGCGGATTGGTGAAGGCGCGGGTGGTCATGGCAGTCGGTTCGCGCATGGTCACTTGCAGCAGGCGCTGAGCCGCGGCGTCGCCGGCGTTGCCCTTGCCCCGAGCGATGTGCGCGACGCGATGAAACTCTTCGTCGGCCAGGCCCACATGGAAATCCAGGCCCAACGGTTTGGCGACCCGAGCGACAATCGATTCGCCCGGCCCACGACCGTCGGCGCGGCGCAGCAATTCGCCGACCAGCCAGCCGTAAGTGATCGCGGCATAACCGTGACCGGTGCCCGGCGTCCACCACGGTGCTTCGGCCGCGAGGGCGTCGACCATGGTTTGCCAGTTGTAGAGGGCTTCGGGGGCGAGCAGTTCGCGCAGAGCCGGCAAGCCGGCCTGATGGCAGAGCAATTGACGCAGGGTTACGGATTCTTTGCCGGCAGCGGCGAACTCCGGCCAATAGCGAGCCACCGGGGCGTCGAGTTGCAACTTGCCTTCGGCGACCAGTTGCAGCGCAGTGACCGCGGTGAAAGTCTTGGTGCACGAGAACAGGTTGGCGATGGTGTCGCTGTGCCAGGCCTCGGTGCCGTCCTTGTCGGCGGTACCGGACCAGAGGTCAAGGACGGTTTCTCCGCCGACCTTTATGCACAAGGCTGCGCCGCGTTCCTGGGGATCGTCGAACAGTGCCGCGAAAGCCTCGCGCACCGCTTCGAATTGAAGCTCGTAATGTCCCTGAATCTGCACCCGCAACTCCCCCGCGAAAACGCTCTACAAAGTGGCCCGCATTGTTCCAGCCCTTGAGGGATTTGGGAACAGGCGCGGGCCAGACGGTTATTTCAGATATTTCGGTGAGGCGGCTGACGCCTTCGCGAGCAGGCTCGCTCCCACAGGGGAACTCTAATGCTACCGAGACCCGTGTGGGAGCGGGCTTGCTCGCGAAGAACGATAACGCGGTTCAAAGCCTAGTGGCCATTTCCCGAATGCCCCCCGGCATGGCCTGCGCCGGCGTTTTTACCCGCCTCGCCTTTTCGCCCGCCTTCAGCCTCATGCACCGGCGCTTTCTGCGCCTCCTTGCCCAATTGCTCAAGCGCTTGCAGATTGCTTTTGCGCACCGTCTCGACGAAGCCTTGATAGGGCAGATCGGTGTTCCCGACCAGTCCAAAATGGCCGTTCTCGCCGTCGAGCAAACGCCCGGTCACCGGTTGGTCGAGATACTGGAACCAGTGCACGCCGACTATCGACGGTTCACTCAAGGCCTGTTTAAGGAAATTGGCATAGGCCGGGCCACGATCCTCTTCCCGGGAAAGTTGCGTCGGACCGCCCCAGAACGGGCCGCGATCGGTCGAGCCGAAGTTGAACTCGCTGATCAGCACCGGTTTATCCAAGGCCTTCAGCGCTGCGAAGTCATAACCGTCCTGGGGTTTCAGCGTGTACATATTGAAGCTCAGCACATCGCAATACTGTGCGCAGGAGGCCACCGCTTCCGGGGTACTGACAGCAAAGCGGCCACCGAGCAGCAACTGGTTCGGTGCGTGCCATTTCAGCGCGTCGGAAATCGTCTTGAAGTAGGTGTCGGCGAAGACCTTCTGGAAGTATTTGAAATCAGCCTCGATTTCCGGATGCTCCGGGTTCGGCAGGGGTGGCTCGAAGCCCGGGTCCTCCATGAGTTCCCATGCCGGTACGTCTACCCCCCACGCCTTCGACAACCCGGCCTGATTGCGATACTTGTCCCGCAACTGCTTGAGAAACGCGCGCTTGGCCGGCACATCGGTGGTCATTTTCAGCGTGCCATAGGCCAGTGCGTAGCGCGACTTCGCGTCGTCGCCGGGGCCGGCCCAGGCCAGTTCGTTGTCGGCGTAGTAGCCGATCAGCCACGGATCATCGCGGTGATCGCGTGCCGCAATCGCCACGGCGCGTTCGGTGGCCATGGCAAAACGCGGATCGAACGGATCAGGCATGGCGCCCCACCAATCGTTGCCGGTGCTGATGCTGGTGTAGTCGCCGACAATCGACAGCGGCATGGTATACGGCACGCGTTCGGCGTCAGCCAGTGACGGCGCGCTCCAGTTGCCGACAGTATTGAAACCCCAGGCCTGCAGGCGATTGAGGGTGTGGGTAGTCCACCGCGTTTCATCAAACGTGGCCTTGCACGCAACGGCATTCTCGGCGGACGCTTGCACCGCGTCTGTCTGCGCTGCTTCGGCAATACCCGGCTTCGGCTCGGCAGGCACCGCTACCGATTCAGCCGCCTGATCCAAACCGGTTTCAGACGCGCCCGCCTTTGCCGCTTCGGCAATACCGGCCTTGTGGTCGCTGTCAGGTTTGCACGGTTCGCCGTACAGGCGCTGCAGGTTGGCGCCGTAGAAGTCATACCAGCGACCGCTGCCGTAGCCACGGCCCTGATCGGCACCATTGCCGCCACGGTTGTCGCCTTCGCCGAACTGCACGGCCAACGGCTCGCCTTGCTTGGGCAGGGACTCGAACATGTATTCGCGCCCGGCCACGTAGGTCTGGTTGACCTGGGGGCTGACGGTGTTGACGCCCAGCGAGTAAAACGGATGGCCTTCAGGGGTCACCAGATACCAACGACCATCGCGCTTTTCCGTGCGGAAGAACCCGCTGGCCTTGAACGCCGGGCCTTTGCTCCAGCCACCGAACGTGTCCAGCGATGACTTGTCGCGCTCGGCCAGCCAAGTGTTCAGTTGTCGCTGTTCTTTGCTGGCGGCGGATTTCAGTTGTTCGTCATTGCTGATCTTTTCCGGCCATTGGCCACGGGTCGATTGCCCGTAAGCGTCGACCAGATTGCCGTACACCGCCTGCGTGACCGATCCCCCGTCCTGCACGCCGAAACGCTCAAGCAGCAGGCTTTGCGCAACCTTCGGTTGATCCATCGACAGACTGACCGAGACCACCTGGCTGCGATCGATTTCACCCGTGCTGCTGGCCAGCAGGATGCGCTGGCCATCGACGGTCATCGGCATTGGCGGGCCGGCCTTCATGCCCTGACTCAGCGGCGTCGAGGCCACCAGTGGCACCAGCAAGGTTTGCGCGGGGCCGGCCGGCAGATCGACGCGGCTGACCAGGGTGCGGCCATCGTTGCTCTGGATCTGCACATAGACCGTCACCGCCCAGTTCATTGCACTCTGCAGACGCAGGGTCATCATGCCGGACTGCGACCAGTCCCACGCGCCGGTCTGCGGCGTCAGACGCAAGGTCGGGCGGGCGGCCGGATTGAAGATCACGCGGCGCAGCACTTCGCCTTCGGGGGTCTGTTCGGCATTGGCTTGCGGCAGATCGGCGTTTTCAGTCGCGACTTTGACCACATCGGCCGGACGGACAAAATTGAACAGCGTCTGCTGGCCGGCAGGCGCCGCGAGCAACGGCGCAGCAAAGATCAGGGCAAATACGGCAGGCAACGAACGGCGGATCATAAGAACGGAGTTCTCCCTGACGACCAACAAAGGCCAATGGAAAAGCGATGGTAGAGAGATAGACAGCGCGGCGGGCCAAACGGCCCACCGGTGCCTCAGGATATTTCACGACGGAAAGGCGGCAACGCGTTGAGGATCGCTTTGCCGTAGCGCTGGGTGACCAGACGCCGATCGAGCAAGGTGATGGTGCCGCGGTCTTCTTCGGTACGCAGCAGGCGGCCGCAGGCCTGGACCAGTTTCAGCGAGGCATCGGGCACGGAGATTTCCATGAACGGATTGCCGCCACGGGCTTCGATCCACTCCGACAACGCAGCTTCGACCGGATCGTCCGGCACCGAGAACGGGATCTTGGCGATTACCACGTGTTCGCAGTAAGCCCCCGGCAAGTCGACGCCTTCGGCGAAACTGGCCAGGCCGAACAACACGCTGGAGTCACCGCCATCGACCCGCGCCTTGTGCTTGTTCAGGGTTTCCTGTTTCGACAGGTTGCCTTGAATGAACACTTGCTTGCGCCAGTCACGGTCGAGGCCGTCGAACACGTCCTGCATTTGCTTGCGCGAGGAGAACAGCACCAGCGTGCCGCGCGAACCTTCGACCAGATCGGGCAGCTCCCGGATAATCGCCGCCGTGTGGGCGGCCGCATCGCGCGGGTCGGCCTTAAGATCCGGCACGCGCAACACACCGGCATCGGCGTGATGGAACGGGCTGGGAACCACCGCCGTGACGGCTTTTTTCGGCAGACCGGCGCGCATGCGGAAACGGTCGAACGTGCCCAGCGCCGTCAGCGTCGCCGAAGTCACCAGACAACCGTAAGCGACGTTCCACAAACTGCGGCGCAGGGTTTCGGCAGCCAGAATCGGACTGGCGTTGACTTCGATGTCGAACAGCGAACCGCTTTCCGCCAGGGTCAGCCAACGCGCCATCGGCGGGCTGTCTTCCGGGTCTTCGGCGGTGAATGCGGTCCACAGTTCCCAGTTGCCGGAGGCACGCGACAACAGGCTGCCGAACAGTGGATACCATTCTTCGGCCTGATTGCTGGCGATGCCGATGTTGACCTCGCCGTCCATGCCTTCCTTGAGCAGGTCGGTCAGACGCGTGAACAGATCGTTGAGGCGCGAATAGCCTTTTTTCAGCTCGATGCCCATCTCGCGCATGTGCTCGGGAATCACCCCGCCCACGAAGCGATGGCGCGGGCGCTCGCGCCCCTCGACGTCTTCACCGGGCTTGAAATCGGCGATCTGCTCGCAGGCGCTGAACATGAACTGCTGCTGGGTCTTGATCTCTCGCGCCAGCTCCGGCACCTGCTCGATCAACTTGCCGAGATCGCCGGGCAACGGATGCTGGGCCAGCAGTTTGGTGAGGTTCTTGGCGGTGGTTTCCAGCCAGTCGGCGGTGGAACGCAGGCGCGTGTAATGGGCGAAATGGCCGATGGCCTTGTCCGGCAGATGGTGACCTTCGTCGAACACGTAAATGGTGTCGCGCGGGTCCGGCAGCACCGCACCGCCGCCCAAGGCCAGGTCAGCGAGGACCATGTCGTGGTTGGTCACGATCACGTCAACCTTGCCCATGCCTTCGCGGGCCTTGTAGAAGGCGCACTGGCCGAAGTTCGGGCAATGGCGGTTGGTGCACTGGCTGTGATCAGTGGTCAGGCGCGCCCAATCGGCGTCTTCCAGCGCGTTCGGCCAGCTGTCGCGGTCGCCGTCCCACTTATTGCCGGCGAGTTTCTCGATCATGCTGGTGAACAGCTTCTGACTGGCCTCGTCCACCTCGATCTTGAAGCCTTCTTCTTCGAACAGCTGCGCGGTGGCCGTCTGCGCGTGGCCTTCCTGCAGCAGCATGTCGAGTTTGGACAGGCACATGTAGCGGCCACGGCCCTTGGCCAGGGCAAAGCTGAAATTCAGCCCGCTGTTGCGCATCAGGTCGGGCAAATCCTTGTAGACGATCTGTTCCTGCAGGGCGACGGTCGCGGTGGCAATCACCAGACGCTTGCCCGCCAGTTTCGCCGTGGGGATCGCCGCCAGGCTGTAGGCCACAGTCTTGCCAGTACCGGTGCCGGCTTCCACCGCGACAATCGCCGGGTCGCCACTGCGCCGGCCTTCGTCGTCGGTGTCGATATCCCCGAGGACTTTAGCGATCTCGGCGATCATCAGGCGCTGGCCGTAACGCGGTTTGAGGCTCTTGGCCTCTAGAAAACGCGAATAGGCGCCCTGGATCGTGGTTTTGAGTTCAGTGCTGATCATTGAGTGTCGGGCGCTAAAAACGCTGGATAAATTTTCAGTAGTTTGGTTCGGCGGCTATCATACCCCGCGAATCGATCCTGCGCAGAACGGAGTAACCCAATGACACCTTTTAGCCTCGTTTATCCCCTGCATGTCCTCGCCGCGCTGGTCTGGGTCGGCGGCATGTTTTTCGCCTGGATGGTCCTGCGCCCAGCGGCTGTGAAGGCCCTCGACGGCCCCGCTCGCCTGACCTTGTGGGTGGAAGTGTTTCAAGGTTTTTTCCGCTGGGTCTGGGTCGCGGTGATTCTGCTTCCGATCAGTGGCGTGGGCATGCTGCATCTGCAGCAGGTCGGGTTCGAAACCGCGCCGAAGTACGTGCAGGTCATGATCGGTTTGTATGTGGTGATGACCGCGCTGTTTATCCGCATTCAGGGGCTGATGTTGCCGGAACTGCGCAAAGCGGTGGACGCGAAGGACTGGCCGGCGGGCGCGGCAGTGCTGGGTCGGATACGGCGGGTGGTAGGGCTTAATTTGCTTGTCGGGTTGGTGCTGGTGGCTATTGCGGCGGCTCGGCCCATGCTCTGAACCGCACTCTTGCTCTGCTGTGAACACAGTTGTGGCGAGGGGATTCATCCCCGCTGGGCTGCGCAGCGGCCCCGCTCTTCAATTTAAAAGCGGGACTGCTGCGCAGCCCAACGGGGCGGTGCGACATTTCGCTAAATCCCCTCGCCACAGAATCCCCTCGCCACAGAATTTCACTCACCAAAGATCTCCACTCACCAGAGCATTTTACTGTTCAGAGAGCGGGTCGCAGTTTAGAGGCGTTGCACGCTAACAGAACCCGCCGCCCCCACCGGCCCGGGCTGGCCGTCCGCCCCCGCCTTGCCGTTCTTGCCGCCATCGGCGCGGTACACCAGGCAGCCCTTGGACTTGCCACCCTTGCCAGCCTTGCCGCCCACACCCGCGGGGCCACCGGCACCGCCGGCCACATTGACCTTGATCAGATCCGCCGGGAAATCGCGAGGTATTTCAAGGCGTACCAGTGCACCCGGAGCGCCCGGTTGCCCGTCGCTGCCGTCACCGCCATCGGCACCGTGACCGGCCGAACCATACGTGCAGCCCGGATCTTCGCCGTTGCCACCGTCAAGCCCGACGAAACCCGGCGCACCGGTGCCGCCCCGCGCGTCGATTGACAGCAGCGGCGCGTTCAGCGCCTTGAATTGCAGATTCAGATTGCGCCCGGCACGCGCGGCTTTTTCATAGGTGCCCGGTGCACCGCGGGCAGTGATCTGGCTGCCATCGCTCAATTCGGCACGCTTGACTCTCACCTCCAGCGCCTGTTCAGCCGGAACAATGGCAATACGCGCTTCATGGCCCAGACGCAGTTCATCGACGTTCAGTTCCGTCACGTTCGAGGGGATCAGCAGAGTGCCGTAATCGGCGACCTCCAGCTTCTCCAACTGCAAGGTGCTGGCCGTGTTGGGCAGGCGCATCAAGGAATTCGTTTCAACGCTGACGACCTGAGCACAGGCCAGGGGGCTGATGAATGCAGCGAGCAAGCAGAGTTTACGCATGGGAAGAAGCCTGCGGAGCGGCCGGGGCCGGGAGGGTTTGCAAATGGAAAACGCCGAACAGCAGGATGCGGCCACGGTCGCGCCAGGGATGGGGGCGGCCCTTGAGGCTGCGATTGCACAGCAGCACTTCGAGCACATGGATCAGCAACAACAGACCACCGGCCAGATTGACCAGCAGGTGCAGCGGATGGACAAACGGCACCAGTTGATTGACCAGCACCACGCCGCAGAACAGCAGGGTCAGTAAACGGCCCAGCCCCCAAAACAGTTTCATACGCGCCCCCGCGTTGCGAATTATTCTTTGCGCGCACAGTAACGGCTTCTGCGGGGGATAAGCCAGAGGGGAAAACGAAAAATCTGCAAATGCCGGCCAAACGGCTGCCGGGTCGACGATATCTCCCCGGCAGCTCTAGCCTGCGGACTACAGACCCGTCCTAACGATTGATATGGAGTTCCACGCGGCGATTTTGCGCGCGTCCTTCGTCAGACGCGTTATCGGCCACCGGTTCGCTTTCACCGCGACCTTCGCTGGTCAATTTGTCCGGCGCCAGGCCCTGGCTGAGCAGATAAGCCGCCACGCTGCTCGCGCGACGCTCCGACAACGCCTGGTTGTAGGCATCCGAACCTTTGCTGTCGGTATGGCCAATCACTTTGATGCTGACCACATCGGCATTGCGCAGCTTGTCCATCAGGGTGTCGAGCTGGGCTTTCGCTGCTGGCGTCAGGTCAGACTTGTCGAAATCGAACAGCACGTTGCCCGCATCGCTCAAAGTGATCACTTCACTTTGCGGCGCCGGCTCGGCCGGTTTCTCAGCGACCGGATATTGCGGCAACGGGCAACCGCGGTGATCGACTTCGGTATTTTCCGGCGTATCCGGGCAACGGTCGCGGCGATCGAACACGCCGTCGCTGTCTTCATCGCCATCCTGGGCGTAACAGATCAATCCGCCGGTGACGATGCCCAGCGCTGCGCCGCCGCCGGCCCAGCCCGCACTTTCGATAGCGCCAAGCCCACCGCCGACCAGTCCGCCCAACAGACTGCAGATCGGCCATGTACGTTGATTGAGGGGTGCAGTGCCATCGCTGTGCGTGGCGCAACCGGTAAGCAAGCTGCCAAGCAGCAGCACCGGCAAGACGGACCTTGCGAAAACAGTCATGGTGAAAGCTCCTGTGTCACCGGCCCATACCGGTTACACAGGAGTAAAGACCCGCATCCGCGACTGCACAAGCCGCGGACGCGAGAGGTTTCAACGGACGATTTTGATTTCAGTACGACGGTTCTGTGCGCGGCCGTCGGCAGACTTGTTATCCGCCACCGGCTGGCTTTCACCCAGGCCCGACACCGAAACGAAGCTGGCACGCGGCACACCTTGCTGGATCAGGTATTCCACCACCGAATGCGCGCGACGATCCGACAGTTTCTGGTTGTAGGCATCGCTGCCCACGCTGTCGGTATGACCGGTCACGGTCAGTTGCGCAGTAGAGGACTCCTGCTTCAGGCGCGTGGCGACTTTGTCGAGCACTTGCTTGTCGGGACCGGTCAGGGTGGCTTTGTCAAACTGGAAGTGCACATCACGGATGACAATCGTCTCTTCCTTGACCACTACCGCTTCTTCAACCACTGGCGCAGGCGTCGGCGGTGGGCAGCCGTCGGCATCGACCTGCACACCCTTAGGCGTGCCCGGGCACTTGTCGCGACTGTCCGGCACACCATCGCCGTCTTCGTCGCCATCGCCATGCACCCAGCAATAGGCCGCTGCCGTACCGCCGACCAGCAACGCACCGTAGCCGGCCCACGCCGCACTTTCCGTCGCGCCGAGACCGGCACCGACCACACCGCCGACCGCCGCACAGGTCGGCCAGTCGGTTTTCTGCAAACCTGCGCAACCAGTCAACACACTGGTTAGCAGAACCAAGGGTAATGCTGTCCGAACTATGCTCATCTAGTTTTCTCCTGAGGGATCGGCTTAAAACCGATTCAGGGAGTAAAGACCGGAGTTTTAATCTCCGCCAGCAATAGGCCAGCGCTGTTTGCGACCGTGTTCACAGGCGTTTGCCTCTTTTAATGAAAAACCACGCTAGCGGACGCTTTGCCGGCGCAGTCTGGCAGGCTAGTCTTGGCGGTCTGACTGAGGAGCTTCGATGAACGTCGCCATTTCTTCACGCACGCCGCAACAGGCGTTGGCCGCTTTGCTGGACCGCTACGCCCCGGCTCGACTGTTATTGATCGGCGCCAGTGAATTCCCGGCCTTGAGCGCGTTCAAGGACGCGCACCCCAACAGCCTGGTCGCCCACGCCGCGCCCGGTGCGTTGCCCACCGAACTGGCGGCGCAGCGCTTCGACCTCGCACTGGTGGTCGATTGCCTGGAACATTTACCCAAGCGCGACGGCCTGAATCTGTTAGGCGGTATTCGTAATCTCAACGCCAGCCGCATCGCCGTGCTGGCCGACCTGGCGGCCAGTGGCTGGCAGGAGACCGACTTCTATTCGCTGGCGCTGCAAGCGAGCGAACGCTTTCAACGCGACGACCAGATGCTGACCCTGTTCACCTACGATCTGCTTGACTACAAACAAGTCCCCGACTGGCTCAACTCGCGGTTCTGGGCCAATCCGGAAAACTTCGGGAAATACTGGTGGTAATGCAATGAGTACAGCCATTTGCCCGTGCGGCAGCGGCAATCTGCTGGAGGCCTGTTGCGGCCATTATCACGAAGGCCATCCGGCACCTTGCGCCGAAGCCTTGATGCGTTCGCGCTACAGCGCTTATGTGCTGGGGCTGATCGATTATCTGGTGGCGACCACCCTGCCCGCCCAACAGGCCGGGCTGAACAAGCAATCGATCAGCGACTGGAGCGCGCAAAGTACCTGGCTGGGCCTTGAGGTGGAAGGTTCGGAGGTCTTCGGCGGCCAGCCGGAACACGCCTTTGTCACCTTCACCGCGCGCTGGCACGACAGCCAGGGCGAGCACAGTCATCGCGAGCGTTCTTCGTTCGTGCAGAACGCCGGGCGCTGGTATTTCATCGACCCGACAGTGCCGGTGAAGTTGGGGCGCAATGACAGTTGCCTTTGCGGCAGCGGACAAAAGTTCAAGAAGTGCTGCGCAGGTTACTTCGGCGTTTAAAGGACAAGATCAAAAGATCGCAGCCTGCGGCAGCTCCTACACAGCATTTGCGTTCCCTCTGTAGGAGCTGCCGAAGGCTGCGATCTTTTAGCGTCTAGACTGGCAACAAAGGGAGTACAACCATGCTTGGCCGTCGACGCACATTCCATCTTTTGTTCCTCATGCTGATCCTCAATCTCGGCGGCTGTGCGTCGTGGTTCAGCGGTAACAGCGTCGAACCCACCGTGCATCTGGTGAACGTCGAAGTGGTGCGGGCAAAACTGCTCGAACAAAAGTTCATCCTGCACTTTCGCCTCGATAACCCCAACGACAGCGACCTGACGGTGCGCGGGCTGGAATACCGCATTCATCTGGCTGACATCCTGCTGGCGGAGGGCGAGCATGAACACTGGTTTACCGTCGGACCGAAGCGCAGCGCCTATTTCAAGGTACCGATTCGCACCAACCTGTGGCCGAAGGTCAAAGACGTGGTGAAAATGCTGAAAAACCCCAATCAGCAAATTCCCTATCGATTGCAAGGGGAGATGGAAACCGGTTTATTCATCGCCCACTACGTGCACCTTGAGCGCAATGGCGTGATAATCCCCGCCGATTTAATTCCGGAGCAACACCGATGACTCAACAACCTCATGTCCATGGCCCTGATTGCAACCACGATCATGACCATCATCACGACCATGACCACGGCCATGTACACGGCCCGAACTGCGGCCATGCCCACCAGGAACCGGTGCGCAACGCCCTGAAAGACGTCGGCCGCAACGACCCTTGCCCATGCGGCAACGGCAAGAAATTCAAGAAGTGCCACGGCGCTTGATGCCCTTGGCGGAGATTTTCTTCGCCTGACAGGCCGCCTTCGCGAGCAGGCTCGCTCCCACATGACAACCGCGTTCCTTCAGTTGAAATGCGATCCCCTGTAGGAATGAGCCTGCTCGCGATGAGGCCGGCACATTCAAAATTGATGTCGTCTGTATAAACGCTATCGCGAGCAGGCTCACTCCTACAGGGACCGCGTTCCTTCTGACGAAACGCGCTCCAATGTGGGAGCGAGCCTGCTCGCGAAGAGGCAGGCACATTGACCAAGAACATTCAGCCCGCCGCCAGAATCCGCGCACAATCGACCACCGTCGCATACTCCCCATGCAGATTCCCCAGCGACATTGCGTGCACCTCTTCAGCGGTACGCGGTGTGCCGAAATAATCGGCTTTGTCGAAGGTAAAACACGCATCCTCCGCCACCCACGCGTCGAACCCGAGATTGCCCGCGGTACGCGCCGTCGATTCCACCGAATTGTTTGTGGCCACACCGACGATCACCACTTGCCCGATCCCCGCTTCGCGCAACCGCCCTTCCAGACGCGTCGCACAAAATGCATCTGGCACGGCTTTCTGGATCAGCCATTCGCCGTCCTGCGGCGTAAAACGCGGCTGAAATTCCACGCCTGATTGCTCGGGCCAGAACACCGAATCAGGCTCGCGCGATAAATGCTGCACATGAATCACTGGTCGCCCTGTCCGGCGCCACAGCGCCAACAGTTCCAGCATGTTTTCTTCAGCGTGAGGATTACTCCGACGGCCCAGGCGCGGATGCAGAATGCCCTTCTGCTGGTCGATGATGATCAGTGCGGCGCTGGCCTGCAGTTCCATGGCGATATTTCTCATGCAAGGTCTAGGGGTTTTCCGTAGTTCAACATCTCAGCTTTCCCACAGGCAACTGCAAAGCCTCTGACCGATCAGCCGACAACTGCACAAATAACCACTCGCCCCGCTTGCGCAGCCCTCGCCCGCTCACTAACGTAGCGGCTTTATTGCGCCCCCAGCCTTATACCCCCGCAGGAGCTTCGCCATGGCCTCGCCAGCCCTTACACATTTTCTTCCCCGGTTCGGCGTTGCCGCAGCAGTGGCCGGTGTTTTGGGCCTGTCCGGGTGCCAGACCTGGAATGCTCAGGACAGCCTGCCACCGACCGCCGGCGTGCAACCGCTCAAGGGTCTGGCGCAGAACGTATCGGTGCGACGCAATGCCATGGGCATGCCGTTGATCGAAAGCAACAGTTTCCATGACGCGCTGTTCAGTCTCGGCTACGTCCACGCCAGCGACCGCATCAACCAGATGGTCACCCTGCGGCTGTTGGCGCAGGGCCGACTGGCGGAGATGTCCGGCGCCTCGATGCTCGATGCCGACCGTTACATGCGCGCCGTCAACCTGAAGAAAAGCGGCGGCGACTTGTACAAGGCGTCGTCGCCACGGCTCAAGCGCTTTTTCGAAGTCTATGCGCGGGGCGTCAATGCCTACCTGTTCCGCTACGCCGACAAGTTGCCCGGCGACCTCGCGGCCAGCGGTTACAAGCCGGAGTACTGGAAGCCGGAAGATTCGGCGCTGATTTTCGCCCTGCTGAACTTCAGCCAGTCGGCCAACCTGCCGGAGGAAATTGCCTCGCTGGTACTGGCGCAAACCGTGACCAGCGACAAACTCGCCTCGCTGTCGCCGTCCGCACCGGACGAAAATCTGCCACTGGCCGAGGCCGACAAACTGCAAGGCGTCAAGCTCAACGGGCAAATCCCCGGCTTGAACGAACTGAGCAACGCCAGCCAACAACTGTCGGTGCTGAACCTGCTCGGCACGCCGACTGCGAACAACTGGGCGATCGCCCCGCAACGCAGCCGCAGCGGCAAGAGTCTGCTGGCCAGCGACGCCCATGGGCCGTTGGCCGCGCCGTCGCTGTGGAGCTTCGTGCAGATCCGCGCCCCGAAATATCAGGCGGCGGGCGTGACGATTGCCGGTTTGCCGATGGTCCTCGGCGGCTTCAACGGTAAAGTCGCCTGGAGCATGAGCAGCGTACTCGGTGATAACCAGGACCTGTTTCTGGAAAAAATCCGTCGTCAGGGCAGCAGCCTGACCTACGAGGTCAACGGCAAATGGCAGCCGCTGGGCGTGCGCAACGAAACCTATTTCGTCAAAGGCCAGCGGCCGATTCGCGAAGCGGTGTACGAAACTCGCCATGGCGCGCTGCTCAACAGTGCGCAGGCAGCGGCGCAAGGCAGCGGTTTCGGCCTGGCCTTGCAGATGCCGAGTTTCACCGATGACAAAACCCTCGACGCGTTCTTCGACCTGACACGCGCGCAAAACGTCGAGCGTGCTTCCGACGCGAGCCGCGAGATCCGGGCCATCACGCTAAACCTGGTGTTCGCCGATGCGAGCAATATCGGCTGGCAAGTCACCGGACGTTTCCCCAACCGCCGCGAAGGTGAAGGTCTGCTGCCCTCGCCGGGCTGGGACGGTCGTTACGATTGGGACGGTTACGCCGACCCGATGCTGCACCCCTACGATCAGGACCCGGCCCAAGGCTGGCTCGGCACGGCCAACCAGCGCGTCATCCCGGACGGCTACGGCATGCAGCTGTCGAAATCCTGGGCGGCACCGGAGCGTGGCGAACGCCTGGCCGAACTGGCCGGCAGCGGCAAGCATGACAGCCGCAGCGTCATCGCGATGCAGTACGACCAAACCACTACTTTCGCCGCCAAGCTGAAAAAAGTCTTTGAAGCTCCAGGCATGAAGCAGCCGCTGAAACAGGCCATTGATGGCCTGCCGGAAGCCGAGCGCAGCAAGGCCCGTGAAGCCTTCACCCGCTTGATGGCGTTCGATGGCAAGCTCAGCCCGACCTCGGCGGACGCGGCGCTTTATGAATTGTTTCTGCAGGAAAGCATGAAGCAGATCTTCCTCGACGAATTGGGGCCTGAGTCCAGCCCGGCGTGGAAAGCTTTTATCGCCAGCGGCGATCTGTCTTATGCGGCGCAGGCCGATCATCTGCTTGGCCGCGAGGACAGTCCGTTCTGGGACGACGTTCGCACGCCGCAGAAGGAAGACAAAAGCGTGATTCTGGCCCGCAGCCTGGCGGCGGCGATCACCGCAGGCGACAGTCAATTGGGCGGCGATCACCGCGCCTGGCAGTGGGGCAAATTGCACAGCTATGCCTGGAAAAACAGCAGTGGCCAGACCGTGCGCGGGCCGCTGGCAGCGGGTGGCGATCACACCACGCTGAACGCCTCGGCGTTTGCCTGGGGTCAGGACTTCGCCACAACGCGGGCGCCGTCGATGCGTTTTATCGTCGATTTCGGCCAGAGCGAACCGCTGATGGCGCAGAACGGTACGGGGCAATCGGGCAATCCGCTGAGTCCGAACTACCTGAATGGTATCGATGCGTGGCTGAAGGGGCAGTACATCGGTCTGCCGATGCAGCCGCAGAACTTTGATCGGGTGTATGGCAAGAGTCGTCTGACCCTGACTCCCGGTAAGTGACAGCTGCAAACCTGTGGGAGCGGGCTTGCTCGCGAAGGCGTCCTGTCAGTCGATACTTGTATCGTCTGAAACACCGCTTTCGCGAGCAAGCCCGCTCCCACATGGGCTTTGCTTAGGACTTCAAAACCGATCGAACTTCCCGCCTCACCCCAGCCTCATATTTAACAAGCCCTCCATTCCGGTCACGACATGGATCTTGTTATCGCCCGACCCGAAGGTCTGTACTGCCCCGCCGGGGATTTCTATATCGATCCGTGGCGGCCGGTCGAACGTTCGGTGATCACCCATGCCCACGGCGATCACGCGCGCAGCGGCAATCAGCATTACCTCGCCAGCAGCGCCAGCGAAGGCATTCTGCGCGCACGGCTGGGCCAGGACATCAATCTGCAAACCCTTGATTACGGTCAGCGCCTGAGCCATCAAGGTGTCACCCTGAGTTTTCATCCGGCCGGCCATGTGCTCGGTTCGGCGCAGGTGCGCCTGGAATATGGTGGCGAAGTCTGGGTCGCGTCGGGGGATTACAAGGTCGAGCCGGACGGCACCTGCGCGCCATTCGAACCGGTGCGCTGCCACACCTTCATCACCGAATCGACCTTCGGCCTGCCGATTTACCGCTGGCAACCGCAGGCGCAGATTTTCGACGAAATCAATCAGTGGTGGGCCGCCAATATCGCCGCCGGCAAGGCCAGCGTGTTGTTCTGCTACTCGTTCGGCAAGGCCCAGCGGATTCTCCACGGCATCGACGAAAGCCTCGGGCCGATCCTTAGCCACGGTGCGGTGGAACCGCTCAACCGGGTTTATCGCGAAGCCGGCGTGTATCTGCCGCAAACCCTTTACGCCGGCGATGTGAAAAAAACCGACCCGATGATGCGTCAGGCCCTGGTTATTGCCCCGCCCTCGGCGGGCGGCAGTAGCTGGATGCGCCGTTTCGGCGATTTCAGCGATGCCTTCGCCAGCGGCTGGATGCGCCTGCGCGGTACTCGTCGGCGGCGTGGTGTGGATCGCGGCTTTGTCTTATCTGATCACGCCGACTGGCCCGGCCTGCTCTGGGCGATCAACCAGACCGGCGCAGAACGGGTGATGGTCACGCACGGTTCGATCGGCGTGCTCGTGCGTCACCTGCGCGAACAGGGTCTGGACGCACAAGGCTTCAACACCGAATACGGCGATGACGAAGAGGACAACATCGCCGTCGAGCCCACCGTTACCGAGACGTCCGCATGAAAGCTTTCGCCGAGTTGTACGCCGAACTCGACGCGACCACGTCCAGCAACGCCAAACTGGCGGCGATGCAGGCGTACTTCGCCCAGGCTGCACCGGAAGATGCCGGGTGGGCGGTGTATTTCTTGTCCGGTGGGCGCCCACGGCAGTTGGTGCCGGTGCGTATTCTGCGCGAGCTGGCCGTCGAGGTGTCCGGGCTGCAGCCATGGTTGTTCGAAGAGAGCTATCAAGCGGTCGGCGATCTGGCCGAGACCATTTCTCTTGTGCTGCCGGAGAATTCGCACAGCTCCGAGGCCGGTCTCGCCGAATGGATCGAAGACAAACTGCTGCCACTGCGCGGCGAAAGCCCTGAATACCTGGCGCGGCAACTGCCGGCGTTGTGGGCGCAACTGGACCGGCCCAGCCTGATGCTGTGCATCAAACTGATCACCGGCAGCTTCCGCGTCGGAGTATCGAAACTGCTGGTCACCCGCGCGCTGGCGTCGATGGCCGGGCTGGACAGCAAACGCGTGGCCCAGCGTCTGGTCGGTTACACCGATCTGTCGAACCGGCCCAGCGCCGCCAGTTACCTGAAACTGATCGCCGCGGAATCCGCCGACGAGCATGCCCAGCGCGGCGGTCAGCCCTACCCCTTTTTTCTCGCCCACGCTTTGTCGCAACCGGTCGAGGAGTTCGACGCGTTGCTCGGGCCCGCCAGCGACTGGCAGGTGGAATGGAAGTGGGATGGCATCCGCGCCCAAGTGGTCAAGCGTGACGGCAAGTTGTGGGTGTGGTCGCGTGGCGAAGAACTGGTGACCGAGCGTTTCCCTGAGTTCGATGTGCTGGTGCACGGTTTGCCCGATGGCACGGTGATCGACGGCGAAATCGTCGTGTGGAAAAGCACCCATCCAACCACCGAAGATGCCTTCGATCCGCAATCCAGCGAGCCGCCGGCGGTGCAGCCCTTCGCCCTGCTGCAACAACGCATCGGCCGCAAGACCCTCGACAAGAAAATCCTCGATGAAGTGCCGGTGGTGGTGCTTGCCTACGACTTGTTGGAATGGCAAGGCGAAGACTGGCGCAACCAGCCTCAAGTCAAGCGTCGTGCGCAACTTGAGCAGGTGATCGCCCGCTGCAACAGCCCGGTGCTGCTGCCCTCGCCGGTGCTGACCGGCACAGACTGGTTCGACCTCGGTCGCCAGCGCGAAGCGTCGCGCAAACTGGGGGTCGAGGGCATGATGCTCAAGGCGCGCGATTCGTTGTATGGCGTCGGTCGGACCAAGGACATGGGCGTGTGGTGGAAGTGGAAGGTCGACCCGTTCAGTGTCGATGCGGTATTGATCTATGCCCAGCGCGGGCATGGCCGCCGCGCCAGCCTGTACAGCGATTACACCTTTGCCGTGTGGGACGGCCCGCCGGAGTCGAGCCAACGCACGCTGGTGCCGTTTGCCAAGGCGTATTCGGGCCTGACCGACGAAGAAATGCGCCAGGTCGACAGCATCGTGCGCAAGACCACCGTGGAAAAATTCGGCCCGGTGAGCAGCGTGAAACCCAGTCTGGTGTTCGAATTGGGCTTCGAAGGTATCGCCCTTTCCCGCCGGCACAAGAGCGGAATCGCCGTGCGTTTCCCGCGAATGCTGCGCTGGCGCAAGGACAAAACCGTGGAAGAAGCCGACAGCCTCGCCACCCTGCAGGACCTGTTGGCCTGATTGGTTCTCGAGACAACGCAGAACCCTGTGGCGAGGGGATTTATCCCCGATGGGCTGCGCAGCGGCCCCAGCAATTTCCCCCTGAAATCGTGCACTCAGGTTTTTGCGCCTGCTGCGCAGTCGATCGGGGATAAATCCCCTCGCCACAGTTTACTGACTACCCTCTGCTTCTTACTAACTACCCTCTGCTTCGCGCTTGATCCGAAACAGTGCACCGAAATCGCAACGCCCGTTTCCGGGCATTCAATCGCCCTCCTGCCTCCCTGCTCAACCTTTTAAAACACTTGTTCGGGACTCTGGTTCGGAAATTGCTACTTTCTATAGGTCGTAAGCGTTGCAGTAACAATAATTCTGCGCCACAAGCGCTCATATTGGTTCTTAGGGATTGAATAATGAAAAAAGCATTGCTGACCCTTTCTGCACTGGCGTTGTGCATGGCCGCCGGCTCCGCGCTGGCCAAGGAATACAAAGAGCTGCGCTTTGGCGTCGACCCTTCGTACGCACCGTTCGAGTCGAAAGCGGCCGACGGCAGCCTGGTCGGGTTCGACATTGACCTGGGCAACGCGATCTGCGCCGAATTGAAGGTCAAGTGCAAGTGGGTCGAAAGCGACTTCGACGGCATGATTCCGGGCCTCAAGGCCAACAAATTCGACGGTGTGATCTCGTCGATGACCGTGACCCCGGCCCGCGAAAAAGTAATCGATTTCTCCAACGAGCTGTTTTCCGGCCCGACCGCCTACGTATTCAAGAAGGGCTCCGGCATCACCGCTGATGCCGCCTCGCTGAAGGGCAAAACTGTCGGTTATGAGCAGGGCACCATTCAGGAAGCCTACGCCAAAGCCGTGCTGGACAAGGCCGGCGTGAAAACCCAGGCCTACCAGAACCAGGATCAGGTGTATTCCGATCTGACCTCCGGCCGTCTCGACGCTGGCATCCAGGACATGTTGCAAGCCGAGCTGGGCTTTTTGAAGTCGCCAAAAGGCGCCGATTATGAAATCAGCCAGCCAGTGGACAGCGAATTGCTGCCGTCGAAAACCGCGATCGGTATCAAGAAAGGTAACACTGAGCTGAAAGCACTTTTGGATAAAGGTATCAAAGCGTTACACGACGACGGCAAGTACGCCGAGATTCAAAAGAAACACTTTGGCGATCTGAATCTGTACAGCGGCAAATAATGCTCCGGCGCCCATCCACGATGGGCGCCTTTTCCATCCGCTCAGGTTGCTGATTTATGTTCGAAACCCTTCTGCAAAGTCTGGGGCTTGCCTCCTTCAGTCTGCACGGCTTCGGTCCGTTGCTGCTGCAAGGCACCTGGATGACCATCAAATTATCGGCGATGTCGCTGCTGGTGGCCGTGTTGCTCGGCCTGCTCGGCGCCAGTGCCAAACTGTCGAAAGTCAAACTGCTGCGCCTGCCCGCGCAGCTCTACACCACGCTGATTCGCGGCGTGCCGGACCTGGTGCTGATGCTGCTGATCTTCTACAGCCTGCAAACCTGGCTGACCACGCTGACCGATTACATGGAATGGGAATACATCGAGATTGACCCGTTCAGCGCCGGCGTGCTGACGCTGGGCTTCATCTATGGCGCCTATTTCACCGAAACCTTCCGCGGAGCCATCCTCGCCGTGCCCCGTGGTCAGGTCGAAGCGGCCACCGCTTATGGTCTTAAACGCGGCCAGCGCTTTCGCTTCGTGGTGTTCCCGCAAATGATGCGCTTCGCCCTGCCGGGCATCGGCAATAACTGGATGGTCATGCTCAAGGCCACCGCGCTGGTGTCGATCATCGGCCTGGCCGATCTGGTCAAGGCTGCGCAAGACGCGGGCAAAAGTACCTATCAGCTGTTCTACTTTCTGGTCCTTGCGGCGTTGATTTACCTGCTGATCACCAGTGCTTCGAACTTCATTCTGCGCTGGCTCGAACGCCGCTACGCTGCCGGCGCCCGGGAGGCCGTGCGATGATCGAACTCTTGCAGGAATACTGGAAAGCCTTCCTTTATACCGACGGCCAGAACATCACCGGACTGGCGATGACGATGTGGCTGCTGAGCGCCTCGATCTGCATCGGCTTTATCGTCTCGATTCCGCTGTCAATCGCCCGCGTCTCACCGCACTTCTATGTTCGCTGGCCGGTGCAGTTCTACACCTACCTGTTCCGTGGCACGCCGCTCTATATCCAGCTGCTGATCTGCTACACGGGGATCTACAGCCTCGCCTCCGTGCGCGAACAACCGATTCTCGACAGTTTCTTTCGCGATGCGATGAACTGCACGATCCTCGCCTTCGCCCTCAACACCTGCGCGTACACCACGGAGATTTTCGCCGGAGCGATTCGCAGCATGAACCACGGCGAAGTCGAAGCGGCCAAGGCGTACGGCCTGACCGGCTGGAAATTGTATGCCTACGTGATCATGCCGTCGGCGCTGCGCCGCTCGTTGCCTTATTACAGCAACGAAGTGATTCTGATGCTGCACTCGACCACGGTGGCTTTCACCGCGACCATCCCCGACATCCTGAAAGTCGCTCGGGACGCCAACTCGGCGACCTTCCTGACGTTTCAGTCATTCGGAATCGCCGCGCTGATCTACCTGACCATCACCTTCGCCCTGGTCGGCCTGTTCCGCCTCGCCGAACGCCGCTGGCTGGCCTTCCTCGGCCCGACTCACTAGGACTCTTTTGCAATGCGCCACAAGATTCATGACTTGCTGGCCCCGCTGCCGGGGACCGCACGGCAGATTCACAGCTTTCACTTCGGCCCGGAGCAGGCCAAGGGCAAGGTTTATATCCAGTCCTCGCTGCATGCCGACGAACTGCCGGGCATGCTCGTCGCCTGGCACCTCAAGCAACGCCTGGCGGAGCTGGAAGCGGCCGGTCGCCTGCGTAGCGAGATCGTGCTGGTGCCGGTAGCCAACCCGGTCGGCCTCGAACAAGTGCTAATGGACGTGCCGCTGGGCCGTTATGAGCTGGAGAGCGGGCAGAACTTCAATCGCTGGTTCGTCGACCTCAGTGAAGAGATCGGCAACGCCATCGAAGGCCAACTGAACGACGACCCGCAGCACAACCTCGAACTGATTCGCGCCAGCCTGCGCCACGCGCTCGCCCGCCAGACCCCGACGACGCAATTACAGTCTCAGCGCCTGACCCTGCAACGCCTGGCCTGTGATGCCGACATGGTGCTGGATTTGCACTGCGACTTCGAATCGGTGGTGCATCTTTACACCACGCCAGAAGCGTGGCCGCAGGTCGAACCTCTGGCGCGCTACATCGAGTCCCGGGCGAGCCTGCTGGCCACCGATTCCGGCGGCCAGTCGTTCGACGAATGCTTCACCCTGCTGTGGTGGCAATTGAAAGAACGTTTTGGCGAGCAGTTCGAGATTCCGCTGGGCAGCTTCTCGGTCACTGTCGAATTGCGCGGTCAGGGTGACGTCAACCATCCAATGGCCAGTCGCGACTGCCAGGCACTGATCGATTATCTGGTGCAGTTCGACGCCATCGTCGGCGAGACCAAGCCGCAACCGCCGCTGCCATTCCCGGCCACGCCGCTGGCCGGCGTGGAACCTGTGACCACACCGGTCGGCGGCCTGCTGGTGTACTGCGCGGCGCCCGGCCAATACCTGGAAGCCGGACAGCAGATTGCCGAAATCATCGACCCCATCCACGACAAGGTCACCCCCATTCATTGCACCGCCGCCGGCCTGTTGTATGCGCGCTCGCTGCGGCGCATGGCCACTGCCGGCATGGTCATCGCCCACGTCGCGGGCGCCGAAGCCTATCGCAGCGGCTACCTACTTTCGCCTTGAGGATGCTCGTCCCATGTACAAACTGACCGTTGAAGGCCTGCACAAAAGCTATGGCGATCATCAGGTGCTCAAAGGCGTTTCGCTCAAGGCCAGAACCGGCGACGTGATCAGCCTGATCGGCGCCAGCGGCTCGGGCAAAAGCACCTTTTTACGCTGCATCAATTTTCTCGAACAACCCAACGACGGCGCCATGAGCCTCGACGGCCAGGCGATCCGCATGGTCACCGACCGCCACGGCATGCACGTCGCTGACGCCGATGAACTGCAACGCCTGCGCACGCGGCTGGCGATGGTGTTCCAGCATTTCAACCTGTGGAGCCACATGACCGTGCTGGAAAACATCACCATGGCCCCACGCCGGGTGCTGGGCTGCAGCAAACAGGAGGCCGACGACCGCGCCCGCCGGTATCTGGACAAGGTCGGCCTGCCGGCGCGGGTTGCCGATCAATACCCGGCCTTTCTTTCCGGTGGTCAGCAGCAACGCGTGGCCATTGCCCGGGCGCTGGCGATGGAGCCGGAAGTGATGCTGTTCGATGAACCGACCTCGGCGCTGGATCCGGAATTGGTGGGTGAGGTGTTGAAAGTGATTCAAGGCTTGGCCGAAGAAGGCCGGACGATGATCATGGTCACGCACGAGATGAGCTTTGCGCGCAAGGTGTCCAGCCAGGTGCTGTTTCTGCATCAGGGCCTGGTGGAAGAAGAAGGTGCGCCGGAAGAAGTGCTGGGCAACCCGAAAAGCGAACGCCTGAAGCAATTCCTGAGCGGAAACCTGAAATAACGCCATACACATTCCCTGTAGGAGTGAGCCTGCTCGCGATAGCGGTATGTCAGTCACATCAATGCTGGATGTGATGACGCTATCGCGAGCAGGCTCACTCCTACAGGGATCGGGGCAAGCCCAAGTTAAACTTGTCCGCCCGCTTCGCTGTCTCTGAAACAACCCCTCCAGAGCGCACGCAGCCGGCATGGCGAGATCCCCCGACCACGCAAAAACCTGGTTCAAGGCCCGCGACTGGAAGCCGTTTGCCTTTCAGAAACAGGTGTGGGCGGCGGTGAAAAATGGCGAATCCGGAGTGCTCCACGCCAGCACAGGCGCCGGCAAGACCTACGCGGTGTGGTTTGCCGCGCTCAATCGCTTCGCCCGCGGACAAGCACCAGCGGCCACGCCGCGCAAGCGCAAACCGCCGGCCGAACCGCTGACCGTGCTGTGGATCACGCCCATGCGCGCCCTCGCCGCCGACACTGCGCGCGCCTTGCAGGCACCGGTCGATGATTTGCAACTGCCATGGAGCATCGGGCTGCGCACCGGCGACACCAGCAGCAGCGAACGCGCGCGTCAGGGCCGGCGCCTGCCGACCGCACTGATCACCACGCCGGAGAGCCTGACGCTGTTACTTGCCCGAGCCGATGCTCGCACGGCGCTATCGACCCTGCGCATGATCGTCGTGGATGAATGGCACGAATTGCTCGGCAACAAACGCGGCGTGCAATTGCAACTGGCCCTCGCCCGCCTGCGGCATTGGCAGCCGGAACTGATCGTTTGGGGCGTGTCCGCCACCCTCGGTAATCAATCCCACGCCGAGCAAGTGCTGATCCCACAGGGCGGCGGTATCAGTGTTCAGGGCAAAAGCGAAAAAAACCTGCAGGTCGACACCCTTCTCCCGCCGGCCATCGAGCGTTTTCCCTGGGCCGGGCATATCGGCCTGAAGATGCTGCCGCAGGTGGTCGCCGAACTGGACGCTTGCGCCAGCAGCCTGGTGTTTACCAACACCCGGGCACAATCGGAAATCTGGTATCAGGCACTGCTTGAAGCGCGGCCGGATTGGGCCGGGCTGATTGCCTTGCACCACGGTTCGCTGTCGCGCGAGACCCGTGACTGGGTCGAACAGGCCTTGAAGGACGGACAGTTGAAGGCCGTGGTGTGTACCTCAAGCCTGGACCTGGGCGTGGATTTCCTGCCGGTCGAGCGCGTGCTGCAAATCGGCTCGGCGAAAGGCATCGCGCGGTTGATGCAGCGCGCCGGGCGCTCTGGCCATGCACCGGGACGCACATCGCGCGTGACACTGGTGCCGACCCACAGCCTGGAGCTGATCGAAGCGGTTGCGGCTCGTGATGCCGTCGAGCAACGCCGTATCGAACCGCGCCTGTCGCCGCACAAACCTCTGGATGTATTGGTGCAACATTTGGTCAGCATGGCCCTTGGCGGTGGGTTTATTCCTCAAGATCTGTACGAAGAAGTCCGTGGCGCCTGGGCCTACCGCGATCTGACACCTGCCGATTGGGCCTGGGCGCTGGCTTTCGTACGCCATGGCGGGATGTCGCTGACGGCCTACCCGGATTACCGCCGGGTCGAGCCGGATGAACATGGCGTCTGGCGGGTGCCGGATGCTCGTCTGGCGCGACGCCACCGAATGAGCATCGGCACCATTGTCAGCGACGCGAGCATCAATCTGAAGTTCTGGAGCAAGGGTGGTGGGGGTAAACAGTTGGGCAGTGTCGAGGAAGGCTTTATCGCTCGACTCAAACCCGGCGATGGCTTCCTCTTCGCTGGCCGCCTGCTGGAACTGGTACGGGTGGAGAACATGACCGCCTACGTCAAGCGCAGCACCGCGAAAAAAGCCGCGGTGCCGCGCTGGAATGGCGGTCGCATGCCGTTATCCAACGAACTGGCCGAAGCGGTGGTTGCGCGTTTCAGCGCGGCAGCCCGCGGTCAGTTTGCCGGCCCGGAAATGCAGTCGCTGCGACCGCTGCTGGAAACCCAGATACGTTGGTCCGGCTTGCCTACCAGCGAAAATCTGCTGGCCGAGGTGCTGAAATCCCGCGAGGGCTGGCACCTTTTCCTCTACCCGTTTGCCGGGCGCCAGGTGCATTTGGGACTGGCGAGTCTGCTGGCATGGCGGGTCAGCCAGCGCCAGCCGGTGAGCTTTTCGA
Organism: Pseudomonas sp. SWRI81; assembly: GCF_014268545.1. Taxonomy (NCBI): domain Bacteria; kingdom Pseudomonadati; phylum Pseudomonadota; class Gammaproteobacteria; order Pseudomonadales; family Pseudomonadaceae; genus Pseudomonas; species Pseudomonas sp. SWRI81. Next base: position 96,922 of record NZ_JABWQS010000018.1, read on the forward strand.
TAGCGGTGAATGATTACGGGCTGGAATTGCTCAGCGCCACGCCGCTGGATTGGTCGACGCATCTCGATGCACGACTGTTCAACGCCGATGACCTGTTGCTGGATGTGCTCGCCAGCCTCAATGCTGGCGAGTTGGCGCTGCGCCGTTTTCGCGAAATTGCACGCATTGCCGGACTGGTGTTCGCCGGTTATCCCGGTGCACCGAAAAGCACCCGCCAAGTGCAAGCGTCGAGCGGCTTGTTCTTCGAGGTGTTCAAACAATACGACGCCGACAACCTGCTGCTGGCGCAGGCCGGGGAAGAAGTCCTGCGCGAAGAGCTGGATATTCGTCGCCTGGAACAGACATTGGAACGCATCAAGCGGATGAAAATGGACGTGCATCAAGTTAAACGTCCTACCCCGCTGGGATTCCCCCTGCTGGTGGAGCGGATGCGCGAAAGCATGAGTTCGGAAAAACTCGCGGACAGGATCAGAAGAATGGTTGGAGATCTGGAAAAAACCGCTGACAAGGCGCAGTCAGCATGAGCGCGGCGTACCCGGTGCGTCTGGCAGGCGAAGAATTGTGGCTGCTGCCGGAGAAGGCGTTGTACTGGCCAGCGCAGGAGGCCCTGCTGATTGCCGACGTGCATTTTGGCAAAGCAGCGGCCTATCGCAGCCTTGGTCAGCCAGTGCCGCATGGCACCACTGCGAGCAATATCGCGGTGATCGACGCGCTGCTGGCGAGGCTGCCGTGCCGCCAGTTGATCTTCCTCGGGGATTTCCTCCATGGCCCGGGCTCGCATGCGCCGGCCACGCTGAGCGCGTTAGCCGAATGGCGAGCTCGGCACACCGCGTTGCCGATGACGCTGATTCGCGGTAATCATGACAAGCGCGCCGGCGATCCACCAGCCTCGCTGAACATTCGTGTAGTGCCGGAGCCCATGCTGCTGGGGCCGTTCGCATTACAGCACGAGCCGGACCCGCATCCGGAGCGACACGTCCTCGCCGGGCACGTACACCCTGTTTATCACTTGCATGGCAAGGGACGGCAACGGCTAAGACTGGCGTGCTTCAGGCTGGGCGAACAGGTCAGCCTGCTACCGGCCTTCGGCGCGTTCACTGGCGGCTATGCGGTCGAGCGGGACGACACGTGCAGGATTTTTGTCATTGGCGACAAGGAAATATGGCCCGTCAACTGAAGTCCTCACCGACCCCGATTGACGGCCATCGACCTCCAGGCAAATCAAGCGACAGGCGCCGGAGGCGGTTCATCCGGCAACGTCGGTTCACCCGGTTCGGTCGGCTGTTCGTTGGGAGTATCGGGTTCGGGCTGACCCGGCACGCCGGACAGGCTCAAAGACGGATTCGCCAATAACGACCAGGCCAGGACGCCTATCTGATTGGGCTCAAGCCTTGCCAGTTCAGCGCTGATTCGCGGATCGATCTTCATAGGGCACTCCTCATTGAAGGCCCGTATTTGTCTGTAACAAAAACGGGCAGTACACCCCATAGAGTGTCTGCCCGCCAAAGAATTCCCGACGCCCGTCGGATGGCAAATCAGGTACGCGGCAATGTCACGCCACGCTGGCCCTGGTACTTGCCGCCACGATCCTTGTAGGACACTTCGCATTCCTCATCGGACTCGAGGAAGAGCATCTGCGCCACGCCTTCATTGGCGTAGATCTTCGCCGGCAGGTTGGTGGTGTTGGAGAATTCCAGGGTCACGTGACCTTCCCACTCAGGCTCGAGCGGGGTGACGTTGACGATGATGCCGCAACGCGCGTAGGTGCTTTTACCCAGGCAGATGGTCAGCACATTGCGCGGAATGCGGAAGTACTCGACAGTGCTGGCCAAGGCGAAGGAGTTCGGCGGAATGATGCAAACATCGCTGTGAATGTCGACGAAGCTGCCGGCGTCGAAATTTTTCGGGTCGACAATGGCGGAGTTGATGTTGGTGAACACCTTGAAGTGGTTAGTGCAGCGCACATCGTAGCCGTAGCTCGACACGCCGTAGGAAATCACCCGGCTGTCATCGCTGCCGCGCACCTGGCGCTCGACGAACGGTTCGATCATGCCGTGTTCCTGCGCCATGCGGCGAATCCACTTGTCCGATTTGATGCTCATGGCGGGTTTGTCCTGAATAGCGAGGTGGAAAAATTCTGTCCGGCATCTTACCGGGCGCGCCGCCGCGTTCAAAGTGCACATCGCAATTCTCGGCGAACACCCCGTAATTACGCGTTCTGCCGACGAACTGGCAGACCGTCGATCCCGAAATCAGAGAAACCTTCGCAAGAACCATTGGCACGTTCCTGAAAAAGGGTTAAGGTGGCGTCACTGTGTTGCTTGTGTCACTGAGAATCTCTACACGATATGTTGAATTTCGATCCAACCATCTACAAGAATTTTTCCTGCTCTTTGCACTCAGTCTCGGCCAGGGTTCTTCCTGAGTCGCAGTTATCTTTGTTCAAGGAGTTACACCATGTCTAATCGCCAAACCGGTACCGTTAAGTGGTTCAACGATGAAAAAGGCTTCGGCTTCATCACCCCACAATCCGGTGACGACCTGTTCGTTCACTTCAAAGCTATCCAATCCGACGGCTTCAAAAGCCTGAAAGAAGGCCAACAGGTTTCTTTCATCGCTACCCGCGGTCAGAAAGGCATGCAAGCTGAAGAAGTACAAGTTATCTAACTTGTAGCTTCTTTAGAAAAAAGCCCCGCCCTTAAAAGCGGGGCTTTTTTGTGGGCGCCTGTTTTGTTCAGGCAAAAAAAATCGCAGCGCGAAAGGCTGCAATTTTATGTTTGTGCTTTACCAGGCCACGCCAAACCCAGCGGTGTAGCGCGTTTTGTTCAAATCCGCATCGTTGGTGCCGCTGATAATGTCGCGCTCGGCCTTGAGGTTCAGCGATGCCCAGTCAGTGACCTTGTAACGCAGCCCCAACTCGGCGTCCAGTGCGTAATCAGCTACACCCGACAGTGGCTTGCCGACCTCACCGCTGGTGAAGAACTCAACCTTCTTGCCAATCAGGTAACGGTTGTAATCCCATTTCATGGCAACGGAATAGAAGTTGTCCTTGCTGCCATCGCGGTATTCGTAATCGGTGCGGTTGAGCAGCGAACCCAGCGAGAACGCGCCCAGCTCGTCATCCCAGAACTGGTAGCCCGGACCGGTACCGACCACACGCTGACGCGCCAGCTCTTCGATATGATCGCGCTTGTAGTTCAGGCGCCCTTGCCAGAACCACTGATCGGTCAGGAAGCGGTCGAGGGAGTATTCGGCACGCCAGTTGTTGGTGGTGGTTTCCGCGTCCTGCACTTCGCGGTTGTACTCGCCTTCAGCGGTATGCCGCCAGCGGCCATGACGCGCCGAAGTCTTGAAGCCGACATCGTAGTCGTCGGTGTCTTTTTCGGCGCGTTGATAGTCCAGCGCCAGGTCGACATTGCCCTTCCACACCAGGTCGGTGACGATCGGCTTGGGCTTGAGAATCTGCTGAATGCTGGCCAGCTCGACAGTTTTCGGCGCATCACCGTTAGCCAGCGTGACTTTGCCGTCATCCGCCGCGGTGAGCGACTTCGATACTTCACCGGTGTAGGCGTCCTGCTTGACCAGCAAGTGCTGATCGCTATCGAGGGTCTTGACCTCTTTCCAGTCAATCGCGACCGCACCAGCGTATTTGGTCTGGATCAACAGCTTGCCGCCATCGAACACCGTGATAGTGCCGCTCAGCTTGTCGCCGTTTTTCAACCAGACGGTGTCGGCAAGCAGGGGCGTGGACGTGCTGCAAACAGCGAGGCACAACAGGGTTCTGGAGAACATAAGCAGGTCGGGGGCTCAGAGTTGGCGAAAAAAAGTCGGCATTATCCGCAGGATCCTGCCCATGACAAGGACTGACCGGACTATTTCTATTGAGTTCATTTCTCATCTGCCCGATCACGGATTACCCTTGGGGCATTAATCACAGCGATGCTCAGGAACCCGGCCCGTGAAAGACGCGATCCATGACCACGAGAGCGAAGCGCAAATCCGACGCACGGCGCTCTACTCGACCCTCGCGCAGGTGCCTGAAGGCAAAGTGGTCAGCTACGGCCAACTGGCTGAACTGGCGGGGCTGGGACGCGCCGCCCGCTGGGTCGGCCGCACCTTGAGCCAGTTGCCGAGCGATACCAGACTGCCCTGGCACCGTGTGCTGGGTGCCGGTGGGCGGATCAGCCTGCCGGTGGGCAGCCCTTCCGGCGATGAACAAAGGGCACGATTGCGTATGGAAGGCATTACCGTCCTGAACAATCGTGTGGATATTCAGCGTCATGGCTGGCGTCCGGTAGAGCACAGCGGTTAGAGTGCGCGCTTTGTTTTCGCAATTTTGAGGCAGACTTCAGCCCATGCCCCGTAAAACCTGGCGCGCCGCGCTCGCCGCCTATGCCAGTCCTTCGACGCTCGTGCTGTTGTTGCTCGGTTTTGCTGCCGGCCTGCCGTACATGCTGGTGTTTTCAACGCTTTCCGTCTGGCTGCGTGAAGCCGGTGTGGCCCGTGAAACCATCGGCTATGCCAGCCTGATCGGTCTGGCTTATGCGTTCAAATGGGTCTGGTCGCCCCTGCTCGACCAATGGCGCCTGCCGTTCCTGGGCAAGCTGGGCCGTCGTCGTTCGTGGCTGGTGCTCTCGCAGGCGCTGGTGATTCTCGGACTGATCGGCATGGGCTTCTGTGATCCACAGAAACACTTGTCCTGGCTGATCGCCATTGCCGTTGTCGTCGCGTTCGCCTCTGCCACCCAGGATATTGCGGTCGACGCCTATCGTCTGGAAATCGCCGACGACAGCCGCCAGGCCGCCCTTGCCGCCAGTTACATGTCCGGCTACCGCGTCGCCGCCCTGCTCGCCACCGCCGGCGCCTTGTTTTTCGCCGAAGGTTTCGGCTCCACCGGTTTCAACTATAAACACGCAGCCTGGACCGGCACTTATGTCTTGTTCGGCGCCTTGATGGTGCCCGCACTGTTGACCACGCTGTTCATGCGTGAGCCGCCCGTGCCGCTGCGCACGCAGTTGCAGGCCGGGCGTTACACGTTCATGCATCAATTGATGTCGGTGTTTGTGCTGATCATTTTGCTGGTGTCGGTACCGGCGATGTTCACCCAGCTGTACAACACCGATTTCGCCGGCGTGCTGTTCGGCGACATGAGTCCTCTGGACCTGCTGCTCGAAGACCGGGCCTTCCTGCGCGCCATTCTCTATACACTGCTCACCGGCCTGTGCCTGTCGGCCATGGGCCGGCGCGGGTTGGCGCCGGTGCTGACGCCAATCAATGACTTCATCCTGCGTTATCGCTGGCAGGCCCTGCTGCTGCTGGGCCTGATCGCCACCTATCGCATGTCGGACACGGTGATGGGCGTGATGGCCAACGTGTTCTACATTGACCAGGGCTTCACCAAGGACCAGATCGCCAGTGTCAGCAAGATCTTCGGCCTGATCATGACCCTTGTCGGGGCTGGCATGGGCGGCCTGTTGATTGTGCGTTTCGGCATCCTGCCGATCCTGTTTATCGGCGGCGTAGCCTCGGCGGGGACCAACCTGCTGTTTGTGATGCTTGCCGACATGGGCCCGAACCTGCAAATGCTGGTGGTGACCATTTCCCTCGACAACTTCAGCTCGGGCCTGGCTACGTCGGCGTTCGTCGCCTACCTGTCGAGCCTGACCAACCTGAAGTTCTCCGCCACGCAATACGCCCTGCTCAGCTCGATCATGCTGCTGCTGCCACGCCTGATGGGTGGCTATTCCGGGGTGCTGGTGGAGAAATTCGGCTATCACAGCTTCTTTCTTATCACCGCACTGCTCGGCGTACCGACACTGATCCTTATTGCGCTGCACTGGTTTCAGGAAAGCCGCCGCGAAGGCCCGACGCCGACGCCCGAGCCCGCCGCGGCCCCGGTCAGCGAAGAGTCGTAAGACGTTTCGTCGGCGGCGGGAGGAATCCTGCCGTCGTACCGCCCCACCGACCGCACGCCTGTACGTCGGCAGCACTCGCCGGTACACTGCTGCGTCATTTCCAGTCATAGCAACCGACAACGGCCAACCATGCGCACCAGTCAATTTTTGCTCGCCACACAGAAAGAAACGCCTTCCGATGCGGTCGTGATCAGCCATCAGCTGATGCTGCGCGCCGGCATGATCCGCAAGCTTGCCTCGGGCCTGTACACCTGGCTGCCGATGGGCCTGCGAGTCATGCGCAAGGTCGAAGCCATCGTTCGCGAAGAAATGAACGCTGCCGGTTCTCTGGAAGTGTTGATGCCGAGCACCCAACCGGCCGAGCTGTGGCAGGAATCGGGGCGCTGGGAAGAATACGGCCCTGAACTGCTGCGCATCAAAGACCGCCACGGTCGCGATTTCTGCGCGGGCCCGACCCACGAAGAAGTGATCACCGATCTGATGCGCAACGAGTTGAGCAGCTACAAACAGCTGCCAATCAACCTGTACCAGATCCAGACCAAATTCCGTGATGAAATCCGTCCACGCTTCGGTTTGATGCGCGGCCGTGAATTCATCATGAAGGACGCCTACTCGTTCCACGCCGATCAAGCTTCGCTGCAGGTCACCTATGACCGCATGCATCAGGCGTACTGCAACGTGTTCACCCGTCTGGGCCTGAAATTCCGTCCGGTTGAAGCCGACAACGGCTCGATCGGCGGCGCCGGCTCCCACGAGTTCCATGTGCTGGCCGAGTCCGGCGAAGACGATATCGTTTTCAGCAACGGTTCCGACTACGCGGCGAACATCGAAAAAGCCGAAGCGGTGCCACGCGAAACCTCGCGTCCTGCGCCGACCGAAGAGCTGCGCCTGGTCGACACGCCAGACACCAAAACCATCGCGGCCCTGGTGGAAAAATTCAATCTGCCGATTGAAAAGACCATCAAGACGCTGATCGTCCACGCCGAAGAAGAAGGCAAGCTGATCGCACTGGTGATTCGTGGCGACCACGAACTGAACGAGATCAAGGCGGCCAACCAGCCAGGCGTGGCCAGCCCGCTGGTCATGGCGTCCGATGCCGAACTGCGTGACGCCATTGGCGCCGGCGCCGGCTCGCTCGGCCCGCTGAACCTGCCGCTGCCGATCATCATCGACCGCTCGGTGGAGATGATGAGCGACTTCGGCATTGGCGCGAACATCGACGACAAGCACTACTTCGGCGTGAACTGGGAGCGTGATCTGCCGGTTCCGACCGTCGCCGACTTGCGCAACGTGGTCGCCGGCGACCCAAGCCCGGACGGCAAGGGCACGCTGGAAATCAAGCGCGGCATCGAAGTCGGGCACATCTTCCAGCTGGGCAACAAGTACAGCAAGGCGATGAAGTGCGAAGTGCTGGGCGAGAACGGCAAGCCGGTGACCCTGGAAATGGGTTGCTACGGCATTGGCGTGTCCCGCGTGGTGGCTGCCGCCATCGAGCAGAACAACGACGAAAACGGCATCATCTGGAGCGACACCCTGGCGCCGTTCCAGATTGCCCTGGTCCCGCTGCGCTATGAAACCGAACAGGTGCGCGAGGCCACCGACAAGCTGTATGCCGAACTGACGGCGGCCGGCTTCGAAGTGCTGCTGGACGATCGCGACAAGAAAACCAGCCCGGGCATCAAGTTCGCGGACATGGAGCTGATCGGCATTCCACACCGGATCGTGGTCAGCGACCGCGGCCTGGCCGAAGGCAACCTGGAATACAAGAGTCGTACCGAAGGCGAGGCGCAAGCGTTGCCGGTGGCCGACGTACTGTCCTTCCTGCAGGCCCGTATCCGCCGCTGAAACCAGTAGAGACGTCATGTTCAAGCGAAACACCTTAGGCCTCGGTGGCGCCGCCCTGTGCGGCGCCCTGCTGGTCAGCGGCTGTGCCAATCACATGTCCCAACGCAGCGAGCACGAGGAGCGGGTCGAGCGTAAATTGCTCGACCACAGCCTGCAGATAGATGTCGGCGAGCCCAAGGTGCTTGAGCTGCCGCAGCGGCGTGTGAAGATCAACGAACAGAAGACTTTCGAAGTCACCGAGTTCGAAGTCACCCGCCGTTACGACCGCTACACGCCGTACCAACCCTGGCGCGAAGTCTACGAGATTCCGCTGGGCGCGGTGGCGGTGGTCGGCGGTGTCGGCGCCAACGTGGTCAACGTGTTTGCCCTCGGCAACCTGCCGGACAGCATCACCCGGGATTGGCTGAGCTACGGTTTCGCCGGGCTCAACCCGTTCATGAACGTGCAGTCCAACGGACGCGCGCAGCAGAACCTGGCGGGCATCGATGAAGTCCAGCGCGACAAGCGCACGGAGTATTCGAGCCTGCCATGGAGCGAGCGCCCGGTGCAGGTCAAGGCCGGCAAGCAGACCTTCGACATGACCACCGATCGCAACGGCGTGCTGCGCCTGAATCTGCTCGACAGCCCGTTTGCCGAAAATGACCTCAATCATATCGGCCGATTGCAGATCAGCGTGGAAGATGCCAAGGACGACGTGCACTCCGATTCGACCTTGATGATCAGCAGTCACCTGCGGGGCAAGTTGCTGGAGGCGCACGGGCTGATTTATGACGATCTGGAAGACGACGAAGTGAGCCAGTGGGTACACCGGGTCAAGCGTCTGTCGGAACTGGGTCTGGAAGAAGAAGCCAGCGAACTGGAACAAAGCCTGATCGAACTGACGCGCAACGATCCTGAGTTGCAGGCTGAGTTTCTCAAGGCACTGACCAAGGATGCCGGGCGTTTAGTGGCTGATCCTGGACCGAATTAAGCCTAAAGCTTCGCGAGCAAGCCCGCTCCCACAGTGGAATGCATTCCAAATGTGGGAGCGGGCTTGCTCGCGAAAGCGTCATGAGCCTTGCAACTGCACTACCGCTCGAACAACTCCATCTGCTCAAACCCACCGCGCAAATCCTCCAGCCTCACCCCCACCCCCAACAACCGCACCGGTTTGCCGCCGCGATTGAACGCCTGCGTCAGCATCAACTGATAACTGCCCAGATCCCGCCCTGCCCCGGCCTGTTCCAGCGTGGTCTGGGTGAAGTCATGAAACTTCACTTTGACGAACGGCTTGCCCGGCCGATAACTGCTGTCGATCCGGGCCATACGGGTTTTCAGGGTGTCCAGCAGTTCGGGTAACTTGTCGAGACAGCTGCGCAAGTCCGGCAGATCAACGTCGTAGGTGTTTTCCACGCTGATCGACTGACGACGACTGTCGTTGTGCACCAGTCGATCGTCAATCCCACGAGCCAGGTTCCACAATCGCTCGCCGAAGCTGCCAAATTCACGCACCAGCGCCAGCCTGCCCCACTCACGCAGATGCTCGCAGTCAACAATGCCCAGCTTGCCGAGTTTGTCGGCGGTAACTTTACCCACGCCGTGCAGCTTGCTCACGGGCAAACCGCTGACGAAATCCTCGACCTGGTCCGGCGTGATCACGAACAAGCCGTTGGGCTTCTTCCAGTCACTGGCGATCTTGGCCAGAAACTTGTTCGGCGCAACGCCAGCGGAAACAGTGATATGCAATTGATTGGAGACCCGGCGACGAATGTCCTGGGCAATGCGCGTGGCACTGCCGCCAAAATGCGCACTGTCCGACACGTCCAGATAGGCCTCGTCCAATGACAAAGGCTCGATCAGATCGGTGTAATCGGCAAAGATCGTATGAATTTCCTTCGACGCGTCGCGGTAAGCCTCCATGCGCGGCTTGACGATGGTCAGGTCAGGACACAGCTTCAAGGCATGCCCGGAGGCCATCGCCGAGCGCACGCCATAGGCTCGCGCTTCGTAATTGCAGGTCGCGATCACTCCGCGTCGATCCGCCGAACCACCGACCGCCAACGGCTTGCCAGCCAGACGCGGATCGTCGCGCATCTCGATGGCGGCGTAGAAACAATCACAGTCGATGTGGATGATTTTTCGCTGAGTCATGTAGGAAAAACAAACGTGGCAAGCCGGAGCGCCAGTATCTCACCGACACCTGTATATAGCACCAGTGGTTGAAGGATCTTTTCCGACGGTAGGAAATTTGATAAGGATTTATTTTCTCAATCACCGATCAACGGCCAATAGAGCTGGAAGCCTTGTACGCTCTGGGCTGCGCGCCGACCGGCGTCCTTGAAAACGAGCTAAGCGCTTGAACCTCAACAGATTTATCCAGATTGAAGGTTGACAGCTCGGCGATCCTCTGTAGAATGCCGACACACAGACGCGGGATGGAGCAGTCTGGTAGCTCGTCGGGCTCATAACCCGAAGGTCGTCGGTTCAAATCCGGCTCC